>CAIMMO010000173.1 GCA_903842595.1 uncultured Alphaproteobacteria bacterium
ACTTGGACACAAAGTTCTCGTAGCCCGAAAACATCACGATCAGCACAAGGTTGGCCGCCAACGACAGGTCGATCAGCGACAGGGCCAGCATGATCGCGTCATTGGCGGTCATTGCGTAGACGTGGGTGACCGGATCGAACGTCCACAACATGGGGATCTGATGGATGAGCTCCTGGAAGAAGACGACCATCAGCGCAATCAGGGCGGCGACGAGGCCGACATAGAATGGCGCCATGAGCCAGCGCGAAGAGAACAGCCCGCCCTCAAGCGCGCGTTCGAAGAAGGGTTTCTTGGCCATCTTGGTCCCGGTCGGTTTCGCTGTGTGATCGGGTTATCGCGATTCCCGCCCGCTGTGGCGCGGGGAATCGCGTGAGGGGCGAACCTAGGGCTGCGTATCCCGCAGCGCATCCGGCGTGAGGCGCTGGCTCATCGCGTCGATCAGCAGGAAGATCGCCGCGAAATCCTGCAGGATTTCACGGACGCGGCCGAGATCATCCATCTTTCGGTGCATCGAGCCGGGCTCGAGCAGGTTCTTGCCCTCGCAGGCGAGAAACATGCAGCCACCCGAGAAGGCGCAGCGCACCTGCCTGCCCTTGAAGGTGCGCTCGAGCCCGATGAGGCGTTCCATGAAATCGGGCGTCAGGATGAAGCGCGCTTCGATCTGGTCCGTCGAATAGACTTCGAAGGCCTTCTCGAAGACGGGGTCTTCGAGCTTCACGCGCTGGCCCTTGCCCATCTGGCCGAGCTTCTTGAAGAAGTTCAGCGCGCCCGCGTCGCGATAGACCTTGGTCACGCCGTTGAACTGCTTGTGGAAGTTGGCAACGAGGCACTGGCCCTTGAACACGGTCACCCATGTGGTGCGGGTGCGGCCCTTGCCGTCTGTCGTCGTGCGCTTCTCTTCAAGGTGCGCTTCGAAGAATTCGAATGGCGTGTCGTTGCGCGCGCCGGTAAGCCTGTCCTCGAATTTCTCGCGGTCCCAGCCTGGCACAAGGTCAAGCGAGCGGAACTGCATGACGTCTTCGGGGCGGCCGGGCGCGACCTGGTAGGCGATGTTGAATTCCTGCGCGACAGGCTCGACCAGCATGAGCTTGGTTTCCTTGCCCAGCTTGTCGAGCGCCATCGATCCCCAGGCGCCCATGGCGAGCGCGGCGCCGACGCCGATGAAGCCACCGAACATCATCCCGTCTTCCGGCATCAGGAAGGTGAAGCCCGCGAAGATCGCGACGCCCAGCACCACGCCGATGACGATGAAGTTCCATTGCCGCTGGACCGCCTTCACGCGTTCGGCTTCGCGGCCAGCGAGGGCCGGCTGGATTGTGCCGGTGAAACGGTCGGCGAAGAAGGCGAAGTCTTCCGGCAGGCCTTCCATGGCCTCACTGAGCGACAGGATTTCGCGTTTGTCAGCCATGTGCGCCCCGAGTCGTTTCCCTCAGCGCCTTACATACACGAGGGTCCGGCATTCGGCGAATGGCGGCTGGGAGACCTTGGCGAACCACTCGCCGTCGAAACCCGGCAGGTCACGCAGGCATGCGGTGAGTTCTTCCCAGCCCTCGAGGTCTTCGTGAGCGGTGACCATCCACTCTCCGTCGGTCTCGTACCAGATGTCGAAGCAGATCAGATCGACAGCGCCCTGATCGCGCTTGTAGGCGTCGATGCGAACGATCTCTGACAGGGCGCAGCGCCAGAGCGGCTTGCGCTTTCGCTCGACGCCGACCTGGTCGCCCTTGATGACGATGCGTTCAGCCGGTTGCATGGACGGGGTCCTGACCTCACCGGGAAGCGTGACCGAGTCGGGCAACAGGCGAAAGCCGGCTTAGGGCCGCAGCCTACTTCCGGATCTGCCCGAGATCGCGCACGGCGCCGGTGTCGGCTGACGTGACCAGCGCCGCATAGGCCTGCAGCGCGGCCGAAACGACGCGGTTGCGGTTGCTCGGTGTGTAGGCGTCCTTGCCGCGAGCTTCCTCTGCGCGGCGGCGCTGGCCGATGACGTCGTCCGGAACAGCGAGGCGGATAGAGCGGTTAGGGATGTCGATCTCGATCGGATCGCCCTCTTCTACCAGCGCAATCAGGCCGCCAGCGGCGGCTTCAGGCGAGGCGTGGCCGATGGAGAGGCCAGACGTGCCGCCGGAGAAACGGCCGTCCGTCAGCAGCGCACATACTTTGCCGAGTCCGCGCGATTTCAGGTAGGTGGTCGGGTACAGCATTTCCTGCATGCCCGGCCCGCCCTTGGGCCCTTCATAGCGAATGACGACAACGTCGCCGGCGACGATCTTGTTGTTGAGGATCGCAGCCGCCGCCTCGTCCTGGCTTTCGAAGACGCGGGCTGTGCCGTTGAACTTCCAGATCTCTTCATCGACGCCGGCTGTCTTCACGATGCAGCCCTTCTCGGCGATGTTGCCGTAGAGCACGGCGAGGCCGCCATCCTTGGTGAAGGCGCTCTCCGTCGAGCGGATGACACCCTCGGCGCGATCGCGGTCGAGCTCGGGCCAGCGTTTTTCCTGGCTGAAGGCGACTGTCGTGCGCACGCCGCCGGGGGCCGCCTTGAAGAAGGTCTCTACCTCTTCGTCGTTCGACTGGCGGATGTCCCAGTAGGCGATGGCGTGGCCGAGGGTTGGCGCATGCACAGTGCTGGTCTCGGTGTTGAGCAGGCCGCCGCGTGCGAGTTCGCCGAGGATGCTCATGATGCCGCCGGCGCGGTGCACGTCCTCGATGTGAACATTCGAGACGGCCGGCGCGACCTTGCAGATGCAGGGCGTGGCGCGCGAAATGCGGTCGATGTCGTCCATCGTGAAATCAATGCCGCCTTCCTGCGCCGCTGCGAGGACGTGCAGCACGGTGTTGGTGGAACCGCCCATGGCGACATCGAGCGCCATGGCGTTCTCGAAGGCCTTCTTGCTCGCAACGTTGCGCGGCAGCACGCTGGCGTCGTCCTTCTCGTAATAGCGTTTCGAGATGTCGACGATCAGGCGACCGGCGCGCTTGAACAGGCGCTCGCGATCCTTGTGCGTGGCGACCACGGTGCCATTGCCCGGCAGCGACAGACCGAGCGCTTCGGTGAGGCAGTTCATCGAGTTGGCCGTGAACATGCCGGAGCATGAGCCGCATGTCGGGCAGGCTTCGGCTTCGACGGCTGCAACCTGCTCATCCGAGATCCGATCGTCGCCCGCCTGCATCATCGCGTCGATAAGGTCCAGCTTGTGTTCCTTGGAGACGCCGGTCTTGGCGTCCTTCCAGACGACCTTGCCGGCTTCCATCGGCCCGCCTGAGACGAACACCGCCGGAACGTTGAGCCGCATGGCAGCGTTGAGCATACCGGGCGTGATCTTGTCGCAATTCGAGATGCAGACCATGGCGTCTGCGCAGTGCGCATTGACCATGTACTCGACCGAGTCCGCGATCAAATCGCGGCTGGGCAAGCTGTAGAGCATGCCGCCATGGCCCATCGCGATGCCGTCATCGACTGCGATAGTGTTGAACTCCTTCGCGACGCCGCCCGCCGCCTCGATCTCGCGCGCGACGAGCTGGCCCATGTCCTTGAGGTGGACGTGGCCGGGCACGAACTGCGTGAACGAGTTGACGACCGCGATGATCGGTTTCGAAAAGTCGCCATCCTTCATGCCGGTGGCGCGCCAGAGGGCGCGGGCGCCGGCCATGTTGCGGCCAAAGGTGGTGGTGCGTGAACGGTAAGCGGGCATGCCTCTAGCTAAAAAGGCAAAACAAGCCATTTCGCAAGTGACAAGCGCTTGTTCGGCGCAATAGCTTTTCTATCGGCTCTGGACGGCTGACCCGTTGGAGAACATCCGCAGAATCAGGATTTCGCCTTCGTGGCGCTTGCTGACCACAACATAGGGCGTGCCTTCGACGGGCAGTTCGCGGACGCCCTGGCGGCGGGTTTTTCGGCCAAGCTGATCGAAGCGGACCAGCTGCTGGATGCGGGTTTCGACCAGCGACTTGTCACGGGAGGCATGGGCGACATGACCTGCCGTGGACTGGGTGATCAGCGCCTCGAAATCGTCGGCCGCGCGAGGACGCCAGGAGATTTTCATCGTCAGCATGTTATCGTCCGAACCTTGCGCGCATGCGGCCCATCACATCGGCATGGGACAGGCGTACGCCGTCATCCGTGTCGATCTCGTCCTCGACCTCGCGCCATTGCGCTGCATCCAGCAGGGACGCCGGCTCCATCAGCAGCGCCTCGATCTCACCCGCCCGCATCTCCTGCTCGGCTTCCGGCAGTTCGCGCAGACGATCGATCACAGCTTCGATGCGGGTGGTCATCGGGCAGGATAGGCCGGCAAAGGCTAACGGATTGGGTGGGCTAACGCCGAAGATCGTGGCCCCAACCAGTTTAGGCCCGATGAGCGCCTGTTACGCCAACCGCACCACATGCCCATCGCGTGGATCGGCCCGGCCGCTGGCGAGATCGACGAACACGCTGGCGGCAGCGTTGAGGCCCTTCCCCTCCACGACGCGCGTTGTGCGCGCAGCAGTCGGCAGGAAAGCGCGCCACGCTTCGGACAGCTTCTGCTGGAAGCCGGCGGGGCCCCAGTCAGTGATGCGCTTGCGCACCACATCCGGCGCAAAGAACATCTTGGGCGCGGGGCCTGCGAGTGGCTGGCCCGGCCGCAACGCGTCCCAGTGCGTTGCGCCGACCGAACAGCTGTAGGTCAGCTTGTCTGCAAACCTGGCATGCACTGCCGCCTGGACGCTCGCATTGCCGGCGATGTCGATGAAGACGGACGGCAGGCTGCCGTCCATCTGCGCAACGCCGTCATACGGGATGACCTCGTCATAGAAGCCGAGCTGCTTCGTGTAGGCGACATTCGATGGCGAGGTGAGGCCGACCACCCTCACGTCTGCGCGCGCCTTCATCAGCTGGGCTGCGGCAAAGGCCGTCTTGGCCGAGGCGCTGGAAAAGATCACCTGCTTCGCGCCGAAGTATCCGGCGTCGGCGATGAAGTCATCGATCAGGAAGGATGTGGTGAACAGAGGGCGGAACAGGACCTGCAGCGCCTCGGTGTCCGCTGCGTAGAGCGGGTCGCCCGCGTTGAGCACATAGCTGTTGTAGACGGGTGCGAGGCCAGTGCGATGCGGCGCGGTCTCGGCAAAGCCGCCGTGCTTGCGATCGCCGGGCGCCAGCGTGAACGTGTCAGACATCGGCAGGTAGCCATAGACGCGCTCGCCGACGGCAACCGATGGCGAGCGGCTTTCGATCGCCGTTGCAAAGCCCCAGACGGGAACACGCCCCCAGCCATCCTCATCGGTCGGGAAGAAGCTCCAGTATTTGAGGAAGTCGCCCATCGCGCCGTAAGTGACGTTGTTGGCGGTCAGCGAGAACAGGTCCACGCGCATGCGCGCCTCGCCCTCGGCCAGCGGCGCGAGCGGTTTGTTGGCAAATTTCGATTCCGCCAACGCACTCTTTTTGATCAGCAGGTCCATCCCGATCCCTCCTCGGCTGCGCCTCGCATAGCATGTGATCGTCCTCCCGGCACGCCGCCAGACAAGATCAGCGCCCCCCCTTGATCTGGATCAACACCTTGCCGGGCCATTACGGGCGGACTGCGGCTCCCGAGGGGCGCGCCGCACCCGGCCAGAGCCACCCGTGACCCGAGACAGGAGGACGCTCGTGATGAGGACAAGAATGAAACGGACAGGCGCCGCAATCGCTTTGGCCGCTGCCAGCATGGCGGTCGTCTGCCAGGCCGCACTGGCTGAACCGCCGGTGCCGGGCGTATCGGGCCCTTCTGCAGGGGTCGAGAACTTCACCCTCAGCGACCAGGCCGGGACGCCGCATGAACTCCGCAGCCTTATCGACGCGTCAGCCATCGTGATCGTAGCCCAGGTGAACGCAGACCCGGTTTCCCGGGACGCCGTGCAGTCGCTTGAATCCGTCAAGTCCATCTTCCGCACCGCAGAGTATTTCCTGCTGAACTCCAGCTCCGTGGACACCCGCGCGACGATCGCGGCGGAGGCAAAGGCGTTGGGCAGCACGATACCCATTCTCGACGATGAGTCGCAGGCGGTTGGTCGCGACCTCGGATTCACGCAGACGGGCGAGGCCATCATCATCGATCCTGCAGGATGGAAGATCATCTATCGTGGTCCGGCAAGCGCGCTGGCCGCGAAAGAACCTGACGCCCGCTATCTGCTGTTCAATGCCCTGGTCCACGCGGTTGGGCACAGACCGATCGAGGAACCCAATGTCGCCGTGCAGGGCGCCAGGCTGGATATCTCCGCACGCGACTAAGGCTGGCAGCGGATTCCCTTGTCACCGGACCGCACTGCTCAGTCGCACAGCAGCAGGCGGTCCCGCGGCGGGGAGCCCGCGCCATGCGTCACCAGCAGGACGCTCACGAAGACCAGGATCACAGGACCAGTTCTTTGATGTCGTCTGCGGTCAGCGTGATGTTCACGGCAGGCGTTAACTCGTTCAACTGCGCCACGCTCGTGGCCGAGGCGATGGGTGCCGCGATGCTCGGCCGCGCCATCAGCCAGGCGAGCGCGACCTGCGCCAGAGTCGCGTTGTGCCGGACAGCGACGACATCCATCGCGGCAAGCAGCGCTGGACCGCGGCCCTGAAGGAGATCCTTCATGCGGCCGCCGCGGGCAGACTTCTTCAGATCGGCCTTGGTGCGGTACTTGCCGGTCAGGAATCCGCTCGCCAAGGCGAAGTAAGGAATGACGCCGAGATTTTCACTGACGCAGATGTCTTCCAGCGCGCCCTCATACTGGTCGCGGACCAGCAGATTGTAGTGCGGCTGGAGCACGCTGTAGCGTCCGTGGATCTTGCCATCGCCCGCTTCCATGGCCTCTGTCAGCCCGTCGGCATCGTAATTCGAACCGCCGATCGCGCGGACCTTTCCCTGCTCTATCAGGCGCTCGTGCGCCTCCAGCGTTTCTGCGACGGGCGTGTCCTCGTCCGGAAAGTGCGAGAAATAGAGATCGATGTGGTCGGTTTGCAGACGCTTCAGCGACGCCTCGCAGGCGCTCTGGATATAGGCCGCCTTGAGCCCCTTGCCGGCGGGCATCTCGCTGCCGACCTTGGTGATCAGCACGACCTTGTCGCGATTGCCTCGCGCCTTCATCCACTCGCCGATGACGGTTTCAGATTCACCACCCTGATGCCCAGGCGCCCAGCGCGAATAGACGTCAGCGGTATCGATGGCGTTGAAGCCGGCGCCGACGAAGGCGTCGAGCACGGCGAAGGACGCATCCTTGTCCGCGGTCCAGCCGAAGACGTTGCCGCCGAGGACGAGTGGCGCAATCTCAAGGCCTGAGTTTCCAAGCTTGCGTTTGTGCATGGGAGTCTCCGGAAGGGGAAATATCATGCGATGGCGAGCCTGTGCTCACAAGCGCTGTTCAGCCGCTCGGTGAGCCGTTGAGGACGATGGAACCATAGATGCCCCACATCGCCGCAGCGATCAGCGTCGCACCGAACACCCAGCGAAAGCGCTTGACCATCTCCACCGCACCCGACGACCCATAGCGGAGCGAAAGCAGAAACAGCACCAGGAACAAGCCGCCGGCCCAGATCCGTATCGGCAGTGTCACCCAGTCTGGATTGCGGAAGATGAAATCCGCGACGGGCAGGTTCATGGCCCGATCACATCATTCGTCGGCGTAAATGGCCACCTCGCGAGCGCCGTTCGCGTCGGCGTGGCCGCGGAACATACCTTCGGTGTTCATGCTGAGCGCAATTGAACCGTCACGATCCAGCACGATGACGCCGCCCGTGCCACCGAGCGCCTTCACCTCCTCGAGCGTCGCATTCGCGGCTTCCTCGGCAGACATGCCCTGCATCGCCACACGCGCGCAGATCATGCGTGCGACACTGACGCGGATGAAGTATTCGCCATCGCCTGTGGCCGAGACGGCGCAGGAGGCGTTGTCGGCATAGGTGCCCGCGCCGATGATGGGCGCATCGCCCACACGGCCAGGCGGCTTGGCGTTCATGCCGCCGGTCGACGTGGCGGCCGCAAGGTTGCCGGCCCGATCCATCGCGACAGCGCCCACCGTGCCGAAGCGGTCCATCGGGACAAACGTACCCGCCATCGCGCGGCGCAAGGCTTCCTGCCGGCGCGGGGTTATGAAGTATTCCGGCGGCACGATCTCCAGCCCCGCCGCCTTTGCCATCTCGTCCACGTCCGGCCCCGCGAACATGACGCGGCCGCTCTTGTCCATCACATGGCGTGCCGCGCGGATGGGGTTTTTCACCGTACGCACCTGGGCCACGGCGCCAGCGCGACGATCACGACCGTCCATGATGGATGCGTCGAGCTCCGCCACCCCCTCGCGCGTAAGCACGGCGCCACGGCCCGCGTTGAAGTTGGGGTTGTCCTCCAGCACGATCACAGCCGCCTGCACCGCATCGACCGCCGCACCGCCGCTCGCCAGCACGCGCGAGCCGGCTTCCAGCGCAGCGTTGAGGCCGGCGCGATACTCCGCATCCAGCTCCGGCGTCATCTCGGCGCGCCGCATGACACCGGCGCCGCCATGGATCAGCAGCGTCCATTCGGGCTCGGCCACAGGCGTCTCCATTGTCGTGCAGGCTGTTGCGAAGAGGGAAATGAGACCGACGACCAAAGCGCGCATGTTGAAACCCATCACCCGGCAGCCTTCAGCTGCACCAGCGCATCGCCGAGCTTTACCACAGCGGCCTCCGCCGTGGCGCGACGCTCGTGCTGTTCATCAACCACTTCCGGCGGCGCCTTGGCGACGAACTGCTCGTTCGACAGCTTCTTGTCGATGCCCGCTATCTCGCCTTTCAGGCGCGCGATCTCCTTTTCGAGGCGCGCGATCTCGGCCTTGAGATCGACAAGCGCGGCCACGTCGAGACAGGCGGTCGATTCATCGAGCACGATACGGACGGCGCCCTTGGGCGGCTCGGCCGCAAGTTGCACGGACTCGAGACGCGCGAGGCGTTCGATCAGCGTCTGGTATGTCGAGAGCCGTTGCTGCGTTTCGGCGGACGCGCCCACCAGCGTCATCGGCACCTTGGCGCCCGCGGGCACGTTGAGGTCCGAGCGTGTCGAGCGGATCGAGGTGATCAGGCGGATCACCCATTCGACTTCGGCGTTCGCCTTCGCGTCGATCAGCGATTCATCGAGCGCAGGCCATAGCTGCGAGATCAGCAGGCCATTGCGGGAGATCGGCTTACCGAATTCCTGGAACAGCTCTTCGGTGATATACGGCATGAACGGATGGAGAAGGTGAACGATCTGGTCGAGCGCCCACGCCGCCGTTGCGCGTGTTTCGGTTTTCGTTGCTTCGTCCGAGCCCAGGAAGATCGGCTTGGTGAGCTCGATGTACCAGTCACAAAACACGTTCCAGACATAGCCATAGATGGCGCCCGCCGCCTCGTTGAAGCGGTAGGTGGCAATGCCCTGCTCCACCGCCTTGGTCGTGCGCACAGCTTCGGAGACGATCCACTTGTTCAGCGTGTGTTTCACGGATGAGGGTTCAAACCCGTCGACAAGCGCGCAGCCATTCATCTGCGCGAACTTCGTGGCGTTCCACAGCTTGGTCGAGAAGTTGCGATAGCCTTCGACGCGCTGCTTTGCCAGCTTGATGTCACGCCCCTGCGCCGCCATCGCGGCCAGCGTCATGCGCAGCGCGTCGGCGCCGAACTCGTCCACCAGCTCCAGCGGATCGATGGCGTTGCCGAGAGACTTCGACATCTTCCGGCCCTTCTCGTCACGGACGAGCGCGTGGATGTAGACGTCCTTGAACGGAACCTCGCCCATGAAGTGGATGCCCTGCATCATCATGCGGGCGACCCAGAAGAAGATGATGTCGAACGCCGTGACGAGCACCGCGCCGGGATAGAAGCCCTCGACTGTCGGGTCACGCTCCGGCCAGCCCTGGGTCGAGAACGGCCACAATGCTGAGGAGAACCACGTGTCGAGGACGTCTTCGTCCTGCCAGAGGCGGACATGCTGGTCGTGATCGCCCGACAGCATCTGTTGGCGCGCAGCATCGCGATCGGCAGCCAGTTCGATCTTGCGGTCGCCATAGTAGGCCCGCGCCTGCTCCAGCGCTTCTTCCTCGGTGAAGGCGACAAAGAATCTTGGCGTCAGGTCTCCGAGCGAATCGATCGCCGCAGCGTAGCCACCATTGCCATCCGGCTCAGTCGTCAGCGCAGGACCATACCATGCCGGAATGCGATGCCCCCACCAGAGCTGGCGGCTGACGCACCAGGGCTCGATGTTGCGCATCCACTCGTAATACGTCTTCGACCAGTTCTCGGGCACGAACTTCGTCTGGCCGCTCTCGACGGCGGCAATCGCCGGCTTCGCAAGGGTTGCTGCGTCTACATACCACTGGTCTGTCAGATAGGGCTCGATCACGACCTGGCTGCGGTCGCCGACGGGCTGCACGATCAGCTTGTCTTCGATCTGCAGCAGGCAGCCTTCCGCCTCGATGTCGGCGACGATCATCTTGCGCGCGGCGAACCGCTCCTGCCCGCGGTATTTCTCCGGCATGTTGTCATTGAGATGCGCGGTGTCGGTGAAGATGTTGATCATCTCCAGTCCGTTGCGCTTGCCTACCTGATAGTCGTTGAAGTCGTGCGCCGGTGTGATCTTCACGGCGCCCGAGCCCTGCGCGGGATCGGCATATTCATCAGCCACGATCGGAATAAGGCGGCCGACCAGCGGCAGCTTCACCATCTTGCCGATAAGCGACTTGTAGCGCTCGTCATCCGGATGCACGGCGACGCCGGTGTCGCCCAGCATCGTCTCCGGCCGGGTCGTGGCGACGACGATGTAGTCGCGCTCCTCGAACACAACCGGCTTGCCCAGTTCGTCGAACTGCGTGGGGTATTGATAGGTCGCGCCATCGGCCAGCGGATATTTGAAGTGCCAGAAATGGCCCTTCACTTCGCGGTTCTCGACTTCTAGATCGGAGATCGCGGTCTGGAAATGCGGGTCCCAGTTCACGAGGCGCTTGTCGCGATAGATCAGCCCCTCGCGGAACAGCTCGACGAAGACTTTCGTGACGGCCTTGTTGAGGCCGTCGTCCAGCGTGAAGCGCTCGCGGCTCCAGTCACAGCTGGCGCCCAGGCGCTTCAGCTGGTTGGTGATCGAGCCGCCGGATTTCTCTTTCCACTGCCAGACGCGCTCGACGAACTTGTCGCGTCCGAGATCGCGGCGCCCGACATTGCCCTCCTGCGCCAGCTGACGCTCGACGACCATCTGCGTGGCGATGCCGGCATGATCGGTGCCCGGTTGCCACAGCGTCTTGTAACCCCGCATGCGGTGATAGCGGATCAGGACGTCCTGAAGCGTGTTGTTGAGCGCATGTCCCATGTGCAGCACGCCAGTCACGTTCGGCGGCGGGATGACAATGGCGTAGGGCTCACCCTCACCCACAGGCTTGAACGCGCCGGAGCTTTCCCAAGCCTCGTACAGGCGGGGTTCTGAGGATTTGTGGTCGAAACGATCGTCAATCATGCACAGCGGATAACGCGGGGCGGCTGGGTTGTCATCAGGCGGCCGCCTGCCCGGGCTCGCTGCGGCCGGGGCTGAAACGCAAAAGGCGCACCGGTTAAGGTGCGCCCTGTGGCGTAAGCTTGTTGGGTCAGTCCAACGTCCTTGTATGCCGCCGATGCGGCCTGTTCCCCGCGGCTACTAGCGAGCCATGCGGCGGATGCGATCGATCTCCTTTGCAACTTCGGCTTCGACGATCGCCGACAGGTTGGCGTCCAGCCACTCCTTCAGCATTGGCTTCATCAGTTCGCGTACGACATCGTCCAGCGTCGCGCCGGAGGAGACGAGCATCGAACCCATCAGTTTGGACAACGAACCGGCGGCCTGGTGGGCGACGGGTTCGCTAGTGAGCGTTTCCTGGCTCATCGGGCGCCACTCGGCGCGCGGGGCAGAAGCCTGCGGAGCGGGAGACGGTGGCGGCGGTTCTGGAGCGGGCTCGGGTTCCGGCATCGGCTCGAATTCGGCCTCGTGTTCGACGACCATGAATTCGTCATCCAGCGAGCTTGGGGGCAGCGGGCTGGGTTCGTCGATGATGCGCGGGGGCGGCGTGCGGGCAGCGACCGGCTCGGGCTCGGGCCGCGGCGGCGCCTTGGCTTCGACCGCGGGCGGGGTCGGCGGCTGTAGGTCGAGAACCTCTCCACCGTCGTCTGGTGGGCGGTCTTCCTCGGAAATGATCCGGCGGATGGAGGCGAGGATCTCCTCCATTGTCGGTTCGCGTTGAGCTTGTTCGGCAGACATGGCCGTCCTCTTTATTCCCAAGGCTCGGGGAAGGCGCGATTCACCAACTCCGACACATTAAGGAATAGACAGTCCTATGGTGTGGAATTCGTTAACGCCGGGGCGGTCCAAGCCCCTGGCGGCTATTGTTCGGAAATCAGCTCCGGGCGCAGCTCGCCCATTGCCGCCAGCAATTCGTGCGCGGCCATGTAGGCTGCCCGTTCCGCGTCCACCTGGCCCAGCTGGGCCTCGAGCAGTTCACGCTCCTGGTCGAGCACGTCGAGCGTTATGCGCTCGCCGACGGCCAGTTCCTGCTCAGCGCCTTCAAGCGCGATCTCGGCAGCGCTGACGCGGCTTGTGGACGCTGCGATTTCCTCCCGCGCCGCGATCAGCTGGTTCCACGACGCGGTGACCTGTGCGGTGATAGACCGCTCCACCGCCATCCGCTCATAGCGGGCGCGGTCAGCCTCGAGTTGGGCGCCGCGTGTGCGCGACTGCAGCAGGCCGCTGTCGAACAGCGGGAAGCGGAACTCCGCGGCAAGCCCGACATTGGAGTCACGGAAAGTGTCGTCCTGGCGCGATTCGACGAAGCCGGCATTACCGACGAGGTCGAACTGCGGCGCAAGACGGCCGCGCGCGATATCAACGCCACGTTCGCTCTGCGCCTCGCGCGCGCGGGCAGCGGCGACAGCGGGATTGTTGGCGCGGGCGACAGCGATGGCTTCGTCCAGCGAGGCCGGCAATACCGGCGTCGGGGGCGGCGCAGCGAGCTGGACCGGCGGACGGCCGATGACCTGCTCGTAATCGGCGCGGGCGCGGGCACGGCGCGAGGTTGCAGCAGCAAGTTCGGCCTTCGATGCGCCTTCGCGCGCTTCGGCCTGTGCCACGTCGGTACGGGTCACGTCGCCCACATCGAAGCGATCGCGTGCGGCCTTAACCTGCTGTCCGAGCGAGGTGACGTTTCGACCGCGGATTTCCACTTCGCGTTCGGCGCGGCGGACGTCCATGAACACGGTGACGACCTGGAGAACAAGATTCTGTTCGGCGCCGATGAGTTCGGCCTGCGCGGCGGTGACGCCCGCCATCGCCTGGTCGCGCTGCGCGGTCAGAGAACCGCCGGACCACAGCGACTGGCGCGCCTGGAGACCAAGGGTCGCGCGCTGCTGCTCTCCATCATAGGGAAAGGTGCCGGAGGCGGAGGTCACCTGCCGTCCAACAGTGGTGTACTCGACGCCGAGCGAGCCATTGAGATTCAGTTGCGGCCCCATCTGGGCTTCCGCCTGATTGAGGTTCTCGTCGGCGAAGGCGCGGGCCTTTCTCTGCGCCATCAGTTCCGGATTGTTGCCGATGGCGGAATCCACCGCCTCGGCAAGTGTGTCCTGGCTCACCTGCGCCAGCGCGGGGGCCGAGACCGAGCACATCAGCACGGCGGCTGCCAGAAATCTCATGACGAATACCTCAGGTCCTACTGTCCCAGCCCAGCGCCCATCCAGCAGTGCAGGCTAAGCTGCCTGCGGCGCCAGTGAATGCTGCCAGAAAATGCAGTCAGAAAGGTTGAGATTCTCTCTAAAGGCGAAATTCAACGGCTTTTTCAAAGCCCGGAAGCGCTGGGAAGGGGGTATCGAAGGGCGTGCGCCATGCTGTCTTGCCGCCTGAAGCAGTATAGATACGCGCTCTTCGGACACCGCCTTCGGCCACCGGAACCGCGAGTCTGCCCCCTTCCGCCAGCTGCGCCAGCCAGGCGGCGGGCACCTCTTCAATTGCGCCGTTGACGATGATCACGTCGAACGGGCCCTTGCTGGGGAAGCCAACTCTCAGCGGCCCCGTGACAACCTCGACACCGGGCGCGTGGGCAGCGTCAAGGCCATCGCGCAGTTGTTTCGCACCGGCCTCATCGTCCTCCAGCGCAACGACCGAGGCGGCCAGGCGGGCGAGAACAGCACTCGAATAGCCTGTGCCGGGTGCGATATCGAGAACGCGATCTTCGGGGCGCACAGCGGCGATGTTGAGCAGCTTGGAAAAATCCCGCGCCGCCGCCATCCAGCGGCCGGGGCGGGTTTCGACTGCGATGTCGGCATAGGCCGAGGCGCGCTTGGCGGCGGGCACGAAAACCTCTCGCGGCACCGCGATCATGGCCGAGATCAGCCGACGGTCGGTGACGTCGTTGACGCGCACCTGGCTGTCGATCATCGCGATGCGGGCGGCTTCCAGATCCACGATTCAGTCCCATATCTGATGCACAGAATCGCCAGCATAGGCCCGGGGTCTTGTGCGCTGGGGGCTCTTAGCATACGCACCAACCGGCGCAACGCGCCCTACCGACGCTCCGCCAGCGCCGGTTTGAGTGAGGCCTCGTGGCGGAGTGGTTACGCAGAGGACTGCAAATCCCTTTTCCTCACTGTTTTTGTTGAGGATTTTTTGTAAAAAACCCGCGAACAACAGACGAACATCCGCACCTTTTGTAAAACGGTGGAGCATGTCGCGGCGGGCCGGACGCCATCGCGCGCTGCAAACCGGATCGACTTGAATATCGCTGGGTCGAGTATCGCGCCTGCTCCCAAGCAAACAGCGTCCGCTCGAAGATCGAACGAGCCGTTCCTTTTCGGAGTCTAGAATAGGTCGAGCTGCCGCTGGTCTGAGAGCAGAAGACCTTTCTGGCGCCGAGCCTTGGATCTCGAATTCAATAGGCTGGCATTGCGTCGGTCGCCCGTCCGGCGCTTCTCGAACTTCCCCCGGCCTTCGAACCTCAACAACGCATCCTCAAGCCGACCGACGTCGTCCTTCCGCCAGAAGATCATATTTCGAATAACGATGGGCTCCGGAAATCCGGGGATGCCGCTTCGCCGAGCACGCCAGAGGGTGACAATGCTGACGCATAAGTCGTCGGCTACAACCTTCTGAGGGACGAGGTCTGCAGGAAATCTCATTTCGACGCCGTGTGCCTTCAATCCGGGCGATTGGTCCCGAACTATCCACAGGCCCAAATTGGCTTCCACGCCTTTCACCTCGCGGCTGCAAATGGCGCGCTTCCGCCGCGCTTTGACCTGCTTCATCCCATCGGCGGCAGGTTCGGTCCCAAGCCGCGTGCGAGCCCCCATGACAGGGTCTGGCCGCGCAGCACGCCTTCGACCTCCCGGCCAGCGAACCGCTCCAACGCGGGTCGCCACGGGACAACATAGGCGAGGCGCTCCTGCATGATGATTGCGACGCGGCCCTGAGCCAGATCGATCCGTCGCGCGTAGACGCCGCTCACTTGGGAGGGCGACTCCGGCAGTACCCTCACTCCAAGCTCGACGGACAGTCGCCTGGCAAGGTCGGCTCGTTCATTGGCCGCCATGGTCCGCAGCGCCGTCGGCGAAAGCTGCTTGTCGGTCTCGCCCATCCAACCCTGCTCGATCATGAAAAGGCGTCGCTGCTGGAGCGCCATCGCATGCCGGCGCGTGAATGCGCCGTCTCCTTCCGGAGCCATGGCTTTGCCAGCGAGCACATGGTCCAGATGCGTAGGACCGAGCGCATTGACCTGTTCACTCAAGGTCCAGTAGCTCACGACGCGCGCGTTCACGGGCGATTTCCGGACAAGCTCGCTTTCAAAGCGTGTCGCCTGTTCGAGATGATCCGGAGTGATCGCAAAGGCGCCGTCCGCCCGTCGCTCGACCAGGCCGCTGCGCCGCATGGCCTCAAGCCGACGGACATTCGCCGCGATTAGGCCGGTGTCGACGTGAGCCTCGAGGTTCGCGTGGATGGTCGCCGAATAGAGCCCGCCAGCTCTGGCCGCGACACGCGCGACTGCTTCATCGGACGGCCGCGGGCGCGCGACGGCCGGTTCGAACGCGACGATGGAGCCGGAAGGCATGTCGGCCAGAATGGCGAGATCGTCTGTACGCTCGAACCGCGCGTATCGCAGCTCCCCGGCGCCGCTCTCAACGACAGCAAGAAAATTGTCACCGAAATCACTATCGAGCCTGCCATGGACAAGCTCGCCCAGCACGGGAGCGCTCGCGTCGGCAGCCAGGAGCGCTTTCGCTTGCCCACGGCGCAGATGGGCAACAGCTTTCTCGACTTCGGCGCGCTCCTTCATGGCGCCCAGCTGGACGGTCAAACCATCGGCAAGACGCCAGCCATCAGATCGGCGTGTCGCCAGGCCCCAGCGTTCGAGTTGCTCCAGTCGCGCAACAAGATCGGGCCGGCTCACGCTGGCGCCGGCGCGGCGCAGCTGCGCCGCCAAATCCGGTCAAGTGACGTCACCCCGATTTCGCGGATCTCGCGTTCGCGCTCGCGCACCAGGTCGACCGATTGGCGTGGGCCCAGCACGCGCGTGACCACCTCCTGAGCGTGCTCCCGGATGCCCGAGGAAATCATCCGGGATGGAATGAACAGGTCTTGTCCGTCGCTGCGCCGTCCGCGGATCAGGACATGGGTATGGGGATTGTCGGTATCATGGTGGTCAACGGCGACCCACTCCAGGGACGTGCCAAGTCGGGCCTCCAGATTGGCCATCACCTCGCGGATGAAGGGTCTGAGGTCTCCAAGCGCCGCCCCGTCCTCCGCGCTGATGATCAGGCGGAAGTGCCGGCTGTCATCGACCCAGCTGGCGGTCAGCTTCTGAGCGTCGAGACCGCTCTCCCGCTGGTTGTAGAACGTAAAGTCGCCGGCGTGGTCACGCCCCTCTCTGGCGAGATAGTCGACTGACCGTTCCAGATCGTTCGCCTGGCGCTGCTCTACCGCTGGATCACCCGGCGACTTCTGCGGCCCCGCCTCCCGCGCAAGATAGGACACGTGCGTGCGAAGCGGGGCGCCGCGCGCTGCACCATGAGAGACATAGCGCGCCTTCACCACCACCCGCCGCTGGGTTGGTGAAGACTTTGTCGCCCGCGTCGCCACCCCCTTCGCGAAATGAGCGCGTACGCCTGTCCGGCTGATCGGCGACGGCGAGGCGCGCGGCGCCCTGACGTGCTTTGCGATCCCGACGGCTTTGCGCAGCTGCCCGAGATGCGGGCCGCGATCTCCGCCGCTCCTGCCCATCCGAGGCTCGAATTCGATGTCTCCGGGATACCGCTGCATGAGCCGAATCTGACAGAACGCGACGTGTCGTCGAGCACTTGCGCGTCACAAACGAGGCCCAGCAAATCCGACGCAACGTGGAGGTGAATGCGCCGCGCCTTATCTCTATGTGCAGACAGGCGATTTTGAAAAAAGCGCCGCTCTATCTTTATCATGCAAACCGCCCCCACCCACCTCCACCGCCCTCTCCTGCCTCACGACCCTTCACACTTCAGCGCACAGAGACCGCTCATCACACGTCATCGCACCTGGGGAGGACAAAGACCGAATGCAGCGAGAGCGACGTGGACCGCTCTCGCCAAATTCGTCAGATCATTGCTTCGCTTTCACGGTCGATATCACCGGCACACCGCAGCATTGCCGCCAACTCAGCCTGGATCTCGCGCCTCTCCTCGGCGTCAGTCATCACCCGCAGTTCGGCCCGCAGCTCCTCGATGTGGTACTCGATCGTGAAGGTCTTCGTGAACATCGTCGTCTCCTGTGTTTGAAGGACGATGTCGGCGGGCGGGCGTGATGGAGCGGGTCAAGGGATCGCGCCAGGGCGCGACCGCGAAGCGGCGACAAGGGGTCACGATTTTTTTGGCTCTTCCGCCAAAAAATCGCGGGGCCCCGTCGTCCCTTGAGGCGGTTCATCACGCCCGGCACACTGATATGACCTGAGCAACCAATTCGCGTTTCACACGAAATCGGAAGCGGCTTGCGGGGACACTGACGCTCCCGCCGACCGTCAGGACGGCCACCCAGATAGAACGCTGCAAGGAGCCTGCGCACCGGGTCTATCCGGTGCTGCATGGCGGGAAGCGCCGTCGAGGGTCTGGCGGCGCGGAGCGCCCGCAGGGTCGCGCCCGAAGGAGCCGCGCTTGGGCGGCGGGACCGAGCGTGACCGCCAGGCGCTCTCCGCATTCCTCTGCACGACACAAAATGCTCTTATCCCCTGTAGAGGGTAACTTGATTTTAGCCTCTGTAGCGGATATTTCCACTTTAGCCCCCACAGGGGGTAAGACATGTTTAGCCGCTGCAGGGGACAAAATGAGACCTGATCTCGCCAGAAGCGGGCCCGAACTTGGCGCCGCTCTTCGCCGCCGCCGCCGCTCGCTCAAGCTGTCTCAAGCCCAGGTCGCTGAAC
>CAIMMO010000174.1 GCA_903842595.1 uncultured Alphaproteobacteria bacterium
ACGGTCGGTCCGATGCGGATCGCAAAGCGGTTCGTCGACACGCTCGGAAGACGTGGAATGCTCGAGGGGGTAAGCCGGGTCCAGGTTGAACTTCAAGGCTCGCTGGCCTTGACGGGCGTCGGACATGGAACTCCGAAGGCCCTGGTTCTTGGACTGCTGGGGTGTGACCCCGAGGCAGAGGATCCTGAGACAATGCTGAACTAACATTAGAACCGGACCACTCGATGGGGGCCGATCACAGGTCTATCGCCACACGCTGACCGGCAGCTCTTGGGCGAGGTCCTGCCCTCGGTAAAAATGCGGCAGCCTCGGACGTGACGGCAAGAAAACGCCCAGTGATCCTGTCTGGTTGGCTATCGACAGTGTCGCAGACGCCGAATCCTTCAGAAGCAGGCGGGCTGCTCTTCTATAGCGGTTCTGCTCCTTCGCTCAGGATCGAGAAGAAGGCATCGTACTGGAAAACGCGGTCTCGTTGGCGACCGGTGATCTCGCTCAAGACGCCCATCTCCTCCAGGGTTGCCATGGCCTTCGTGCATGCCGGAAATGACAGCCTGGTCCCCTTGGCGACGGCCGTCGCAGTTGCCAGCGGGCTCCGTTGGAAGTGGTCGTGAACGCGCAGAATGGTCGAAGCGCGACGGCCAAGCGCCTGGATGGATTTCCGGTCCTTTTCGAACAGATCGAGCGTACGCCGCGCGGCATCTGTCGCTTGATCCGCCACGATCAGGACGCCTTCCAGAAAAAAGTCGAGCCATGCTTCCCAGTCGCCATCCTCGCGGACGCGAGTCAGCAGCGCATAGTATTCAGCACGATGCTCTTTCAGATAGAGGCTGAGATAAAGCGTCGGCTCTTTAAGTGCGCCTTCGTGACAGAGCATAAGCGTTATGAGTAGCCGGCCAAGCCTGCCGTTGCCGTCGAGAAATGGATGGATGGTTTCGAACTGCACGTGTGCGAGTGCGGCGCGTACGAGGATCGGTAGGGGTGTCTCACCGTGAATGAAGCGCTCAAGCGCGCCGAGCGTGTCATCAAGGTGCGTTATTGGCGGCGGAACGAACGTGGCGTTTCCAGGCCGCGTGCCGCCAATCCAGTTCTGCGAGCGTCTAAACTCACCTGGCTGCTTGTTTGCACCGCGTCCGCCTCGCAGCAGAAGCGCGTGCATCTCCCGAAGTAGTCGAAGAGATAGGGGGAAACCTTCCTTCAGGCGGCGGAGGCCATGGTTGATCGCTGCGACGTAGTTGGAGACCTCCTCCACGTCATCAATCGGCGTGGAAGGGGCCTGCGCATTTTCATAGAGGAGCAGGTCGGCTAGCGACGATTGCGTACCTTCAATCTGCGAAGAGAGCAGCGCTTCCTTTTGAACGTACAGGTAGAGGAAGAGGGAAGTGTTCGGCAGTAGGGTCGACATGCCGTCTAATCGACCGAGCGCCTGGTTAGCCTTGTCGAGGAGTCCGAACCGCGGTGCCAGGTCGAGCGCGGGATCGGGGGGGAGAGGAGCGGGCACATAGGCGCGGACGGTCTCACCGGCGGCGGCGGTTGAAATGAAGGTGCCTGCTCGGGACATGGGCTTGTTCTCTTGGTCATTTTACAGCGATTGGTGTAATTAAACGATTACGACATTTCGCTTAATAGCGACCCCCGGCCTTTCGGATGGTTTAATAGCAAATCGCACTATTAAACGATTACGGTGATTGGTTTAATAACGATCACTGCGATTGGCCGGCGGCGATTTGGTCCACGGACGACCACAGACGGGGAGCGAAGGCCGTTAACCACGGAATTGTCGAGGTTTTTTGGCCAGGCGAACTTAGCTTGAGTTGGCTTGGAGGTGACCCATGCCAATGATCAGACTAGAGCCGTTACCGCCATGGCAGGGGTGTGCCTCCTTGAACGAGGGCCAGGTGTTCCCGCTTGGCGATACCGCTGGGTCTTATGATGGGGGGTACTTTGGCGTGACACGGGCAAGCGAGATCATCTGCCGGGCGGACCTGCTGCTCACGTTCTGACAGTCAGCGACGCTTTGAGCAGCCGGCTGTCGAAGCCGGTAGGGCGCCTGCGCGCTCTCCTCGCCTGTGGCCTGTCGCGTCCGCCGTTCAAGGGACGCTGGCGCTCTTCGCCCTTGAGCAGCGGCCTCATGAGACAGGCCGGGGAGGCGGGTCGCGCAGGCGACCCCGATCCGGCGTTCCGCCATCGGGCATGCTCAGGGAGCCCATCCATGACTGCTCAAGCTCACTCCATCCAGCTGATCGCCCTCAACAAGCTGGTCGCTTCGCCACGCAATGTTCGCAAGCAGGATCGCAAGGCCGATCTCGATGCGCTGGCCGCTTCAATTACCGCTCACGGCCTGCTCCAGAATCTCTGCGTGGTTCCGACCGAGGGAGACAAGTTCGAGGTGGATGCAGGCGGCCGCCGCCTCGCCGCACTGAAACAACTGGCCAGGCAGGGCGTGCTGCCGAAAGATCATCCGGTCCCCTGCCACGTTGTGGCGGCAGAGCGAGGTATCGAGGTCTCCCTCGTGGAAAATGTCCAGCGCGTCGCCATGGACGCGATGGATGAGGTTGATGCCTATGCCGC
>CAIMMO010000175.1 GCA_903842595.1 uncultured Alphaproteobacteria bacterium
GAGCAGCAGAAGCTGACCATCCTGTCGAGCGGCGACGAGGCCTTCATCAACGAGTGGCTGGAAACCCCCGTTGACTTCTCCGACGCCCAGCTTGCTGCGTTCAAGACCATGACGGTCGGCGAACTCAACACCTACCTGGCTGGCCAGAGCTTCGACTGGGACGGCGAGCGCCTGTTCCAGGGCGCGCGCATGGCGACCGAGATGCAGTACCAGCACCTCGTGTTCGAAGAATTCGCCCGCAAGATCCAGCCGAATATCGACCCGTTCGTGTTCAACTCGACGCCGGACATCAACCCGGCGATCTTCGCCGAATTCGCGCACGTCGTGTACCGCTTCGGCCACTCGATGCTGACGGACAACATGCCGCGCATCGACGGGGTCGGCGCTGAAATGGCCGCCATGAAGGCGGATGGAACGCCGCTGACGGCGGAGGAATTCGGCCTCGTCGCGTCCTTCCTCAATCCGATCGCCTACGACATGGACGGCGGCATCACGGATGACGAGGGCGCTGCCGCCATCATCCGCGGCATGACGATCGAGCGTGGCAACGAAATCGACGAATTCCTTGTCGATGCGCTGCGCAACAACCTGCTCGGCCTGCCGCTCGACCTCGGCGCGATCAACATCGCCCGCGGCCGTGACACCGGCATGCCGTCGCTGAACCAGGCCCGTCAGGCCCTCTTCGACGCCAGCGGCTCGACCTTCCTTGAGCCCTACGCCAACTGGGTCGATTTCGCCGCCAACCTCAAACACCCGGTCTCGGTGATCAACTTCATCGCTGCCTACGGCACGCACCCGACAATCACGTCGGCGACGACGGCTCAGGAGAAGCGCGATGCAGCCTGGCTGCTCGTGATGGGCGGTACTGGCGCTCCGGCAGACCGTATGGACTTCATCAATGCGACGGGCGCCTACGCTGACAAGGGCGGCCTTAACGAGGTCGACATCTGGATTGGTGGTCTTGCAGAGAAGAAGATGCCGTTCGGCGGCTTCCTCGGCTCGACCTTCAACGCCGTGTTCGAACTGCAGCTCGAGAACCTGCAGGACGGTGACCGCTTCTACTACCTGACCCGTACGCAGGGTCAGAACTTCCTGGTCTCGCTGGAACAGAACTCGTTCGCCAAGATCATGATGGCGAACACGGCTCTGTCCGATCCCGGCGCCGACGGCATTCGTGGTACATCGGATGACGTCGTCAATCGCCATATCGGCGTCGATTCGTTCGCCGTGTACGACTACGTGCTTGAAGTGAACATCGACAACCAGGCGGACTACACGCCGGTCACCGACGCGGACATTGCCGCTGGCGAGGCTGCGGTCGTAGCGGCGCAGGCAGCCCACGCAACTGCGGTGACTGACTCTGAGGCTGCAGATGCTGCTGCCGCCCAACTGGCGGAGCTCGCGGCGAACGAGCAGCTCGATGTTGTGGCTGCTGAAGCGGCCGCAGAAGCGCAGAGCTCCAATGACGAGTGGGAGGGCCTGGGGCTTGCGGCTCAGGCGCCTCAGAGCCCGACCTACCTGGCGGAGCTGATGGCTGCGATGGCGGCGTATCAGCTCGCCCTGGAGGCCGACAACGCCGCAGATGCACTTGTGGTCACCGAGCTGCAGGAGGCGCAGGCCGCTCTTGCTGCTGCCAATCTGGCTAGCGCAGCCGCAATCGCTGCTGGCACGGCAGAAGCAGATGCGCTTGCTGCGGTGGCAGCGGCTCAAAACGCGCTTACCGCGCTCATTGCAGCCGGCGCCGGCAAGGATCCGGTTGGCAACAACCCGGTTCTCGAAGCAGCTGGTCTCGGCAAGGTCGTACGTGCGGACGCCAACTCGATCCGTGTCCAGGGCGGCGAACACGTCGTCGTCGGCGGCACCGCCGGCAATGACACGATCATC
>CAIMMO010000176.1 GCA_903842595.1 uncultured Alphaproteobacteria bacterium
GGCGTCAGTGTCATCGAGGAGGAAGCCGACCGGTTCGCTCTTGCGTCGCCTGCCGCAACGCCGATACTTACATCGCGCGCGGCCTGAGCCGGTACACTGCTTGGCCGCCCCAATTTACACCACTCAGGTGGACGTGACCCAGGACGGCGTGGGTCTCCAGGAACCGCAGCGCTGACGTGCGCCTGACGAACGGCTCTTGGCTTGAAGGGCACGACGTTGCCGGAAACGCACTCGCCACCTCATGCCGGAGGCAGCGCACGGCGCTCATCGATCACACGGTCGCGCTGGTAGGCCGCCTCGAGGCGATCCTTGTTCGCGTGCGCGAGGGCCAACTTGGCAAAGAAGGGGACGAATTCCTTTGTACGCCGGCCCACGATCGCGCCGACGAACGCAACCCGTGGACGGTTGCACCCGGCTCTGCGCGCACTGCCGTCGCTCCAGCATTTCTCTGCGCCTCCGCATCGAGCGCCCTGACCGCGGCGCGTGTGGTGGTGGATCCTGTTCAGGCCAACATCTGACAGCAAGCCGCCTGAAGGACGCGGAAAGACAGGCCGTTCGCCTGTCATCCGTTTCCCGATCTTTGCGATGATTTCAGACAGGGCGTCGCGTCAGGCGCCCGAAACATCCACGATTTACGGGCGTCGCAAAAACAATCCGGCCAGCCGGTATTGATGGACCGCTTCAACCGGGTCAGCCTTCGGCTGTGGATTTGCGATGTGCGGTGCGGATAATCCACAGCGCGTTTCGCTTGATCTCAACCCGGAAACTTGGCCTCACGGCATGTCCGCGAGGCCAATTTGTTGCCGCTCAGTTCTGCCAGCCCTTGATCAGCGTGTCGTAGTCTATCGTCTCGGGGGCCGGGTCCTCGTTGGCGAGCTTGGCCTTGGGGGCGCCGGGGCGGTCGAACCAGGCTTGCGCGGGCTCTTCCGGGTTCAGCTTCGGTCCCTTGTCACCCTGAACGTTGAGCTGTTCGAGGCGGGCGAGCACGTCTTCCTGCGCCTTGCAAAGGGCGTCCATCGCCTGTTGCGGTGTCTTCGTGCCAGCGGCGGCGTCGCCGATATTCTGCCACCAGAGCTGCGACAGTTTCGGATAGTCAGGGACGTTGGTGCCTGTTGGCGACCACTG
This sequence comes from uncultured Alphaproteobacteria bacterium, assembly GCA_903842595.1. Taxonomy (GTDB): domain Bacteria; phylum Pseudomonadota; class Alphaproteobacteria; order Caulobacterales; family Hyphomonadaceae; genus UBA7672. Next base: position 1,126 of record CAIMMO010000176.1, read on the forward strand.
CGTGCGCGCGGGCGAGCGGTAGAACTCGATCAGCCCACCGAGCTTCGGCGCGCGCTCGGTGAAGGACGGGTGCTGGATCGTGCTCTCGCGGATGAAGGTGAGGCCGGTGTGGCTCTTCTTCACGTCCACTGTCTTCGACGTGACGAACTGCGCATAGAGCCAGGCGGCCTGTGCGCGGTCGGTCGGCGTCGTCGTCATCAGCGTCCAAGAGCCGGCGTCCTGGTAGCCGAGCTTCTGGCCCTCTTCCCAGTAGGCGCCGTGGGGCGATGGGGCCATGCGCCATTTCGGAGAACCGTCGGCGTTGAGAACCGGCAGACCTTCCTTGACCATGTCGGCGGTGAAAGTTGTGTACCAGAACATCTGCTGGGCAATCTCGCCCTGTGACGGGATCGGGCCTGACTCCGAGAACGTCATTCCCTGTGCGGCCGGCGGGGCGAACTTCTTCAGCCAGTCGATGTATTTCGTGACGGCATAGACCGATGCGGGACCGTTGGTGTCGCCGCCACGCGCAACGCACGAGCCGACCGGGCGCGAGGCGTCGTCGACGCGGATGCCCCACTCATCAACGGGGAAGCCGTTGGGATGGCCGTTGGTCTTGTCGCCATTGCCGGCCATGGAAAGCCATGAGTCGGTGAAGCGCCAGCCGAGCGACGGGTCCTTCTTGCCGTAATCCATATGGCCGTAGACTTGTCTCCCGTCGATCTCGCGACCGGTGAAGAATTCGGCGATATCTTCGTAGGCGGACCAGTTGACCGGAACGCCGAGATCGTAGCCGTACTTCGCCTTGAAGTCGGCCTTGTTCCTGGGGTCCGTGAACCAGTCATAGCGGAACCAGTAGAGGTTCGCGAACTGCTGGTCGGGCAGCTGGTAGAGCTTGCCGTCGGGCGCGGTGGTGAAGCTGGCGCCAACAAAATCCGCGATGTCGAGCGTCGGGCTGGTGACAGCCTTGCCCTCGCCGGCCATCCAGTCGGTAAGGTTGCGGACTTGCTGGTAGCGCCAGTGCGTGCCGATCAGGTCGCTGTCGTTGATGTAGGCATCGTATATGTTCTGGCCCGACTGCATCTGCTGTTCGAGCTTGGCGACGACATCGCCCTCGCCGATCAGCTCGTGCGTGACCTTGATGCCGGTGATGGCGCTGAA
>CAIMMO010000177.1 GCA_903842595.1 uncultured Alphaproteobacteria bacterium
CTATCGAAGCAGGCGAGACCTTGCAGAGCTTGTGCTTGATCCGCGTTTCGGGGGCGCTCACGACTTCAAGTTTGCCGCCATGCCCAATACGTTTTCATTCCCAACCCAACCGGAGTTGCAGGCTCTACCCAGCCCGCAAATCTGGGTGGCGGCATTGCTCGCCCTGTTCGCTTCATTCGGGCAGATCGCCTGGCTGTTAGCGGGCAGGGCTGCCGGCGCTTCGGCCACCCATCGCTGACCTGCCCTAGGATTATCGGACCAGGCGCGGCGCCTCGATGACCGATGTTGGGCGATAACCTGCCTGATCAGCAGGGCATCTGCGACCGGCAACTCGCGAGGGACTCAGCCCGATGGCCACATTCTGTACTTCAGCGTCACAGGGCCCCAAAGAAGTCACAAAAACCTCGACTTGACAGTATATAAGCGAGCGCTTACTAAAGTTACATGGCAAACACCTATCGCAAAGGTCGACCCGTGGACCTCGAAGGTCGCGCGGCCCGCCGCAAAGAGATTATGGCAGCCGCGCGCGGGTGCTTCCTGCGCAAGGGTTTTCACGCGGCAAGCACGGCCGAGATCAGCGAAAGGGCTTCGATCAGTGTCGCCGGCCTCTACCAATACTTCCCAACCAAGGCTGACCTGGTGTTGGCGCTTGTTGAGGAGGACCTCGAAATGGACCTTGAATGGGTCGGCGTCCTTGCCAAGGCCGAGAGTCTGCAGATCGGGCTAACCAGGCTGGCCCTGGAATACGCCAATGACGTTGGCTGCGGTGACGCTGTGCGATTGCGTCTGGAGATCACCGCCGAGGCATCCCGCGATCCAAAGATTGCAACTGTCTTCACTGATGTGGAAACACGTTTGGTAACCGCAGTCTCGCACCTCCTGGCCGACCGTCAGGCCAAAGGTGAGATCGACCTGGCGTTGGACCCGGAGGTCACCGCTCGCACCGTCCTCGCATTCCTTGACGGATTGTTCGGTTGGATTGCAGTCGGCGGCGCTAGCCAGGAGAACGAAGCCTTTGTTCGCGCCGCGCTCGAGCTGATGTGGCGGGGGCTGAAACCTGCCGCGTCTTAGCGGCGAGTGAGATCTGACCTTCGCCGCGAGGACTTCTGGCGGGTATGCGTGCCCTATCAATGAGTAAGTGATCACTTAAGGGAATCGAAATGTCCAAGGGTCTTGGCCGTAATATAAGTGAGGCATCACTTAATTGCAGGCCACTGCTGGTTTTGTGTTTTGCGTTGATGCTGGGCGCATGTCTCGACAGCGAGGCGACATCCGATGAGTCGCTCGCTCCAGTCGCGCTCGTCTCCACCGTGCGCCCAGCGACCTCCCCAGAGCTGCTGGTTGCGGGAAGGGTAGTCGCGCGAAACGCGTCCGTCGCTGTCAGCGAGAGTGGCGGCCGAGTGCTACAAGTCTTGACGCGGGTGGGCGAGCGCGTTCGGGCAGGCGAGGTCCTGGCGGTCCTCGAGGCATCGAGCGTGCGGCAGCGGGCTGCCGCCGCGGCCGCGGACATCCTTCATGCCGAAAGCGCTTTGGCCGAGCGTGGGGCCCATTTAGAGCGCACCCGCGCACTCATCGCTGCTGGGGTCGGCACGCAGGCGGAGTTGGACAGCGCCGTGGCCGCCGCCAGCGCCGCGCAGGCAACCCTCGCCACGGCCCGTGCCGCCGGCGCACAGGTCGAACGGAGCCTGGCCGAAACCTTGGTGCGCGCGTCGGTGGAAGGCGTCGTTGCCGCCCAGCGGATCCAGGTTGGGCTGATGCTCGAACCTGGCGCGGTGGCTTTCGAGATCGACGGCGATGGCGTTCGTGAGATTGAAGCCACGATCCCTGAGGGTTCTGTTGCGTTGCTGTCACCAGGGACGGTTGTCAGTATTGCGACGACCGGCGCACAGGGTCGTGCCCAATTCTTGGCCGCCGCTTCACGCTCCGGCGCGGGTGGGGCCAGATTGGCGCGGTTTTCGATCGAGGGCCAAGCGCCGCCGAGCGGCGCGACCGTTGAGCTGCGGCTGGCGACCGAAAGCGGGGCGGCGCAGGCGCTGGTGCCTGTTGCGGCGGTTATCGCTGATTCTGCGGGCGCGCGTCGGGTGCTGGTTGTGGGCGAAGACGGCGCGTTGCGAGCGGTTCCAGTCGAGCTCGTGTCTCTCTCCGCCGCGGGCATGCTGGTGCGCGGCGCGCTTCAACCCGGCGAACGCGTCGTCGCCGCCGGCGCAAACTTCCTGACACCCGGAACCCGGGTGCGCTCCATCGAAACCAGAAGTTGAGCGGGAGCACGAACAATGTCCCTTGCCGCTGCGGCGCTCAAGCGAGCCCGCTTTACCTTGGTCGGCGCCGTCGGGGTTCTGCTCGCCGGCTTCGCCGCCCTGTTTGGCTTCCCATCCACGGAGGAGCCAATTGTTCCGTTCCGATTCGCGACCATCGAGGCTTTAATGCCCGGCGCATCATCGGAGCGCACCGAGCAGCTCGTTGCGCGCCCAATCGAAGAGCGCGTGCGCCAGATCGCGGAAGTCAAAACCGTCGAGACGGTCGTGCGACCGGGATACGCCTATATCGCAGTCTCGCTTCATCCAGACACCCCCACAGAGCGATTGCCGGCTGTCTGGCAGCGCCTCCGAGCAAAGGCCGACGACGCTCGCGCCGTGCTGCCTGCGGGAGCGACCGGCCCTATCGTGAACGATGAATTTGGTCGCGTTTCGGTGTTTTCGCTGGCGCTCACGGGCGAAGGCTATAGTGCCGGGCAACTGCAGGACTGGGCGCGCAAGCTGCGCACGAGGCTTCAGGTCGTTCCTGGCATCGAACAGGTGTCGCTGCATGGCGTGCAGGAGGAGCGCATCTATGTCGAGCTTTCGCCCGCGCGACTTGCTGAGCAAGGGCTTTTGCTGACCGATGTCGCGCTCGCGCTCACGGAACGAAACATTGTCGCCCCTTCGGGGGAGATTACCGCCGAAAATCGCGTCTTCGCGCTGGAAACCAACGGCGATCTTCCTGACGCGGCGGCGCTGGCGGCCGTGCAGGTGCCCCTGCCGGACGGAGGCTCACTGCCGCTCGCGACGCTGGGCGCCGTGCGCCAGGGTCCTGCCGACCCACCATCGGTGGCGGCCCTTTACAATGGCGCGCGGTCCGTGGTGCTCGCGGTGTCGATGCGCCAGGGCGAAAATGTCGGCGACCTTGCGACGCGGCTGCGCACAGCCAAGGCGCAGCTCCAGCGGGACCTGCCGGCCGGTATGCGCCTCGCTGTGGTCACCGACCAAGCCGTCGTGGTGAACCAGGAGTTGCTCAAGGTCGCGCAGATCTTTGCCGAGACCGTTGTGATCGTGTTGGCCGTCGTGGTGCTGTTTCTCGGCTGGCGAGCAGGGCTGGTGACGGGGCTCATCGTACCATTGACTGTGTTCGCCACCCTGATCGTCATGCGCATGCTTCAGATCGAACTGCACATGGTGTCGATCGCTGCCATCATAATCTCGCTCGGCATTTTCGTCGACAATGCGATCGTCATCGTTGAGGACTATCAGCGACGGCTTCACGATGGCGAGGACAAAGCAAGCGCCGCAGAGGCCGCTGGGCGTACCATGGCGGCACCGTTGCTGATCTCGTCGCTCGCCGTCATTTTCGCCTTCGCACCATTGGTCATGGGCGCGTCGGAATCGGCTGAGTACATGCGCAGCCTCGCGATTGTGTTGGCCGCAACGCTACTGGTCTCACTGTTTCTCGCGCTGACGGTGACGGTGGTGACGGCGCAGCTCTTCGCCGGACACGCCGACCATGAAAAGGAGGAGCGAGGCGTCATCGCCAAAGTACGACGCTGGTACGCCGATCATGTGCGCTGGGTTTTGCGCCGGCCGATCGCAGTGGTTGGCAGCATGGCCGGCTTGCTGGCCGCGTCTTTAGCGATTTCCGCTTTGCTGCCGCAGGAGCTGTTTTCGCCGTCCAATCGCAGTCAGGCTCAGATCCTGGTGGAGTTACCGCCGGGCGCCTCCTCGCGTGAGACCTACGCTCTTGCGGAAGCGATCACCGAACGCCTTGCCGTAGATGGGGCGCACCCAGCCTTGATCGACGCTGTCGCTTATGTGGGCGACGGCGGCCCGCGCTTCATCTTGGGCCTGAACCCACCGACGCCTGCCGCGCATCGCGCTTATGTCGTCGTCAACTTGGACCAGAAGGCCGATCTCGACGACGCCATCAGCCGCATGCGCGAGGATCTGGGCGACCGCTTCCCACAGGCTCGAATCGAGCCAAAGCGCTTCTCGCTTGGCGTCTCGGAAGCGGGAACAGCGGTGTTCCGGCTGCAGGGACCGGATCGCGAGGCGCTGCTCGCTGCCGCGGAGGCGCTCAAGTCCGCGTTGCGCGCGATGCCGGGCAAGACCGACATTGCTGATGACGCCGAAGGACGCATCAGTCGTCTCGTGGTGGAAGTCGACCAGACACGTGCGCTGGCCGCTGGCGTGACAAACGCCACTATCGCGCAGGCGCTGGAGGCGGCGTATTCAGGCGGCGTCGCCACCGTCTTGCGCCAGGGCGACATACTGGTTCCGGTGGTTTTGCGGGCGCCTGAGGAAGAGCGGATTTCGCCGGAGTATCTTCTGGCCATGCCTGTGCTCGGTGCGAATGGCCCCGTGCCGCTGGCGGAGGTGGCGCGGGTGCGTCTCGCTGACCAGCCGAGCGTATTGATCAGGCGCAATGAGCAGCCGACCATCACGGTCAGCGTGCGGCACGAGACGCTGACCGCGCAGGGCATCGTCGACGCGGCTCAGCCGGCGCTGGCCGCGCTCAACTTACCAAGCGGGCACACCGTCGCACTGGGGGGTGAGATCGAGGAGGCTGCGGACGCCAACTCAGGTCTTGTGACCTATTTCCCACTCGCGCTTCTAGGCATGGCGGCGCTGTTCCTTTGGCAGTTTGGCAGCGTACGCAAAACAGCGATAGTCATGGCCTCCATCCCGTTTGTGATGATTGGGTCCACGCTGGGCCTTGCGATCACGGGCCAGCCTTTCTCGTACACGGCGACACTCGGCCTGCTCGCGCTTGCCGGTATCATTGTGAACAACGCGGTGCTTTTGCTGGAACGCATTACCGAGGAGAAAGCGCTCGGCAAAAGCAACGAAGATGCCGTCGCCGATGCCGCCGCGGTGCGACTGCGGCCGATCCTGATGACGAAACTCACCTGCGTCACTGGTCTCGCACCGCTGTTCATCTTCGGTGGCGACCTGTGGCGCCCGCTTGCGGCGGCCATGATTGGCGGCCTGAGCCTCGGCACACTGATCACGCTCGTTCTGATCCCGGCGCTCTACACGCTGATGTTCGCGACGTCTGCTCGTCCGAAAAGCGCCCCAGTCCAAGCATTGGAGACCCTTCCTTGAAACCCCTTGCAATGGTCCTCGCCGCCAGCCTTCTTGTCGCCTGCGCCCACCCGGACGCGCCGTCCAGGCACGCGGTGACCCCGCCGCCTGCGTGGACGAATGGCGTTGAAATCGCCGCCTCTGCTTCCATGCGCGCAGATTGGTGGCGCCTGCTTGGCGACCCCACGCTCGACCAACTCGTCGCGGATGCAATCGTGCACAATCGCGATCTCGCAGCGGCCCGGGCCAATATTGAGGCTGCGCGTGCCCTTTCGGGGGAGGCGAGGGCGCTGAGCCTGCCTGGGGGAAGCCTTGCATACTCGGGCCAACGCAGGCGGGAGACAGCTGCCGCCGACCCGTTCACGCAGGGTGCCGAAGGACCGTTCCCGACGCAGCGGCTTGACGATATAGGCGCGGCTCTGTCGTGGGAACTCGACTTTGCAGGCGCGCTGCGCGCAAACGAATCCGCACTGCGAGCCGAGACGCGCGAGGCCGTGTGGCTGCAACGCCAGACGGAGGCGGCAGTAGCCGCTGAAGTCGCCCGCGCCTACATTGACCTCCAGACCGCCGTGACACTTCACGGTGGATTGGAGACACGCATCCAGTCTCTTGAAGAGATCGTGGCGCGTCTGGGCGCGGCGCAAGCCCTGGGCGCCGTTCCGACCGACAGGGTTGCGGATGCCCGCGCCGTGCTGGAGGGCTCCCGCGCAGAGACGCCGCCCCTGGCGCTTGCCGAACGAAACGCGGTGCGGCGCCTCGCCACGCTGACTGGCCGCGTGCCGGAATGGGGCCTTGCGGCAGCAGAGAGCTGGTCGAAGGATTTGCTTGTTCCCCCCCAGGCCATTGCGATCATTGACCCGCAGACGGCATTGCGCCAGCGGCCGGACGTGCGCGCGGCGGAGGCGCGGCTGGACGCAGCACTGGCTCGCGCAGGCGTCGCGCGCGCCGACCTCTATCCACGAGTGACCCTTCTGGGCGAGACCGGTCGCACTGGCGCGCCAGGGGAGTTGCAGGCGGCCAGCGCCATTCGGTTCAGTTACGGCTTAAGCCTCTCCTGGGGCGTTTTTGATCTCGAAAGCACCCGAGCAAGGATCGCCGCCGCCGACGCTGGCGCAGACGCGGCGCTGGCGACCTGGGAAAGCGTCACGCTGGCGGCTTTGGAAGAAGCCGATGGCGCGCTCGATGCGCTGACCGCGACGCGGCAAGTAGAAAATGCTGCGACGAGGGCGGCGGCTGCAGCGCAGGAGGCGTGGCTTGCAGCGCACGCGCGCTTTGTCGCTGGAGAAGCCAGCGCGGTGGACCTCGCCCGCGCTGAACTCGTGCGTCTCGAGACGGCGGGACGGGCCACGACCGCGCGGGCCGATGTGGCGCGGGCCTGGATCGGGGCGCACCTGGCGCTGGGCGCAGGGTGGCGCGATGCGGGTTGATTGCCTGTGGTCGGCGGCCGCCTCGTGGCGCGCGGCAGCCGCGCCAACCGGACCAGTGCTGCCATGACGTGGCGGGCGATTGCTGCGGAACTTCTGCCGCTTTTGCGGCTCGCGGTCCCTCTGGTGATCGGGCTTGCGGCCTCAACGTTCATCGGGCTCACAGACACACTGTTCCTTGCGCCGCTCGGCGCGGAGCCGCTGGCAGCCGCTGCGCTCACCACCGGTGTTTCGCTGGTCTTCTACGCTTCGATCTACGGAGCGCTCTCCGTGGTAGGTGTGAGTGTCGCGCACGCCTTTGGGGCCGGCGACAAGCGCGCGATCGCGCAGGCGGTACGCACGGGGCTCGCATACGCGGCCATGCTCGGGCCAGCTTGCGCAATCGTTATGGCCTTGGGGCTGTTCGCCCTGCCGCACTTGGGACAGCCGCCAGGCGTGCTGGCGATCTTGCCGGACTATTGGCTGGCGATGGCTGCGCTGCTTGTCCCGTTCGCGCTGCTCATCGTGCTCAAGAACCTCTACGACTCCATCGGTCGCCCGTGGCTCGGCGTGGCATTCGCGTTCTTGGGCGTCGGCCTGAATCTGCCACTTAACGCCGCGCTGATCTTTGGGGTTGGGCCTGTCCCAGCCCTGGGCCTGCTCGGCGCGGGGCTTGCGAGTCTCATCTCGGAGAGCTGTGCCTTCGTTGCGGGTTTCCTCTACTGGCGCCGCGCCCGCGCGATGCGCCGCCTGCGAGTGCGAGCGCCCATAGCCGGGCGTGATCTTTCGGCTTTGGCACGGGAGGGCGCGCCTCTGGGACTTCTGTACGCCGCCGAGACCGGCGCTTTTGCGTTTGCAGGGCTCATGCTCGGTTGGTTCGGCGCCGCAACGCTGGCAGCCAACCAGATCGTTGGGTCCATCGCCAGCCTCCTGTACATGCTGCCACTCGGCATGGCTGCGGCGGTAGCCATCCGCATCGGCCAGGCCCAGGGCGCAGGAAACACCTCGGGCTTGCGCCCGATTGGCTTAGCGGCGCTGGCCGCAGTGTCAGCCTGGACGCTGGCTTCGACGCTGCTGCTCCTGATGAGCGGAGAAGCGATTGCGCAACTGATTGCGCCCGATCCGCAGACAGCTGTGCTGGCCGCTAGTCTGTTCGTCGTCGTGGCGGCGATGCAGGTCATCGATGGGCTGCAATCGACGAGCCTTGGGGCCCTGCGCGGCATGCGCGACAACGTGTTTCCAGCGTTTTTGTCTATCGCTGCCTATTGGGTGCTCGCGCTACCTGCCGCCTACGGCGTTGCGTTTGGCCTATCTGTCGGCCCTCCAGGAATCTGGGCGGGCTTCGGCGCTGGCCTTGCGGTGGCGAGCTTAGTTTTGGTGTGGCGGTTTGTACGCCTCACCAGGCCCGATGCGTCGGGCGATGAACCGCGCCTGCGGGGAAACGTTTCCCGGTAGGTGTCGACGACCAATCCTCAGCATGCTGGCTCATCCTGGATCTGACGTGCCCCGGCATTCGGATGACGGGACTGACGTGAATCTGCCTGCCGCAGAAGACCATGACACTCGGCTCCTTCAGCTTGATATCCTTGCAGCCAGCAGCATTGGCGAGGAGCCAGCATGATGGATGTTTGCACTGGCCTCGATTATCCCGTTGGTTCCGAGCCCCGCGAGCGCGGCGGGATCGTTTCAATCAAGGTGATAAATGCAGGGCTTCCCAACAGAGTTGCCTCTCAATGGTATAGGAGATGCGGCCGCCTTCGCTCTGTTCAGCACAGCGATCCAAAGCCGTTCCGCCAGGCTGGGGGATGTTCACGCACTCGCTCATATGGACCCGCCGCCGCTCGACATTGCTGCGCGCCTTGTCGGCTTGAACGCAGAGTTCAACCAGAACATGCTGCATCGGGAGGTCAGCCCATTTGCGACCGAAGTTGAGGCCCGGGTCATCGACTGGCTGGCGCCTTTGTTTGGCATGCGCTGCGGGCACTTCTGTTCGGGGTCCACGCTGGCAAACCTCACTGCCATTTGGCGCGCGCGCGAGGCCGGCGCCCAATGCGTCATTGCTTCAGTCGATGCGCACATATCCGTCGCCAAAGCCGCTCATATCCTCGGCATGCCTTTTCGGGCCGTTGCTGTGAATGTACACGGTCGTTTGAACCGGACGCAGTTAGGTGATGTCAAAGACGCAGTGGTTGTTCTGACCGCGGGCACAACAGGCCGCGGCGTCATTGATGGGTTGGAACCTGTTGCCTGCCGATGGCTGCACGTGGATGCAGCCTGGGCCGGGCCTCTGCGGCTCACCCGGTTCAGTGCGCGTCTCGACGGCATCGAGCAGGCCGACAGTGTCGCGATCTCCGCCCACAAATGGCTCTATCAGCCCAAGGACTCGGCGATTATCCTGTTCAAGTCCCCTGACGCGCAAGACGCGATCAGCTTCGGGGGCGCCTATCTGGCGACCCCCAATGTTGGTGTTCAGGGATCACGCAGCGCGGCGGCCGTGCCTCTGATGGCGACGTTCGTAGCTTTGGGAAAATCAGGACTTGCAGCGCTGATCGAACGCAATATGGCGCACGCAGAGGCTTTGGCGGCGCTCATCGCTGCAGACCCCAGATTCGAACTGAAGCAGCCGCCGGAAACCGCTGTCCTGAACTGGCGACTGGTAAACGGAGCTACTGATGCAGTTTTGGCCAAGCTCGCAGGTACGACTTCGCGAACGCAGATCGACGGCGCCCTGTGGGCGCGGCAGGTTGCAGCCAATCCAAACGCCGATATCACCCGCATATGGGCGCAGATCGCATCCGCGAGCTAGGAGCCCGTCTCTCTAACGGCTTTCGAGCGGCTTGCCAGATCGGTTCGGCTGCGGCTGCATTTTTTGAGATTGGGTTGAGTGTCCTCAGATCGCCTTATGGAGCTTGAGGAGGTTGTGGGCGGTGCAGACCAACGCC
>CAIMMO010000178.1 GCA_903842595.1 uncultured Alphaproteobacteria bacterium
CGTCAGTGCCATCGAGGAGGAAGCCGACCGGTTCGCTCTTGCGTCGCCTGCCGCAACACCGATACTTACATCGCGCGCGGCCTGAGCCGGTACACTGCTTGGCCGCCCCAATTTACACCACTCCGGTGGACGTGACCGAACTTTTTGGTGAATGCCGTAAGGGAAAGGCCAATTTCGCTGCGATAGGCGCCGTAACGGCGCAATCAATTTTTGCTTCCCACAAGCTGCAGTTAGGGCCCATTGTTCAGGCGCGGACCCCTGGGGTGACGGGTACGCAACATAGAAAAAAAGATACTCAGGGAGGAATTTCCGTTGCTTAAGGACAAAAGATTTCAGCGCGTGTCGATGGCGGCTTTGGCGCTCGGGACCTGGGGCATCCCAGCGGCCTACGCTCAGGGTTCTGCTCAAGCGCCTGCGGTGGAGCGCGTTCAGCCGAAGATTGACGACACAGAGACTGAGGACAGGGTCGTTGTAACTGGATCCAACATTGCGGGCGCAGCTGAGTCATCCGCCCTGCCTGTCGAGGTCTATACTCAGGAAGACAATTTCAAGACAGGCAACCAGTCGACCCTCGAATTCATCAAGTCGCTCAGCGTCGTCGGCTCAACTGTCGGCGAAACCAACCAGTTTCAGGCCGGTTATGGCGGCATCGGCTCAAGCTCGCTTAACCTCCGCGGCCTTGGCGGCGGCCGGACGCTGACCATCTTCAACGGGCGCCGGTTCTCTGAAAACACCAACATGATCCCCTCGATCGCGCTGGCGCGCACCGAGATCCTGAAGGACGGCGGGGCGGTGATCTACGGCGCCGACGCAACGGGCGGCGTCGTCAACTTCATCACGCGCGACAGCTTCGACGGGCTGATCGTGGACGGCGACTACAGGTTTGTGGACGGCTCCGATGGCGACTACAACGCCTCCCTGCTGTGGGGCAAGGACATTGGCGAGTCGAACATCATGTTCTCCGCCGAGTACAGTCACCGCAGCAAACTGCCGATCATGGAGCGCGACTGGGCGGTCAGGACCTACCAGGAGAACAATACGTCCTGGGCTCCGTATCATAACTACGCGGCCTACGTACTTCGCGCAGCCAACGGCTCGGCGCTTGGCGCTGTGAATGACTTCACCCAGAGCGAATGCGAATCGAGCAACGGCCCCGTGCCGGGCTTCTTTCAACCGAACTTCGGCGGAGCGGGCATAAACGCCTGCTGGTGGAACTACGCCATACACACCTACAATCTTGTCGAGGAGGTCGACCAGGTCCGCCTCTATGGCCAGTTCACCACTGATCTTGACGATGCGACCAAGTTCACAGCGACGCTGGCCTACGGCAAGTCCGACGCCAATTCGATAGGAACGGTCGCCTCATACCAGGCCAATGTCGGCCCGGCACCGTCCTCTGGCACAGCCTTCCAGTACCGCATCCCGCGTACCAATCCGTATTTCAATTCGTTCCTTACGCAGAACGCAGCCCAGATCAATCCGGCCGCCCTGCCAGGCATTGCCTACGCCGAGCAGTTCCTTTCGATCCTGTTTGGTCCTAGTGGCGCTCCCAACTGGGGGCGCGGCGAGGGCACCACGCCAACGACGCAGCTGGAGAACTGGAACGCTGCAGCCGTGCTTGAAGGCGATTTCGGCGACTGGTCAGGCGACTGGCTCGACACGTGGAAGACCTCGGTCACCTTCAACATGTCCACGACCGATGCGACGCTGCCCGACATTGTCGGCTACAAGGTGCAGCAAGCCCTCAACGGCTTTGGCGGCCCCAACTGCAATGCCCCCGATCTTGTCCCCGACAATTTCAACATCGTCGTGGATACAAATGGCGACGGGGTGATTTCTGGGGCCGAAACCGCGGCTGCAACAGCCACCTTCTACGCCACGGCGGGCACACAGAACCCCGCCGCCGCCGGCAGGAATGGCTGCCTCTACCTCAACCCGTTCTCCTCGAGCTATGCCGCCAACGGAACCTTCGGCAATCCGAACCCGCGCTATATCGCCGGAAATGAAGTGTCGGCGGAGCTCGCCAGCTGGCTCTTTGACGAGCGCCAGGAGGAAAATAACAACATGAACCTGACGATCGATGCGCTTGCCTCTGGCGGGACACCGATCAATCTGCCGGGCGGGATGATCGCCTGGGCCGCCGGCGCGCAATGGCGTCAGGCTGAAGGCCGTGAGACCAGCAACAGCCGGTATCTTGATCCGAGCGACTACCCCTGCCAGTGGCCGGGACAGCGCCCAGGCAATTTCGGCTGCCCACCCACTGGAGAGTCGCCCTACTGGTTCTTCGGCTCCGACGACCAGACGAAGTCCGACCAGCAACAGTACTCCTACTTCGGAGAACTGCAGCTCCCGGTCCTCGACAATCTGAGTTTCCAGCTAGCCGTTCGCCGGGAAGAGTTTCCGAGGGCAGATCTTGGCGCAACCGTTTACAAGATCGCCGGCAAGTACGACCCCTTCGACTGGCTCGCCATTCGTGGATCGTTCGGAACCAACTATGCTACGCCGCCGAACAACGTCGTTCCGGGGAATATCTCGACTGGTCTTTCGCTGATCGCGCGCGCCGGCAACTCCTACCTGCGCACCGAGACCGAGACCCTCAGCGGGATCAAGCCTGAGACCGCCGAAGTCTCGAATTTCGGGGCGATCTTCAACTTTGACGACGGTCTGCCGCTCGATGGCCGGTTCCGGCTCAGCCTTGACTACTTCAAATTCACCATCAAGGACGAGATCAAGACCGTCAGCCATAACGCGATCCTGAACTCCGCTGTCGCCAGCTCAAGCGCGTTCGTGAACTGCGCTGCTCCGCTCATCGAGCGCATCTCGTTCAAGACGGGCGTGGGTGCGGCCGGCTGTGTTCAGGGCGTGACCCGCGGCACGGACGCCACCAGCATCCGGAGCGTCTTCGGCAACGGACCCGGCGCTGAGACATCCGGCGTCGACATCGATGCGAGCTACGGCTTTGAAGCGCTGGGCGGAACTGTGGACCTTGGTCTCACAGCGACCAACGTCCTGAGCTATGACGTGGCTGCCTTCAGCCTCAATGGCGTGCAGATTTCTCCTGCGGTCGACGGGCTTGGCTTCGCCAACTACTCGCGCGATGGAGACCTTGTCTCTGAATGGCGCGGCAATGCGACGGTCAACTACAACATTGATAACCACAATCTGCGTTATCAGCTTCGCTACATCCAGGGCGTTGAGGACGACCGCTTCCCTGCCCCCAGCGCGTACAACCAGATTGATGATTTCATCACATCGAACCTTTACTACCAGTACACCATGCCTTGGGACGAGGACTTCACACTCAGCTTGTCGGTTGAGAACCTGACTGACGAAGAGCCGCCCTTCACGCAACAGCAATACAGCTACGACCCGTTCATCGGGAATGCGTTGGGCCGTACTTACAAGGTCGGGTTGCGGAAAACTTTTTAGAGCAACTTCCAGCGCTAGATCTCGCCCCGGCTGCAGAAATGCGGCCGGGGTTTTTTCATTGGGTTTCCAACTTGCTCGCGGGGACTCTCATCCGGTCAAGGACACACGTTGTTACGCGGGTACGGGATGCCACTGCGAAGCGGGAAAATGCCGAAGTTCCAACACGCGTCGGCTCTTCTCCGCCCACGACGACACCCCGTTGACGAGTTCAATCGCAGCGAGCGAGACGGGGTTGCAAAGCGAGCGCCCGTATTCGTCAACAACGTGAAAGGTCAGTTCGGGCGTCTCATGCGTCATGTCCGAGTCGATCAGGCCGAAATTACTCGGGCCGAAGACAGGAGGCCGGATCATTTCTTCAGGGACGAGGTGGTTGAGGAAATCGACTGGTCGATCGGTCACGTCCACCGGAGTGGTGTAAATTGGGGCGGCCAAGCAGTGTACCGGCTCAGGCCGCGCGCGATGTAAGTATCGGTGTTGCGGCAGGCGACGCAAGAGCGAACCGGTCGGCTTCCTCCTCGATGGCACTGACGCAAG
>CAIMMO010000179.1 GCA_903842595.1 uncultured Alphaproteobacteria bacterium
GGAAATGCTGCCTGTCGTGGACCGGCCACTGATCCAATATGCGGTCGACGAGGCGCGCGAGGCGGGGATTGAGCAGATGATCTTCGTCACCGGTCGCGGCAAGAGCGCGATCGAGGATCATTTCGACATCGCCTTTGAACTCGAACGCACGATGACCGATCGCGGCAAAGATATTTCGGTGCTGGAACCGACCCGCCTTGGCCCCGGCAATTGCGCCTATGTGCGCCAGCAGGAGCCGATGGGCCTTGGCCATGCCATCTGGTGCGCGCGCGACATTGTCGGCGATGAACCCTTTGCGATCTTCCTGCCCGATGAATTCATGCACGGGTCACCCGGCTGCATGGCGCAGATGGTGGCCGAATATGAGAAAGTAGGCGGCAACCTGCTTTCTGTGCTCGAAGTGCCGCGCGAGCAAGTCTCCAGCTATGGCGTGATCGACCCCGGCCAGGCCGACGGCAAGCTGACCGAAGTCAAAGGCCTTGTCGAAAAGCCCAAGATGGAGGCTGCGCCTTCGAACCTCATCATCTCGGGCCGCTATATCCTGCAGCCCGAAGTGATGCGCGTGCTCGAACATCAGGGCAAAGGCGCAGGCGGCGAGATCCAGCTGACCGACGCCATGGCGCAGATGATCGGCGAGCAGCCCTTCCATGCGGTTACCTTTGACGGTTCGCGCTATGACTGCGGATCGAAGGTCGGCTATATCGAGGCCAATCTCGCAGTCGCGCTCTCCCGTCCCGACATGGCCGACGAGGTGCGGGCAGTGGCACGCCGATTGGCGGGCTGACAGAACGAATCGTTCAGTTTATGTGCATTCTGCGTCGGCATAGAAGTGCCGGCAAAATGGAGTGCCAATCATGCGCCTGCTTTTTCCCCTTTTGTGCCTGCCATTGCTGGGCGGCTGCGTCGCATCGGTTGTCGGCGATGTCGTCACGGCACCGGTCAAGGTCGCCTCAAAGACCGCCGATGTCTTGACCACCAGCCAATCGGAAGCGGACGAGAATCGCGGGCGGGCGATGCGCGAGCATGAGGAACGGCTGGGCAAATTGTCGCGCAAGGCGAAAAAGGCGCAGAACAAATGCGAAGACGGCGATCGCGATGCGTGCGAGAGGCTGGAGGATATCGAGCAAGAAATCGCCAAGGAGCGCAAGCGCGCCTATCGGTGAACATGGCTTGATTGCCCTGCCAGCGCAGCGCGGCCAGACATGAAAAGCCCGCCGGAATTGCTTCCAGCGGGCTTTTTCTTCGTCCTTTAAACGAGGCTTATTCGGCGGTGTCGCCGTCAAAATCCTCAACCGTCTCGGGCGTATGCTCCATCACAGCGATCGGATCGTCACCAATCGCAGCTTCGGGGCCCTGTGCCAGTTCGGCTGCATGCTCTTCAGCAGCAGTCACAGGCGCGATCAGGCTTTCCTGAAGCTTGCGATAGCTGGCACGAAGCGCGGCATCACGGCTGCTGGCAGCAACGCGGATGCGGTTCATGGCAGAACCCGTACCGGCCGGGATCAGGCGGCCCACGATCACATTTTCCTTAAGGCCGGTCAGGATGTCCTTCTTGCCTTCAACCGCCGCCTGCGTGAGCACGCGGGTGGTTTCCTGGAACGATGCGGCCGAGATGAAGCTGCGCGTCTGCAGGCTGGCCTTGGTGATGCCGAGCAACACGGGCTTGCCAACAGCGGGCTGCTGACCATCAGCAAGCTTCGCATTGATCGCGTCCATTTCTTCACGGTCGACCTGTTCACCGGCGAGCAGCGTGGTATCGCCGCCATCAGTGATTTCGACCTTCTGGAGCATCTGGCGAACGATCGTTTCGATGTGCTTGTCGTTGATCTTCACACCCTGCAATCGATAGACTTCCTGGATTTCCGCAACGAGATATTCGGCCAGAGCCTCAACACCCAGAACTTCCAGAATGTCATGCGGATCGGGCGATCCGGCGATCAGATTGTCACCCTTGCGGACGAAATCGCCTTCCTGCACGTCGAGCACCTTCGACTTGGGGATCAGATATTCAATCCGGTCGCCTTCCTCCGGCACAATCGCGATCTTGCGCTTTGCCTTATAGTCACGGACGAATTCGATCCGACCCGACTGCTTGGCGATGATCGCATTGTCCTTCGGCTTGCGCGCTTCGAACAGTTCGGCAACGCGCGGCAGACCGCCGGTGATGTCGCGGGTCTTGGCCGACTCACGGGTAACACGGGCGAGAACGTCGCCTGCTTCGACCCGCTGGCCGTCCTCGACCGAGAGCATCGTGCCAACTGCGAGCAGATAACGAGCGGCTTCGCCGCTGTCATCGTCAAGCAGGGTAAGTCGCGGACGAAGATCTTCCTTCTTGGCACGGGCTGCACCGCGATATTCGATCACGACGCGCTGGGCGATACCGGTCGCTTCGTCGGTCTGTTCGATCAGCGTCTTGCCGTCGAGCAGATCCTGGAACTTCACGATACCGGGCTTTTCGGTGATCAGCGGCATGGTGAACGGATCCCATTCAGCCAGGCGTTCGCCAACCTTCACCGCATCGCCTTCGGCAAAGTGCAGCGTCGCACCATAAGGCAGACGGTGCACTTCCATCTCACGGCCGTCCTTGTCGTTGATCACAAGTTCACCGCCGCGGGCCATGGCAACCCGACGACCGCGCTTGTCGACAATTGTCGGCAGTTCGCGATAGTTGACGAAACCGTCAGCCGAAGAATCCAGGTTAGACGTTTCGTTCAGCTGCGCCGCACCACCGATGTGGAAGGTACGCATGGTCAGCTGCGTGCCCGGTTCACCGATCGATTGCGCAGCAATAACGCCGACTGCTTCGCCGATATTAACCGGTGTACCACGCGCCAGATCGCGGCCGTAGCAGGTACCGCAAACACCAACCTTCGATTCGCACACCAGCGGCGAGCGGATCTTGAGGGCTTGCAGGCCGATTTCCTCGATCGCGGTGATCGCGGCTTCGTCCAGCAGGGTGCCCGTCGGGAAGAGGATGTTGCCATCTGCGCCGACGATATCTTCTGCAGTGGTACGACCCAGCACGCGCTCACCGAGCGACGCGATGGTCGAACCACCCTGCACGATCGAGCGCATTTCCAGCGCACGTTCGGTACCGCAATCGATTTCGACGATGGTGCAATCCTGCGACACGTCGACCAGACGGCGGGTCAGGTAACCCGAGTTTGCGGTCTTCAATGCGGTATCGGCAAGGCCCTTACGCGCACCATGGGTCGAGTTGAAATATTCAAGGACGGTCAGACCTTCCTTAAAGTTCGAGATGATCGGCGTTTCGATGATTTCGCCCGAAGGCTTTGCCATCAGGCCGCGCATCCCGCCCAGCTGCTTCATCTGCGCCGGCGAACCACGCGCACCGGAGTGCGACATCATGTAGATCGAGTTGATCTGTGCCTCGCGGCCATGCTCGTCCTTCGGCGTAGCCTTCAGCTTTTCCATCATGGCATTCGCCACCTGGTCACCGCAACGGCTCCAGGCGTCGATCACCTTGTTATACTTTTCCTGCTGGGTGATCAGGCCGTCCTGATATTGCTGTTCGAAATCGGCCACAATCGCCTTGGTTTCGGCAACCAGACCATCCTTCTCTTCGGGGATGATCATGTCGTCCTTGCCAAAGCTGATGCCGGCCTTGAACGCGTGACGGAAACCCAGTGCCATGATCGCGTCGGCGAACAGGACGGTGTCCTTCTGGCCGGTGTGACGATAGACTTGGTCGATCACGTCGCCGATTTCCTTCTTGGTGAGAAGGCGGTTCACAACGTCGAACGGCACGGTGTGCGATTTCGGTAGGCATTCACCGATCAGCATACGGCCCGGGGTGGTTTCATAACGCACCATACGCTCGACACCATCTTCGCCCGTTTGCGGGACGCGGCTGGTGATCTTCGAGTGGAGCGTGACCGCACCCACTTCGAGCGCCTGGTGAACTTCGGCCATGTCCGAAAGCAGCATGCCTTCACCGGGTTCGCCTTGGCGGTCCATCGACAGATAATAAAGACCCAGTACCATATCCTGCGAAGGAACGATGATCGGCTTACCGTTTGCGGGCGAGAGGATGTTGTTGGTCGACATCATCAGGACGCGCGCTTCCAGCTGGGCTTCAAGGCTCAGCGGAACGTGAACAGCCATCTGGTCGCCGTCAAAGTCGGCATTGAATGCCGAGCAGACCAGCGGGTGAAGCTGGATTGCCTTGCCTTCAATAAGGACAGGTTCGAAAGCCTGGATGCCCAAGCGGTGAAGCGTCGGCGCGCGGTTCAGCAGAACTGGATGCTCACGGATCACCTCGTCCAGGATGTCCCAGACTTCCTTGCGTTCCTTTTCAACCCACTTCTTCGCCTGCTTCAGGGTCATCGACAGACCCTTGGCGTCAAGGCGCGAGTAGATGAACGGCTTGAACAGTTCGAGCGCCATCTTCTTGGGCAGGCCGCACTGATGCAGCTTGAGTTCGGGACCGGTCACGATGACCGAACGGCCCGAATAGTCGACGCGCTTGCCGAGCAGGTTCTGGCGGAAGCGGCCCTGCTTGCCCTTGAGCATGTCGGACAGCGACTTCAGCGGCCGCTTGTTGGCCCCGGTGATCGCCCGCCCGCGGCGGCCGTTGTCGAACAGGGCGTCAACGGCTTCCTGCAGCATGCGCTTTTCGTTGCGCACGATGATGTCGGGCGCGCGCAGCTCGATCAGCCGCTTCAGGCGGTTGTTGCGGTTGATCACGCGGCGATAGAGGTCGTTCAGATCCGACGTCGCGAAGCGGCCGCCATCCAGCGGCACCAGCGGGCGCAATTCCGGCGGGATGACCGGGATCACGTCCATGATCATCCAGTCGGGGCGGCTGCCGGACTCGGCAAAGGCCTCGACCAGCTTCAGGCGCTTGACCAGCTTCTTCCGCTTGGCTTCCGACGTGGTTTCCTTGAGGTCGGCGCGCAGCTTCACCCGTTCCGCGTCCAGGTCGATCTTCTGGAGCAGCTTCTTGATCGCCTCGGCGCCGATGCCGACTTCGAACTGTTCGTCGCCGAACTCATCCTGCTTGGACAGAAGCTGGTCTTCCGTCAGCAATTGCAGCAGCTTGAGGTCGGTGGTGCCGGATTCGAGAACCACGTAGCTCTCGAAATACAGGATCTTCTCCAGCTCCTTCAGCGTCAGGTCGACCATCAGGCCGATGCGGCTGGGCAGGGACTTGAGGAACCAGATATGCGCGACGGGGGAGGCCAGCTCGATATGGCCCATGCGCTCGCGCCGGACCTTCGCCAGCGTGACCTCGACGCCGCACTTCTCGCAGATGATGCCGCGGAACTTCATGCGCTTGTATTTGCCGCACAGGCACTCGTAGTCCTTCACCGGCCCAAAGATACGCGCGCAGAACAGCCCGTCCCGCTCCGGCTTGAAGGTGCGGTAGTTGATGGTCTCGGGCTTCTTGATCTCGCCATAGGACCAGGAGCGGATTTGGTCCGGAGCCGCGATCTGGATCTTGATCTGGTCGAACGTCATCGCCTGACCGGTCTGGCCGAGGATCTTCATCAGTTCGTTCATGCGTCAGTACCCTTAGGTCGGAGTAACGCGAATTCTTTTCGTCACGGGCCGGATCATAGCCCGTCAATTCCGGGGAGTGATCCCCGCACCGTGCCGCGCATGGTCCCCGGGACAAGCGCGGGGATGACGATGCGGATGCGGTGGCCGATCAGGCGGCCCGGTTGTCCAGCTCGACGTTCAGGCCGAGGGACTTCAGTTCCTTGACCAGCACGTTGAAGCTTTCCGGGATGCCGGCCTCGAAGGTGTCCTGCTCGCGCACGATCGCCTCGTAGACCTTGGTCCGGCCCGACACGTCGTCGGACTTCACGGTCAGCATTTCCTGCAGGGTGTAGGCGGAACCGTAGGCTTCGAGCGCCCACACCTCCATTTCCCCGAAGCGCTGGCCACCGAACTGCGCCTTGCCGCCGAGCGGCTGCTGGGTCACGAGCGAGTAGGGCCCGATCGAACGCGCGTGGATCTTGTCGTCGACCAGGTGATGCAGCTTCAGCATGTAGATGTAGCCGACGGTCACCTTCCGCTCGAACGGCTCACCGGTGCGGCCATCGACCAGGGTCATCTGACCCGAGGTCGCAAGGCCCGCGCGGGTCAGCATCCCCTCGATATCGGACATCCGGGCGCCGTCGAAGACCGGCGTCGCGATCGGAATGCCTTTCCGCAGGTTCTCGCTGAGCTCCACGAGCTGTTCGGTGTTCAGCGGCGCGATCTGCTGCGCGTACACCTCTTCGCCGTACACATCCCGGAGCCGTTCCAGCAGGTCGTCGCGGCGGGCGCCGGTGCGCTGGTATTCCTCGACCAGTTCGCCGATCTGCTTGCCGAGTGCCGCGCAGGCCCAGCCCAGATGGGTTTCCAGGATCTGCCCGACATTCATGCGTGACGGCACGCCCAACGGGTTCAGCACGATGTCGACCGAGGTCCCGTCTTCCAGGAACGGCATGTCCTCGACTGGCACGACGCGGGAAACAACACCCTTGTTGCCATGGCGGCCGGCCATCTTGTCGCCCGGCTGCAGCTTGCGCTTCACGGCGATGAAGACCTTGACCATCTTCATCACGCCCGGCGGCAGTTCGTCGCCGCGTTGGAGCTTCTCGACCTTGCCGTCGAAACGCGATTGCAGGCGGGCAACGGCCACGTCGTATTCACGGCGCAGCGTCTCGATCTCGGCCATCACCGCATCGTCCTGCACGCCGATATGGCGCCAGGAGCCACGGGGATGTTCGGCCAGAACCTCCTCGGTCAGGTCGGTGCCGGCCTTGATGCCGCGGAACCCGCCGGACGCCTTGCGGCCCAGCAGCTTCTCCCGCAGCCGGTTCAGGAACGAACGCTCCTGGATCGCCTTTTCGTCGTCGCGGTCCTTGGCCAGGCGTTCGATCTCGGCGCGCTCGATCGCCATCGCGCGCTCGTCCTTGTCGACGCCGCGGCGGCTGAACACGCGCACGTCCACCACAGTCCCGGTCACGCCCGGCGGCAGCTTCAGCGAGGTGTCACGCACGTCCGAGGCCTTTTCGCCGAAGATCGCACGCAGCAGCTTCTCTTCCGGGGTCATCGGGCTTTCGCCCTTGGGCGTCACCTTGCCGACCAGGATGTCGCCCGGGTTCACTTCCGCGCCGATATAGACGATGCCGGCTTCGTCCAGGTTCTTCAGCGCCTCTTCACCCACATTCGGGATGTCGCGGGTGATTTCTTCCTGGCCCAGCTTCGTGTCGCGCGCCATCACCTCGAATTCCTCGATGTGGATGGAGGTGAACACGTCGTCGCGGGCAATCCGCTCACTGATGAGGATCGAGTCCTCGAAGTTGTAGCCATTCCAGGGCATGAACGCGACGAGCACGTTCCGGCCCAGCGCCAGCTCACCCAGCTCGGTGGACGGACCATCAGCGATGATGTCGCCATCGTTCACCCGGTCGCCCACCTTCACCAGCGGACGCTGGTTGATGCAGGTCGACTGGTTGGAGCGCATGAACTTCCGCAGCCGGTAAATGTCGACGCCCTTGGTCGTGCCATCATCGGCGGTCGCGCGCACCACGATGCGGGCGCCGTCGATCTGGTCGACCACGCCTTCGCGGCGGGCCACGATCGTCGCACCCGAGTCACGGGCCACGGCCGCTTCC
>CAIMMO010000180.1 GCA_903842595.1 uncultured Alphaproteobacteria bacterium
GCCTGCAAGGTCGAGAACGCCGTCTATGCCGAGCGCGACAATGGCTACGAGCTGCGCTTCCACAAGGGCAAGCCGTGGGAGTTCAGCGGCATGACGGACGCCGTCTTCGATCTTGTAATGCCCGACGGCCGCAAGCTCTGGGGCACGATCGGCTCCAACATGGGCACGAGCCGCGATGTCGGCCGCGTCTACTACGGCTGCCCGTCCCCAACCGCCGATGACGAACCGCTCTCGGATGAGCAGCACGACGCATGCCTGCAATGGGAGGGCGTCGTCTACGCACTCAACAAGGGCGAGCCGGACTTCATGCCTGGAGAGGGCGAGAACGCTCCCGAGCGCATCCTCATGACAGACCTCGGCCGCAAGATCCGCTACTCCGATGTCGTCACCAGCCCCGGCGAAGAACCGTGGGATGTCTTCGACTTCAAGCGCTGCGCCAAGTAGCTGCTCCCCGCGAAAAGCAAAAGGCGGCGAGCCTGCGCCCGCCGCCTCAAGTCGTCTCGGGTAAGAAAAGATCAGGCCAGGACTTTCTTGAGCGCCGCCTCGCAGCGGTCCATCTCCCAGTCTTCGCCCACGCAGATGCGCGTCCAGGTGTCGAAGCCCGGCCATGTCCGGCCAACGACCCGCACGCCTTCCGCCTTCATCTTGTCCGCGAAATCCTTGTGCGGCATGCCGACATCGAAGAACACGAAGCTCGCCTGAGGATCGGCGGCGATCGGCCGGCCGAGATCCTTGGCAATCTTGAACAACCGCTCGCGTCCCGCCTTGAACCTCGGCCGCATGGTCGGCACGAAGTCAGCGTCCGAAATGCTGGCCATCGCCGCGACGATGCCGGCATGGTTGATGCCGCCGCCCCGCGTCGTCATCGCGATCGTCCGCGCGAGCTCAGGCTGGGCAATTCCATAGCCAAGCCGCTGCCCCGCCATGCCATAGATTTTCGAGAAGGTCCGGCAGATCACCACGTTGTGGCCCTCGCGGATCAGCCCGGTCATCACGTTGGCATCGTAGTCGTCGCACAGGTGGAGATAAGCTTCGTCGATGAAGCAGGGCGCCGTCTTCGACGCTTCGATGGCGAATGCCTTCAGCTTCACCGGGTCGACCATGTTGCCGGTCGGATTGTTCGGGTTGCAGACATAGGTCGCCGTCGTCTTGGACGAGACCTTTTTCAGCATCGCATCGAGGTCGATCCTGAAATCTGCCGTCAGCGGCGTCATGATCAGCTCGGCTTCGTACTGCTTCACGGTGCGCGGCACGCCTTCATAGGTGGCTTCAGACGTGACCAGCTGGCCCTTGCCCTTCATCGAGATCATCTCGCCGAATGCCGAGAGGATCGGGGCCGATCCGTTCGCGAGAAAAACCTGGTCGGGCGCCACGCCCTCGATCTTCGCGATCTGCGCTTTCAGCTCTTCACCCTCGCCGTCGGCATAGCGCGCCGTCATCGAGGCCTTCTCGATCATTGCAGCGACCGCTTTCTTGGACGGACCAAACGGGCTCTCATTCGCGCCCATGATCGCCATCGACTTGTCCGCGGCCGGCGCAGCCGGCGCGGGCGTAGGGGCCGCCACAGCTTCGGTCCTGGCGCAGCCAGCGGCGAGGGCTGCCGCCCCCACGCTCGCCATGCCCAGGCCGCGCAGCAACGCACGGCGGGATGTCGCCGTCGGCTCCGCAACCTTGGGAGTTGGCGTTTCAGAAAGGGTGTCGGGGTGTCTCATCGAAGCGTCCTCCAGCAACGCGCCGTCCTGCGCGAGGCGCACGGGCAGGGGGCGAAATGCCGGGGAGCCCCACGTGTGCGTCGCTGTCATCGGCGCGCATTCGCCCGCGAGTCGCAACGGCAAACGTCCTGCAGGACCGAAATCAAGCGTTAGAAGGTCCAACCTGCATCCGCGCCGGGCGCCGCTTGCCGAATCCGCAGGCGCTCAGAAAGCGGGCGCCTGCAATCTGCGTTTAAACTGGCTGCGCCGAGCCCCAGACATTGTATCCGGCAAAGTGTGGTGTTCCGGGCAGGTACATGCGTTCAGCCTGATCGATCCGCCATCCCGCCGCGGCGATCATCGCCTCCACGTCACGCGTCAGATGGCATCCCCCTGCCATCGGCCGCCACACCGGCTCGATCCGCCGCTGCCACTTGGTCACGTCCGCGTCCGGCGCCAGCCCATGCTCGCAGAACAGCAGCCGCCCATCGGGTTTCAGGGAACGCCTCAACGCCGCCAGCGCGCTCACCGCATCCGGAATGGTGCACAGCGTGTAAGTCGTCACGATCGTATCCACTGAGCCGTCGTTGATGCCTGCATTCTCAGCGCCGCGCTGAAGCCATTCGAGAGGCAGTCCTTCCGGCGCGCGCGCCTTGCCGCGCTTCACCATGGCCGCGTCAGGCTCCAGCGCGATCACGCGCTCCACCTTCTCGCGGTCATACAACGCGAAGTTTCGCCCGCCGCCCGCGCCAATCTCCAGCACAACGCCGGTCGCGCGCGGAATGATCTTGCGGCGCTGATATGCGATCGGCTTGGTCCCGCATGCGCAGTCCACAAGCCAGGGTGCAATGAAATTCGCGTACAACCCCATCTATGCCGCCTGTCCCGACGTCGCGAGCAGATAAGCCGCGAACAGCACGATCATGATCGTGTCCACGACAAGCGCCACCCAGGCCTGTCGCTTCATCACGCCAGACCCCA
>CAIMMO010000181.1 GCA_903842595.1 uncultured Alphaproteobacteria bacterium
CGGCACAAACTCGTGCAGCGACGGCGGCAACATCCACTGCTGATCCACGTCCCACGGTCGAAATGTCTTGGCCATGAACCGAAAGAATCAGCCTTCGGCTCAAAACTCAACAGATCGACGATTACGGAGACGGGCTCCTAGTTGCCCTTGGCCGTCAGGGCCAGGCTGATCTTTGGCCCTGAAGTGAGAATTCCCAGGCCGTAAACTGGATCGCGGCCGGGGTCGCCGGCGTCCTCGGCGAAGGCGGCCAGCATTGCATCGACAGACGCATGCCCGCCCGCCCCACGCTGGCCAGCCAGCATGGCGCTGACCCGGGGCGTCGCATAGGACGTCCCTGCCAGCTCCCGCCCCGAACCCAACGGTGACTGTTCGATGCCGAGCGCTGCGATGTCGACATGTGGGCCACGCCCCGAATAGAGATAGGGACGTCCCGCGCTATCGACAGCCGAAACGCCAACAACCCCGTCATACGCTGCAGGAAAGGCAGGCGGCGCTGCGGGTCCTTCGTTGCCCACGGCGGCGACGATGACCATGCCAGCCTTGAGCGACATCTGGATCGCGCGGCGAAGCGCGGGATGATCCGGCCCGGCGAGACTCAGATTTACGAGGTCGATGCGCGCCGTCACCAGCCGGTCAAAGGCCAGGACAAGCGCTGTCACGTCCGCAGCGGCAGAGTCGCCATGCTGTCGCATGACATCCAGGAGCATCAGCCGCTCAGGCTTCACATGATAGGCGCTGGACAGGTCGCGCAACAGTATCGTCGTCACTGCCTCCCCGTGGCCCTTTAGGGCGGGTACGTCGATCAACCTCTCGACCGGCCAGTCGGCGACAGCGTTTGTCGAGAACCCGTCGATGACGCCAAGGCGCGAACCGGGCATCGCGGTTGCAGGCGCTTCGCTGCGCTGCTCCTCGACAAGTTCGTTCGGTCCGTCGCCTGCCGCCCGATAGATGTAATTGAATCCTGAAGGCGATGCAGGCTCCCGCGCTCTCAGCATCTCCAGAGCCTCGCTAGAGCTTACGCCTTCCGGACGGCGCAGCCGCGCCACGACGTTGCCGATCGAGACCAGCTCTCGCGCCTCGACAACCCCGAAGCCCAGCGCCTCTGCGCGCGCCAGCAGACCGGCATCGTCTGACATGATGACAAGTTCGCCTTCGCGATACGGGTTCCCCGCATCATCGTTTTCGACGGGCACAATCACACCCTGGCGGTCGCGCTGTTCGTCCTCGTCTTCAGCGTCCTCTGCGTCGTCATCGTCATTGCCCTCCGACCCATGGCCGGAATTGTCCGCATCATCGTTGTCAGACCCGGAATTCGAACCGGAGCTCGAGCCGGAATTTGACCCACCGTCGTTCACGTCGAGCGCCGCACCATCGCCTCCTTCTGAAGCCGAAGCGATTTCGATTCCGGCGTCGTCGCGCCCCCGGTTGTCAAGGTCATCGCGTTGGGCGTCGCGCTCGCGGTCTTCGCGTTCTGCGGCGCGTTCTGCGGCATCCGCTGCGCGCTCGGCCGCCTTGGCTGCGCGCTCGGAAGCCCGCTCGGCGCGCTCCATCGCCTCCTCTTCAGGAGGTTTTGCGCTAGCCTGGCTGGCGAGCGCCAGAGCCAAGCCCAGTGCCGACACAAGAGTTAACCAGCGCGATGTCATCCTTGTGAGAATACCCTGTTTCAGCGCCTTGCGCGAACCGAATATTTCATGCGCGTGTGAGAATAGAACCGTCGCACGGCCGTTGTCGGGACAGAACTGCATGAGTGAGGGTGACAACAGATTCAGGGTCGAACTGCGTGCGCTTATTCCGAGGCTCCGGCGGTTCGGGCATTCCTTGACCGGGTCGCCCGACGATGGCGACGACCTGGTCCAGGAGGCTTTGGAGAAGGCCCTGTCGCGAGAAGTGCAGTTTCAGGTTGGAAGCAGGCTGGACAGCTGGATGTACAAGATCATGCAGAATGCCTGGATTGACCAGAAGCGCTCAGCCGCACGCCGCCGGCAGATTATCCAGCCAATGAGCGAGGACGTGGTTGCGGTCGGCGAAGACGGTCGCGACACCTTTGATTCACGCATCAACCTGCGACAGGTGCGCGAGGCGATGATGCATCTGCATCCGGACGAAAGGTCTGTTCTGGCGCTGGTCTCGATCGAAGGTCAGACTTATCGCGAAGCAGCTGAAACGCTGGGAATACCCATCGGGACAGTCATGAGCCGGCTTTCCCGGGCGCGGGTGCGGCTGCTGCAATTGCTCGACGGCGACGACCCTGTTTCGTGGAAGGACTGAACCATGGACAAACTGTCCGATGAGATGATCACCGCGTGGCTGGATGGCGAGGTCACGCAGCAGCAACGCAGCGAATTTGAAGCGGCAATCGCGGCATCCCCCGAATTGGGTGTTCGTGTCGCGCGGCTTTCCCGCGCCGATCGGCTGCTGGCTCCGGCGTTTGCTGAAACGCTGAATGCGCCGATACCGCAGCGCTTTGAGGCGGTGCTCGGAAGCTCGCGCCGGGGCGACGGTTTGGCCAGCTTCAGGGCGGCCCTGTCTGGTCTGCTTTCGCCTCGGCCCATGGCCATGGCGGCAGCCTCACTTGTTGTGGGCGTCATGCTCGGCGGGATCATTCTGTCTGGATCGCCGACGGACGCCGGCATCGCGACGGATAGCCAGGGGCGCATGATTGCAAATGACACGATGGCGGCAAGTCTGGCATCTGTGGTGTCGGGCGCGAACGCGGGGCCTCTCGGTATCCGGCTTAGCTTTGTCGATAGCAGCGGTCGCTACTGCAGACAGTTCGAGACGCCCGCTGCAGCGGGACTTGCATGCCTCGAAAGCGAGTCATGGGTGATTGACACGCTGTCCGGCACGGGCGGGGCGCCCCGCGTTAGTGGAGCCTATGTCATGGCCGACGGTTCAACCGATATCGCCATCTCTGCGGCGATCGAGCGTCTGGGCGTTGAGCGCGTGCTGGACAGTCGCGAAGAGTCGGTGGCGATGGCGTCCGGCTGGGCAGCCTCGGCAGACTGATCGTCTGCGACACAGTCAAAAACTGAGACGCCCGGCCATCGACTGGCCGGGCGTTCTTGTTTGTCGCGGCAGAAAGTTTGTCGCCTCGATCAGTCCTCCGTGGGGCGGCGGAAGTCCGCGCGCCAAGTCAGCCGCAAGCCGGCGCCGAAATCGGGAGCGTTGTCAGTAAGGCCGGTTAACGCGTAGAGCGAGATCCGCCAGTCCGGCGAGAGAGTAAAGCTGCTGTAGGCTGTCAGGTCAGCAGACTGATCCAGACCATTGATGGACGACTCCGACCAACCAGCGTCGACCCCGGCAACCACGCCATCAAGCGGACGGAAGTAACCGCCAGCACCGAACTGGGCGCCGTCCTCGCGCGTTGCGCCGCCGCGAAACTTGTAGCCTCCAAACGCGTAGATGCCGGCCCCATCGAAGTCGTGGCCGAATTCGGCCAGCATGGTGAAGTCCGTCTCGCCTGTACCGAGGTCCTTCGCCACGTCACCCGTCGGCAATGTGACGCGTCCGGTGAGGTCGAGATAGTTGTCATCGCCGATACTCTGCGACCACGTCGCCGAAAGCGAGATGTCCGCCAGACCGGACGAATTGACGCCGCCGATGACCTCGCCGAGGTCGTTCTCGATCGGATCATCGTCCTCATCATCGCCGCCGCCGGGACCGCTGCGGTCGCCGCCATTATCGTCCGGGCCGCCCGGCACCACGCCGCCTGGTCCTTCGATGGACGCGAAGGGTACACGTGCCCGGAACGACCAGTCGCCCGCGCGGAGACGAAAGGTGATCGGCACTTCATAAATCGAGGTTTCGTCCGTGCCGCCATAGGTGCCGGTTGAGTACTCTGCTCCTACGCCAATCTGAACAGTCTGGGCGGAGGCAGCACCTGCTCCTGCCACGATAGATGCGCTGGCCAGTGCGACCAGCGAAAGCGATGTCCGAAACTTCATTGAACGCAACTCCCCGACAATCTTCCCAAGACTAGCAGCGCCTTTTCCCGGTCGCTGCCCCCCCACAGGCGAAAAACGAGAGAAGAGGCAGAGGCGCGGGTGGTGGGGGCTACCGAACGCCTCTGCCCCCCTTTTCCGCTTCAGGCGGAACCTCGTTTAGTCCCGACCGCGTCCGCGGTCGCGATCACGATCCCGATCACGTCCGCGATCATCATCGCGGTCACGATCGCGGCCACGCTCGTCATCGCCGTTGCGTCCACCACGATCGTCACGCTCGTCTTCCGGACCATCGTCCCCGCCGCGCCCGCGACCTCGACCACGATTGTCATCGTCGGCGTCGTCATCGGCATTGTCGCCGCCGCGACCACGACCACGTCCACGTCCATCGTCATCATCGTCCGCGACGCCCGGCTGGTCGTCATCGATCGAGCCGTCCCCACGACGTTTCAGCCCGTCCGCGCCGATATCATCATCGCTGCCCGCAACGCCGGGCTGGCTGTCGTCGATCGAACCATCGCCGCGACGCTTGAGGCCATCGGCGCCGATGTCGTCATCAGACATCGAGCTGGGGAGCGCGGCATTTATCGGATCTGTCTGGGCAGTCGCGCCCTGTGCCGCAATCGCCCAGGCTATAACGCTGGCCGCTGCGGCAAAAGTCAGACGTTTCATTGGAAATTTCCCATTCGCGTACAATTTCCCACCGTCGGACTACGCTGCAGCGCGGGAGTTATTCTCGCGGCCCCCACAATTCTGGTCTTCAGCCATCAGGCCCGCGTCCCACCCCGCATGGCGACGCGCAAGCACAAGTTCCATGTAGATTCCGCCCTTGCGACCGCCGTGGACAATCGCCGGAAGATTGTCTCCGTAGAGCCGCCAGAGATCGCCAGTGCGCAAGGTCACCGCGTTTTCTCCGACCTGCATCCTGCTGCCCGCAGAAGCCTCACACACGAAGTGGTAAAATCTCAAAAGGTCACCGGTCGAAGCTCCTTCGACCAGCGAATGCAGGCACTGGCCAGCCGACAGATCGACCATTGTCGCGCGAACCAGATCGCAGTGATTTATCGCGGCGAAAGCTTCAATGAAATTGCGTCCACGCCAGGTAAGCCTTTCGCCCGCTTCCCGATTGGCATGCCATGGCGACCCCGTTCGGAACCGAGCGACGCGGCGGCCCTCGCCACCACATCGAACTGAGGACGGCGCTTTATCAAGCCCCTGCAGCACGAAATCCTTCGAGGGCAAACCGCATTCGATCTTCTGGAACCGCTGCATATGTCCGCCGCAATCGTCGCCGAGCCACGCTCTCCGAAAACAACAACGCCGCAGTCGCGGAGTTATTCTTGGACGACCGCAAGTGAAAAGGTTGGCCAACATGCCTGTCAGACCAACTCGACCTCTTCTCAGCGACTTACCGTCGCTCTGCGGCGATCATTTGGCCGCAACGCTCCTCCAGAGTAAGGGCGTTTACAGAGAACAAAGCTCGCCGGGCGAGGCTCACAAAGCCCCGCATCCCATGCGCCGCGTGCCGTCAGGATGAGAACGGGCGTCGTCACGCCCCGTGCTCGCCATTCCTTGAGAGTGTCCAGCCCAGATTTTCCGTGCGGCGCGATGCAGAGGTCACGCGCTCCGGGCACACCGCGAACGGCTACCACACGCGCCTGAAATCCCGCAGGACTTCGCGGGCGGCGTTGCGGCCAGGCAGACCCGTGACGCCGCCACCCGGATGGGACCCCGCCCCGCACATGTAGAGCCCCTTGATAGGCCCGCGATAATCTCCATGCCCCAGCTGCGGGCGCGCCGCCCACATCTGATCCAGAGTCATGGCGCCGTGCATGATGTCGCCGCCGATCAGGCCGAAGCGTTGCTCAAGGTCCATCGGCGTCAGCACCATCCGCCCGAGAATGGATTTCCGGAAGTTCGGCGCGTAGGCCTCCACCGTATCAATAATGTGGTCGGCGACCTCCTCGCGATGGTCCGCCCAGCTACGGCCATCGGGAAGGTCGGGGGCGAACTGCTGGCAGAACAGGCTCGCCACATGCGCGCCCCTGGGAGCCAGCGTATCGTCGACAGTCGACGGGATCAGGATTTCCACGATCGGACGCTTCGACCATCCTGCCGCCTTTGCATCAAGGTAGGCGCGGTCCATGTAAGCCAGCGTCGGCGCGAGAATGATGCCGGAGCGATGATGATCGCCCGCCTCTTTCCCGGGAAGACAGGTGAAGTCAGGAAGCTCGGATAGGGCGACATTCATGCGCACCGTGCCCGACCCGCACTTCCAGCCGCGCATGCGCGACAGGAATTCCGGCTCGAGATCGCCTTCCGCAATCATCCGCGTGTAGAGCAGTTTCGGGTTCACGTTGGCGATCACACGGTCCGCCAGGATGGTCTCACCCGTCTCCAGTACGACGCCCTGCACTTGCCCATTCGCGGCAGCGACCGAGCGAACGCCAGTCTCCAGCGAAATCTCGGCGCCGCGTTCGCGGCATGCCGCAGCCATGGCGCTGGTGATTGCGCCCATGCCGCCGATCGCATGGCCCCAAACGCCTTTCTCGCCGTCCACCTCGCCGAAGACGTGATGCAGCAACACATAAGCCGAGCCCGGGGTATCGGGGCTGGCATAGTTGCCGACAATCGCGTCAAAGCCGAACGCAGCCTTGGCGGGTTCGGAGTCAAACCACTGCTCCAGGAAACTCCGCGCGCTCTTCGTGAACAGGTCGAGCACGTCGCGCTGCAGATCCATCGTCCCGCGCACCGCTGGCCACAACTGCGCAAGCGCATCTACGCCAGCCTTGATGCCACTCCTCGGATTGGGCGGCGTCTTCTCGGATACGCTGCGCAGTACGTCGGCAACCCGCTCCAGCCGCTCATAATACTTCGGCAGCCGCTCGGCATCGCTCGCCGAGAACTTGCGGAATTCCGCCTGCGTTCGCTCCAGCCCGCCGCCGACCTTGATATAGCGGCCATCTTCGGTGGGCAGGAAGTTAGAGATTGGCCGCTTCACGATCTTCAGCCCCCGCTCGCGCAGCCTCATGTCGGCGATGACCTTGGGGTTGAGCAGGCTGACCGTGTAGCTGGCGGTCGAGTTGCGGAAGCCGGGATGAAACTCCTCTGTCACTGCCGCGCCGCCCACCACATGGCGCTTCTCGCAGACGCGCACCTTCAGCCCGCCCAGCGCCAGATAGAAGGCGCACACCAGGCCATTGTGGCCGCCGCCGATAATCACGGCGTCATAAACCCCAGCTTTGCCTGTCACGTCTGCGCCCTCCAGTCCCGGCCGGCTGTCGCCGGCCATTGTCATCAGTTTTGGCGAATGGACGTGCTTTGAGGGTACGCCGGATAGACTGGCCGCTTCGGTTCGAGAGGCTTGCTGGATTCGAGCAGGTCCATTGCGATCCTCACGGCCGCCTCGAGTTGCGGGTCGCGACCGGCTGCGACGGCCTTGGGATCCTGGTCGACCTCGACATCCGGTGCGACACCATAGTTCTCGACCTCCCAGGCTCCACCCGGCGTGAAGAAGCCGACGCTGGGCGAAGTCACCTGTGCGCCGTCCATCAGCTGCGGCGTACCGCTGATGCCGACGAGCCCGCCCCATGTGCGTTTGCCGACGAGTGGCCCGAGCTTGTTTGTCTTGAACAGCCAGGGCAACGCATCGCCGCCTGAACCGGAAACCTCGTTGGCGATCATGACCTTTGGGCCAAGGATGGATGCGGCAGGCGTCCGCGCGATCGCGCCATAGCGCGGCGCCCAGAAGCTCTGCAGGCCGCGTCCCAGAACCTCGATGATGTAGTCGGCCATCTGGCCGCCGCCGTTGAAGCGTTCGTCGATCACGACGCCCTGCTTGTCGGTCTGGGCGAAGTAGTAGCGGTTGAATGCGGTGAAACCGCCATTGCCGGTGTCAGGCAGGTAGACGTAGGCGAGCTTGCCGCCGGACATTTCGTCGACCTTCTTCCGGTTGGTTTCGATCCAGTCGAGATTGCGGAGACGCTGCTCACTGTTCACCGGAACGACGGAGATATCGCGGGTGGAATTTCCGCTGGCGATTTTCAGGGTGACCAGCTTGTTCGCCATGCCTTCCAGCGGCTGCTGGATGTCGGTCGAAGCGTCAAGCGACTTGCCGTTGATGGCGGTGATGCAGTCGCCTGCCTTCACGTTGAGGCCGGGCTGCGCCAGCGGCGCCTTTACATCCGGCGACCATGATCCGGGCGTGTAGATCTTCGCGATGCACCAGCGGTTGTTGCGAATGACATAGTCCGCGCCGAGCAGTCCGCCCTCGACTCGAGGCGCGGCCGGAATCGTTCCTCCCGACCCGCGCAGATGGCCCACCGAGAAGCCGGTCAGCATCTCCTGAAATATGTAGTTGAGATCCGATCGCGACTGCACAGCGGCCGCGTACGGCGCAAGCTGCTTCTCCGCGGCGACAGTGTCGAAGCCGTGGAAGCCGGGGTCGTAGAAATATGCGCGCTGAATGCGCCAGACTTCCTTGTACATCTGCGCCCACTCGGCGGCCGGATCGACGCGGACTTCGAGGCTGTCGAGCGAAAGGCTGGTATCCTCGGGCTTTGGAGGCGTCGCGCCCATCGCCTTGGCGGGGACGATGCTGTAGCGCGTCCGCCCCTGCGGTCCGCCAGGCGTTGCATCCGGCGCACGCGGCGTCCGCAAGCTTAGAAGCAGCTTCTCGCCGTCCGCGGTCACCTCATAGTCGACGACATTGTCAGCCACTTTCTCGATCTTGCGGTCTTCCAGCGTGAAGGTGTGGAGCATACCGTTCGGTCCCTGCGCGTTGGGATCGTTGGCGGACATGTCCGCCAGCCAGAAGATCACGCCTGGCTTGCCGGAGGTGAGCTCGATGTAGGGACCGGGCGGCACAGGCAGAGCGACGGTGCGCGCCGTGATCGCGGCCATATCCATGCCGGCAAGGTCGATCGCTACTGGTTTGGGGGCAGCAGGGGTCGAAGCGGCGCCCGGCTTGTCGCTTGCATCGGCCTTGGCCTTGCTCGCCTTTCCAGCGGGGGTGGCGTCCATGCCATCCTTGGCGTCCTGCCGCACCTCGGCGACGGACTTTTCGTCATCACTTTCCGGTTCGATTGGAGATGGCGTGTTTGCCGTCAAGGGCAGTGCGTAGATCGAGCGCGTGGGACGGTAGAGATTGCTCGACATGTCGAGGCCATGCATCACGGGCCCGGCATTGTTGCTCGCGAGGAAATAAAGGTACTTTCCGCTTCGGTCGAAGGCGGGATAGCGGGCGTCGCCCATGCTGTCCGTGACCTGCATGGCTGTGTTGCGCTCGGTCGAGTATAGCACGATGCCGTGCATGTGGTTCTTGAGCGAGCGCGTCCACGCGAGCCACTTCGAATCCGGCGACCACGCCATCGCATAGGTCTGGTCGGTGAAGCCGCCCCAGACGTTTGGTTCGCCCGCCTCGTTGATTTTTCCGGACGCAAGATCGAGGATGAGGGTGTTGAGGCGATTGTCCCGGAAAGCGAGCTTCTTGGAGTCCGGCGACCACAGCGGATCAAAATAGTAGGCGGGCTGATTTCCAAGCGCGAACTTCTTGGCAGCGCCACCGGTCTGGGGCGCCACATGCAGGGCATACGACCCGCTCTCATCCGAGAAATAGGCGATGGAGGCTCCATCGGGGCTCCAGGCCGGCGTCCGCTCCATCACGCCGGGCGTGTTGGTGAGGTTGCGGACCGGCCCCTTTTTCAGCGGGGCGGTCAGGATTTCGCCGTGCGCCTCGACGACGGCGCGCACGCCAGTCGGCGATACGCTGATCGCACGGGCCTGATCCGAGACGTTCAGCATGCGCGGCCGGACGTCCGGCATGTCACCAACGACAGTGATCGGCACGGGCGTTGGCTGGCCGCCGGGGCTCAGCATGTAGATCTCGCCCAACCTGTCGAACACCAGGGTCTGCCCATCGCTGGTCAGCGAGCGGATGTCTGCTCCTGTGTTACGATAGACTTCCGACACGGCCTTGGTCGCGGGATCATAGCCGAAGATCGAGAGCGGGCCTGAACGGGCCGATAGGAAGTAGAGCTTTCCACCCGCCCACGCCGGTGAGATGTCGGCCGTCTCATCATGCGGCACCTCGACGGAATCGAGTCCCGGCAGGCTGGTGATGCGGATCGTGCTGGCAAGGCCGCCGCGATAGTTTCCCCACGACACATAACTTGTGAAATTGAAGAGGAAGGCGGGCGCAAGCGCGTTGTACGCAAACTGCTTTCCATCGGGCGACATCGCGCCAGCATACGCCATCGGCAAGGGAAGCGGGGTCGCGAGCCCACCTGCCGTGGATGCGCGGAATATCTGCGTATAGCGGCTGGCGGCTGTGCGATTGGAGCGGAACAGCACTTCGCGCCCATCGCTCGACCAGCCGGTCGCGACGTCGATGCCGGGGTGGAATGTGAGCCGCGCGGGGACACCGCCAGTGGCCGGCACGGTAAAGACATCGGTGTTTCCATCGTATTCGCCGGTAAAGGCTATGCTCTGACCGTCAGGCGAAAAAACCGGACCGCTTTCCGTGCCGACGCCGGTGGTGAGGCGCGTCGCAGTGCCGCCAGCGCGGGGGACCGTCCATAGATCGCCGGCATAGCCGAAGGCGATCAGGTCCCTGCTGATCGCGGGCGATTGCAGGATGCGGGGTTGGGCAAGCGCCAGTGGTGCGCTGGCGACGCAGGCTGCGATCAGCCCGATGGAAACCGCGAGACGCATGACAACACTCCGCCGTTGACGACAAAAGCCTTGCCCGATCCGGCAGCTTTCGCAAATCCTTCCTGGTGGGTTTCGGACAACTTGCGACACCAATTGCCGCCGCGGCAGCGGGAGTTCGCGTGATTGGCGTTTCCCGACTCGCTGAAACGCTTGTCGTCTCGTCCGCTCGCAGAATGCGATCCGGCAATAAGCGATTTGCGACCATGACGACATCGCGTTGCGTCATTTATAGTCTTCCCACGAAGGTGCACTCGCAGGAGGCGTAAAAAGGGGAAGGCCCGATGCGTCGGATCGTGACCACGCTGATCTTTGCTCTCGCTCTGGCGGCGTGCGCAAACCTGGCTTCGACGTCCTCTCCGCCCGGCGCGAACCTGATCGAGGAAAGATCGATTTCCGATCTTCAGGCGGACCTGACCGCTGGGCGCACGACCTCGGAAGCCTTGGTGGAAGCCTATCTTGCCCGGATATCGGCAATGGATCGGACCGGCCCCACCCTACGGGCGGTGATCTCACTCAGCCCCAATGCTGCCAGCGACGCACGCGCGCTGGACGCTGAGCGCCGCGCAGGGCGTGTTCGCGGACCGCTGCATGGCATCCCTGTTCTCATCAAGGACAATATTGAAACGCGCGATCTGCCAACTACCGCTGGATCGCTTGCGCTCAGGGAGAACATGACCGACCGCGATGCGCCGATGGCCGCGCGCCTGCGCGAGGCCGGCGCGATCCTGATCGGCAAGACCAATCTTTCTGAGTGGGCGAACTACCGCTCAACGCGGTCGATCAGCGGCTGGAGCGCCATGGGCGGGCTGGTGCGTAACCCTTACGCACTCGATCGCAACGCCTGTGGCTCCAGTTCAGGTTCTGGCGCGGCTGCCGCCGCCAGCTATGCAGCAGCGACCATCGGCACGGAAACCTCGGGCTCGATCGTCTGCCCGTCGAGCATGAACGGTCTCGTGGGCTTGAAGCCAACTGTCGGTCTCGTGTCGCGCAACGGTATCGTCCCGATCTCTCACACCATGGACACGCCTGGGCCGATGACGCGCAGCGTGATGGACGCGGCCCTGATACTGACTGCTATTGCGGGAACAGACCCCGCCGACAAGGCGACGGCAGACGCCGAACGGTACAAGAAGGACTATACCGCCGGGCTCAAGACCGACGCGTTGAAGGGGCGTCGCCTAGGCGTCGTGCGCATAGGCCTTGGCGGGCACCCAGGGACCGACAAGCTGTTCGAGCAGGCGCTAGTCGACCTGCGTGCGGCCGGCGCCCAGGTCGTCGACATCACGCAGCCGCCGGACCAGCAGGCGATCGGCGCACTCACCGGGATCATCATGCAGACCGAGTTCAAAGTCGGCATTGCCAGCTATCTCGCGAAGGCTGCGCCCGCCGTACGCGTGCGAAC
Organism: uncultured Alphaproteobacteria bacterium; assembly: GCA_903842595.1. Classification (GTDB taxonomy): domain Bacteria; phylum Pseudomonadota; class Alphaproteobacteria; order Caulobacterales; family Hyphomonadaceae; genus UBA7672. The sequence goes on from CAIMMO010000181.1 coordinate 12,055, forward strand.
GCTTACTGACCTGATTGCATTCAACAAACAAAGCGAAGCGCAGGAAATGCCGCTGTTCGGACAGGAGATATTCGAGCTAGCCGAAGCGCGGAACGGGCTCGACGATCCGAAATACATCGAGGCCCTCGCCGCCGGAAGGCGCCTTGCCAGCGAAGGCATTGACCGCACGCTGGCGGCCGACCAGCTCGATGCCATCATCGCCATCACCGGCGGACCTGCATCCTTCAGCGATCCGGCTGGCGTCGCCCGTGGCGCGGCCATCAATGTGGCGACCATTCTCCCGGCACTGTCCGGCTATCCGCACCTAACGGTGCCGATGGGCCTCGCGAACGGCCTGCCTATCGGCCTCTCCTTCATCGGTCCGGCCTGGAGCGATGGAGACCTGCTGGCAATGGGCCATGCCTATGAGCACGCAACGATGCGCCGGGTCCCGCCAACCTACATTGCCTCGCTTAGCCAGACACCGGAGACCGCGCGGGCCCTTGCGCCCGCGCAGTGATGCGGCGGCGAACGCGTCACTTAACGATCGGCAGCACGATATAGGACAGCTCGGCCCGGGAGTGCTTCACCTGGTTGTTGGCGATGACGCCGTCCTTCTCGAACGCGTTGCGGCCACCCGTGTTGAGGTTGCGCGAGTATTTCGGGAAGGATGACGAGGTCACTTCGACCCGGATACGGTGCCCCGGCAGGAACGTGTTGGCGGTCGTCATCGGGGTGAAGTCGAGCTTGTAGGTCTTGCCCTTCTCCATGAAGACTTCGCGGTCATACCCCTCGCGGAACCGAGCGCGCAGAATCGTGTCGTCGAGGATGTAAGCCGTCCCATCGGGCGCGACGTCGACGAGCTTAACGGCGAAGTCCGTGTCCTTCGCATCGGACGAAACGCTTAGAATGGCGTCGACGAAACCAGCAATGGTGACCGGCGCAGTCAACGGATCGGATGTATAGACCAGAACATCGTGGCGCGCTTCTACAGGCCGTTGGTCGAACGCGCCCGGCACGACGACGCCGCCATTGCAGCAATCGCCGCCGCCGATTGTCTGCACCGGATTCTTTGGATCATAGGCGAAGCTGTCGGAAGGTTCGTTTCCCGGTGCGGTGAAGGACAGTTTGCCATCGCCGAACATCGAATTGGCGCGTCCGCTGGAGCGGAGATAAAGCTTTGTTTCGGTGACGCCTTTCGGCGGCCACTGCGTCGCCGTCTTCCACTGATTGTCGCCCATCGAGAAATAGCGGATCTTCGGCGTCGTCGCAGGGAAGGCGTCGGTTTTGCTCTTGAGGAAGCGGTCGAAGAACTTCCAGACTTCGCCATTCACATCCATGGTCGCATCGCCAAGCTGGCGGTCGCCCGACTTGAAGTCAGGGCCGAGCGCCGAGAAGGCGCAATGCACGCTGGGGCCGACGATGGCGTATTGGTTGTCGCGCGTTTCTGCGTCGACGCCGGCCTTCGTGGCGTGATCGTAGAGCGCAAGGTTCGGCCCGATCGAAACATCGTACCAGGAATTGTACCAGAGCGCAGGCACGCCCCACTTTTCATTGTCGTGGTAGAGCCCGCCCTTGTACCAGTCCAGATCGTCGGGCCTGTCGCGCGCGATGAGTTGTTCGTTCGTGCCGGCAGGTTCGCCAAGCGCGGTGAGCATCTCGGCATAGGGCAGATGCCAGACCTGCTTCGCCCATGTCACATCAGGCTTCTTCGGATTGAGGTCGGAGTATTGCGACAGATACTGGCGCGTCTTGGCGTCCAGATCCTCGGGGATCTGCGCGCGCAGCGGATTGTCCACGCCATAAAGCCAGATCGAGAAGAGCGTGCGCGGAACGCCGCCGCGATACCAGTTGCCCTGCTCGTGGAATTCGCCCACGCGTCCGATGCCGGCGCCGGACGCCATCGGAACCATCGCGGCGTGGGCCGGATGATTGGTCGCTGCCAGCTGCAGTTGCCATTCAGCGGTCGAGGAACAACCGAGGGTTCCAACCTTCTTGTTCGACCAGCTCTGGTCCGCGATCCAGGTCAGCGCGTCATAGCCATCGGTGCGCGGGTAGCCGAGAATCTCGAACTTGCCTTCGGAAAAGTAGCGACCGCGTTCGTTCTGCCCAATATAAGCATAGCCCCGATCGATCGCCTCGACGACCTGGCGCAGCGTACCTCCCTGCAGGGAGTTCATGTTGTAGGGCGTGCGGACAAAGATGGTCGGCACCGGCCCGGTTGCATCCTTCGGACGATAGATGTCGGTCGAAAGGCCGACGCCGTCGCGCATCGGCATCAACACCTTGCGCTCGATGATCGCGCGACGGGCGAGTTCAGCTTCGAGCGCCTGCTGGCTCCATTTGGAGTAGTCCGTGAACCCCGCATCGCTGGAAAATGGTATCGCCGGGGCCGGTCCGGTCTGCGGCCGGGCCGGCAGGCTGACGACGATTGCGGAAAGAGCCACAACGCTCACCAGGATGAGACGTGTCTTCTTCATGCAATCAACCCCTGACAAGATATGTGGATCGGGTGGGGTGGGCATTCCGGATGATCTGGCTGGCCCGGCTGGACATGACGCCCCCACGATCTGTTTGCGGAATGTTGCACCGGGCAAACAAGTTGGCAAAGCAGATTCAGACCTGCCACCTTGTTCCGGCACGACCAGCGCGTTCGCCTGCTGTCCGAAAATGTGTCTGGCTGGACGAACTCGCAGGGAACCGACGCGCATTCGCGCGGTCGGGGTTGATTTCCACCTCAACAGTGCAACCTTTCATCGATGGATGGTTCAATCTGGATCTCGCTCGGTGCCTTTGTTGCGCTGAACTTTGCTGCGGCTTCCAGCGGCGGGGCGTTTCGGCCCGGCGCGTGGTACGCCGCGCTGAAGAAGCCATCCTGGACGCCGCCGAACTGGGCGTTTCCCATCGTCTGGCTGGTCATCTTCACTTTCAACATCTTTGCTGGCTGGCTGGTCTGGCAGGCCGCAGGTGTCGCTGCACTGCCGGCGCTGGCGGTCTATGCCGCCTCGCTCGGCTTGAACGCCGCCTGGTCATGGCTGTTCTTCGGACGCAGGCGGATGGATCTGGCCTTGATCGATCTCGTGGCGCTGTGGCTGTCGATAGCGGCGGTGATGGCCATGTTCGCACAGATCAGCCTGCCGGCCACGGCGCTCCTTGCACCTTACCTGCTCTGGGTCACCACCGCCGGTTTCCTGAACCTCCGGATGATCCAGCTGAACCGCGTGACAGCGTAGCGGCAAGTCACGCGAATGCGCCTTTCGACACATGCGTGATCCGGCAGGCCAGATCCGCTTCGCCTGAGGCGACGATGAAAACGTCGCCGTGCTCGGCGATTCCGGTCGTGAACACGATGTCTGGCAGATAAATCTGGTGTTTAAGCGGACGTGTGAGCTCTGCGTTGGCCTCGAGTAGCGGCATGTGGCTGGTCGCGATGACACGGCTCGGATCGTCGCGGTCGAGCAGCGACCAGTAGGTGCGGTAGACGCCGACACTGTCGTTGGGCGCAACGCCGTGCCAGAGCGTCAGCCAGCCGCGAGTAGTAAGGATGGGCGGGGCTCCGCCGCCCATGCGCGCTGTCGCCGTGGTGTTCGCGTGGGGGCGGATGCCGGGCATCCGGTGCGGCTTCCAGTGCAGCGCGTCTGGCGAGGTGGCGAGGTTGATCGATGGCCCGGCGCGCCACTCGCTGCCGGGGGGATAGGCGAAGTAGAGGTCGCCCAGCGGCCTTGTCTGCGCCCAGTACTGGCCGCCGATGCGGCCCTCGAAGATCAGCATGTCCTTGTTCTGGTGATCGAGAACGATGTCCTCGAATGCCCAGTCGAGACCGTTGGTGGATGAGTATAGCGTCGTCGAATGTCGCTCCGGGCTGACCGAGCATGTCGTCATCAGCCAGCGATCATCGATCTGGCTGATCCGCGCATCCTCGATGCCATAGCACTGGAAGCTGTGCCGGGGCGCGATGGCGCGGTCATAGTGGATGGCGAGCACGCTTAGGCCGTCCGGGCTCAGTTCGACCGGCAGGAGCCAGGACAGAGACGTCAGCGCCATGACCTTCCAGCCCTCCCCGCGGATCATGAACTTGCGCGGATCGGACGTATCGGCGGCATCGAGGGGCCAAGCGTCCAGGACATAGCGGTCGTCCTGCCAGCGGATCGCGTGCACGCAGCCCTTGCTGATCGGCCGCCGGAGCGCTTCCGCAATCCGGACCATCATCAGGAGATTGCCGTTCGCCAGCCGCGCAAGACCAGGGTTGAAAGCACCGAGCACGTAGGTCTCGGCGTCGAGATGGCCGGCGAGCGGGGACCGGGACAGGTCGATGTCGTCAGGGGCCAGAACCAGCCTGTCGATTGGGAATATCATGCGGGATCCGTCGGGCGCGCGAGGGCGGTCTGACTGGATATATGCCGGATCAAGATCGAGGCCGGCTTTCCGGCCCCGAGATTCCGGCCCGATTCCCGTGCTTGGCGTTTGACAGCGGGGGCGCCTCCCGTCTATATGCCCGCTTCCCGCCGCAGGCCCCCCTGTGGCGATACGCTATTTGGCCGCAAGGCCCCCTGAAAACAAACGAGAATTCCGATGTTCGCAGTCATCAAGACCGGCGGAAAGCAGTACCGGGTCGCTGGCGGCCAGGAAATCACGGTCGAGAAGCTCGCCGGCGAAGTGGGCGCGAAGCTCGAATTCGGCGACGTTCTGATGATCGGCGACGGCGATAACATCAATATCGGTGCGCCGATGATCAAGGGCGCCAAGGTGATGTGTGAAGTGGTCGAGCACAACCGCGCCGCCAAGGTCACCGCCTACAAGAAGAAGCCGCGCAACACCTACCGCCGGAAGCTTGGCCACCGCCAGCACCAGACGGTTGTGCGCATCACCGACATTGTTGCGAAGTAATTCGCCAACCTGAGACGAGAAGGAGCCTCCTTTGGCCCACAAGAAAGCTGGCGGCTCTACGCGTAACGGCCGCGATTCGAACTCCAAGCGACTTGGCGTGAAACGTTTCGGCGGCGAGCAGGTGCTTGCCGGAAACATCATTGTCCGTCAGCGCGGCACGCAGTTCCATCCGGGCAAGAATGTCGGCCTCGGCCGCGATCACACAATCTTCGCAACTGAAACCGGCAAGGTCGAATTCCGCGAAGGTGCCAAGGGCCGGATGTTCATCTCGATCGTCCCGTCGGACACCGAATAAGCGATCCCGCTTTACAGCCGGATCGCTCCTTACAAGGCAGCGGTCCGAACCTGAAACTTGATCAGGGGAGGCGGATCGCCTCCCCTTCTTCTTTTCATCTCCCCTGAATCTCCCGGCCGCGAGGACGGCCGGATGGTGGCGAAGATGATGACGATCAGGACAACAAGGCTGTTGCTGAGGCCTTTCGAGGAAGCGGATGCGCGTCGTGTCGCGTATCTCGCCGGAGCATATGACGTGGCGAAGATGTGCGGGCGCGTGCCCCACCCTTACACGATGGCGTCGGCTTACGATTTCATCGACATGACGCGCCGAGGCCATGAGAGCGGCGCTGAGCATGCCTTCGCCGTAACCGCGCCGATAGACGGGCTGGTCGGCTCCTGCGGGGTGATGCGCGTGGGCGGCGAGGATAGCGCGACCTACGAGATCGGCTACTGGTTCGGCATCTCCTACTGGGGGCTGGGCTTTGCGTCGGAGACAGCACGGGCGCTGATGGGCTGGGCCCGCGAGAAGCTGGGTGCAAAATCTTTCGCGGCCGGGCATTTCTTCGACAACCCGGCTTCGGGCAATGTGCTGCGCAAGCTCGGCTTTGCGCCTTGCGGCAAGCAGGACCTGTTCAGCCTGGCGCGGCAGGGCTCCTCCCCCGCGGAGCGTTACATATGGCCGGACGGCGCAACGGGAGTTAGTTTGTCCCAATGAAATTCCTCGACCAGTGCAAGGTGTACGTGAAATCCGGCGGCGGCGGCGATGGCTGCGTCTCGTTCCGGCGCGAGAAGTTCATCCCGTTCGGGGGCCCCGACGGGGGGGATGGCGGCCGCGGCGGCGATGTCGTTGTCGAAGCAGTCGACGGCCTCAACACCTTGATCGACTACCGCTACCAGCAACACCACAAGGCGCAGCGCGGCATGCATGGCATGGGCGCGAACCGCACGGGCTCCGACTCGCCGACCCTGGTGCTGAAGGTGCCCGTGGGCACGCAGGTGTTCGAGGAAGACCAGGAGACGCTGATCGCCGACCTCGACAAGCTCGGCGACAAGGTTTTGCTGGCGAAGGGTGGATCTGGCGGGTGGGGCAATACGCAGTTCAAGTCCTCGACTAACCAGGCTCCCCGGCGGTTCAATCCCGGGCACGAGGGCGAGGAGCGCTGGATCTGGCTGCGGCTGAAGCTGATCGCGGATGCCGGCCTGCTGGGCATGCCGAATGCTGGCAAATCGACTTTCCTTGGCGCAGTGAGCGCGGCGAAACCAAAAGTTGCGGACTATCCGTTCACGACGCTGGTGCCAAACCTTGGCGTCGTGTCGCTTGGCATCGGGGCGAGCTTCGTGCTGGCGGACATTCCGGGACTGATCGAAGGCGCTGCTGAAGGCGCGGGCGTCGGCACGCGCTTCCTCGGGCATGTGGAGCGGTGCTCGGTGCTGCTGCATCTGGTCGACGGCACACAGGACGATGTGGCTGAGGCCTATCGCATCATCCGCGCCGAGCTGGAGAAGTATGGCGGCGGGCTGATCGACAAGCCCGAGATCGTGGCGCTGAACAAGATCGACGCGCTGACAAAGGAAGAGATCAGCGAGAAGGCCAAGCAGCTGAAGAAGGCGTGCGGATCGACGCCGCTGCGCATTTCGGGCGCCACACAGAAGGGCGTGCCGGAGACGGTGCAGAAGCTGTTCGAGATCATCTCCGAGGACAAGCGCGCGCAGCGCGAGGCACAGATCGAGGCGGAGAAGACGCCGGAGGAGAGGCAGGAAGGGTGGACCCCTTGAGCTCCCCCCTCGTCTCAGCACGCCGCATCGTCATGAAGGTTGGATCTTCGCTCCTGATCGATCAGGACAGCGGGCTCCCGCATAGCGTGCGGTTTGCGGCGCTGGCCTCGGATGCGGCGCGGTTGCGGGCCGAGGGCAAGGCGATCGTGATCGTGTCGTCTGGCGCGGTGGCGCTGGGGCGGCGCGCCCTCGGCATGAAGGCAGGCAAGCTACGGCTTGAGGAGAAACAAGCGGCAGCGGCAGCGGGACAGCCACGGCTGATGCGGGCATGGGACGATGCACTGGCGCAGCACAACGCACCTGTGGCGCAGGCACTGCTGACGTTTTACGACACGGAACAGCGACGGCGCTGGCTCAATGCGCGCGCAACGATGGAGACGCTGCTGGAGCGCGGAGCCATCCCGATCGTCAACGAAAACGACACGGTGGCGACCGAAGAGATCCGCTATGGCGACAATGATCGCCTTGCCGCACGGGTAGCGCAGATGCTGGGCGCGGATGTGCTGGTGCTCTTGTCAGACATCGACGGGCTTTACGATGCCGACCCACGGTCGAATCCTCAGGCGAGGCATGTTCCAGAAGTTCGGAAGCTGACGCCGGAGATCGTGGCGATGGCGGGGGGCGTCAATGCGGCGGCGGGCGTGGGGTCGGGCGGCATGGCCACCAAGCTGGATGCCGCGCGCATTGCGATGACGGCGGGATGTTCGACACTGATCACGCTGGGCACAAACACCACGACAGATGGCGGGCCGCTGGCGGCGCTAGCAAGTGGTGCGAATGGTACATGGTTTCTGGCCGATGTCTCGCCGGAGACGGCGCGCAAGCAGTGGCTGGCGGGCGCTTTGCGCCCCACCGGATCGGTGCGTGTGGATGCGGGCGCTGCACGCGCCTTGAAGACGGGCAAGAGTCTGCTTGCTGCAGGCGTCACGGCCGTAGCGGGACGGTTCGAGCGCGGCGATGCGGTGGACGTTATCGATCCCGATGGCGCGACGGTTGCGCGCGGCGTGTCGGCTTATTCATCGGACGACGCACTCCGGCTGATTGGACGCAAGTCCGACGAGTTCGAGGCGATACTCGGCTATCGCGGGCGGCCGGCGCTGATCCATGTCGACGACATGGTGCTGGTGGGCTGAGCCCGGCTACTTGCGGTATCCCGCCGATCCGCTGACGGGCGTACACGACGCAACCGGCAGGGCGAGCGGTAGCGGTGGCTGGGCTGCAATGGGGGCGACTGGAGGCGCGGCGGGCGAAGGCGCAGCAATGGGCGCGAACGCCTCGGGCGGGGCCAACGGCTTGCCCCGTGCAAGGGCGGCGAGCAAGACCCCATCGCAGTCGTAAGCTTGGGCCGCGGATTGCGTGCCAGCGGCCGGGTCTGTCACTCCAGAGGCGATGGGAACCAGTCAGGCGACGAGGCCACTGAATTCAGGGCTCCTGCGTAGCCAGGCTGCCGCATAGCCGCACACGGGGACGATTCGCCAGCCTCTAGCCGCCGCCTCCTGCGCCAGAAGCTTCATCAGCCTGCCAGCGGCGCCAGCGCCGCGAAGCGCTGGCGCCGCCTCGACCCAGAGAATGGTGAGCGTATCGCCGGACCTGCGGTAGTTAGCGAAGACGGTCTCGCCATCGATGTCGAGTTCGTAGCGGCTGGCGGCCGTGTTGTCGCGAAGCTGGTCCATGCCGATTCTCCTGCCGTGTGCAAAATAGTAGGGCGGAATCACGTCGAGTCGAAGGGCATCGGGCCCAAGCCCCTCCGGACCAGATTGCCTGGCTCTACCCGACCCGCTTGAGGCAATGGTAGTGCAACGCCATGACCGCTTACCCACCTCGCGACTTCATCGTCCGCCCGATCGATCCCGACGCGGATGGCCCCGCCCTGCACGCCATTTTCGGGGATGAGGCGAGCTGCCGCTATCTCACGCGGCCCGCCACACAATGCGTGGCCGACACCGTCGCGATGATGCGCGAATGGATGGGCGATGGCGGCGACATCAACTGGGTGGTCGCAGACACACCCGATGGCCCTGCCCTCGGTCGCGTGGCGATCTATCCACGCGGCAAGAACAACGTCTGGGATGCGGCGTGCATGATCGCCCCTGCGGCGCGCGGGCGCAATCTGGCGGTGCGCGCCCTTGCCATCGCGCTGGTGGAAGCGTTCGATACGCTAGGCGCGCGACGGATCACGGCGGATATCGACCCCGACAATCAAGCCTCGATCCGCGTGTTCGAGCGGCTGGGCTTTACCCTCGAAGCGCGACTGCGAGGCGAGTGGGAGATGCATATCGGCGTACGCGACTCGCTGATCTACGGTCTGCTGCGCGACGACCCGCGGCCATGGCGCGACTGGCGCAGATAACTGGTCATGCGCGGGCTCTGCTGGTAAGGCAGCCCGCATGACAATCCAGTTGCCCCTTTCCGCTCACGACGCCGTTCTTGCCGGGACCATGCTGGCCATGGGAGAGGCTGCGCGCGCGGCTTCCGCCGGGCTTGCCAAGGCAGGTCCGGACAGGCGCACCGCTGCGCTGAAAGCGATGGCGGCGCGCATTCGTGCGGCTGAACCGGCGATCCTGACGGCCAACGCAAAGGACATGGCGGGCGGGCGCGACAAGGGCCTGTCCGGCGCGATGCTGGACCGACTCGAACTGACGCCCGCGCGCATCGCTGCGATGGCGCAGGGCGTCGAGGATGTAGCTGATGTCGCCGACCCGGTCGGCACAGTTATCGCGAGCTGGACAAGGCCGAATGGTCTGTCATTCGAGCGGGTGCGTGGGCCGATCGGCGTGATCGGGATCATCTATGAGAGCCGCCCGAATGTGACGGCGGATGCCGGTGCGCTCTGCGTGCGCGCGGCGAACGCAGCGATCCTGCGTGGCGGATCGGAAAGCCTCAACTCGTCGCGAGTGATCGCAGATGCGCTGCGAGCGGGACTGAAGGATGCGGGCCTGCCGGAGGATGCGATCCAGCTGGTGCAGACGGCAGACCGGGCCGCAGTGGGACACATGCTGGCTGGCCTGAACGGCAAGCTCGACGTGCTGGTGCCGCGCGGGGGCAAGAGCCTGGTAGCCCGCGTGCAGAACGAAGCGCGCGTGCCGGTTATCGGACACCTGGAAGGTCTCTGCCACACCTACATCCATGAAGGCGCCGATCCGGCGAAAGCGGAGGCGATCATCGTCAACGCCAAGCTGCGCCGGGTGGGCGTATGCGGATCGACAGAGACGATGCTGATCGACACGAGAGTTGCGTCGGCCCTGCTGCCGCGCCTGGCGAAAGCGCTGGAGGCTGCGGGGTGCGAGCTCCGCGGGGATGCGCGGGCGCGGGCAATCCATCCGATGAAGGAAGCCACGACACAGGACTGGACCACGGAATATCTCGCACCGATCCTGTCGGTTGCGGTGGTGGACGGCATCGAGGGCGCGGTGGGGCACATCGCGCGCTATGGCTCGCAGCATACTGAAAGCATCGTCACGGAGGACGCGGCCGCGGCTGAGCGCTTCCTTGCCGAGGTGGACAGCGCGATCGTGATGCACAACGCATCGACACAGTTTGCGGACGGCGGCGAGTTCGGCATGGGGGGCGAGATCGGCATCGCTACAGGCCGGCTGCATGCGCGCGGCCCGGTGGGCGCCGAGCAGCTGACGACGTTCAAGTATGTCGTTCGTGGCACGGGTCAGATCCGGCCGTAAGCGGTCTGTCCGCAATCGTTTCGCCGCAGATAGTTTCGTGAAAGTAACGTCGCTGCCATACTAACGCCCCAACGCGCTCGCGATATGTTAGGTAGACGCCGGGTGGTGGGGTCTGGCCTTACGCAGCAGAAGGGCGGGCTGTGCAGCAACTCGACTCGACGACGGCCAACCCGTCAGACGTGGCCGCCGGCGGTGGCGATTTCTTCGGCATTCCTTATGGATGGCCACTGGCGCTTGCCATTGCCGCCCTTGTCATCGTGATGTGGATCGCTCGCCAGCCGATGCACCGCATCGTCCGCCAGTCGTTCTTTTTCCTTGGCTACATGTTCGCGCGGTGGGGCTCGGCGCTGCTGGACCACGGGCGACGCGCCCGGGAGGTCACCAACGAGAAGATCGCATCACAGCGCGCAGATGAGCTGCAGGACAGGATGCTTCATCTCGAGGAGAAGATGGGCAAGCGCACCGAACAGCTGGCGCGTGAGACAGGGCCTATCCTCAAGAAACTGGACAAGGCGACGCACGAGCTGGCGACCAGCGCGAATGCAATCTCGGACATCAACCTGGAAGACGCCGCGGAACGCGCCTTCCGCGCGGCGCTGCCCTCAATGGAATCCTCGCGCGGGCTGAGCAAGGTCGAGAAGAACATCGCGCAGAATACGGCGCGCACGATGAATGAGCGGCTGGCCCCGCTACGCCCGGCGCTGATCACCATCCGCAACGAGAGCCCCCGTCTGAAGGAAGTCGCCGAAAAGCTCGTCAGGATCGAGCACGACTTCAACAAGAATGCGAGCGACGTGAACAAGGCCTTCTCCGAGTTCGAGGAGATTGTGCGCTCGGAAGACCGCAAGAAGATCGCCGCCCGCGCATCCATCGTCGTGCCGTGGCTGATCGCGGTGTTGATCACGACGATTGCGCTGGCGGGCGTGTTCCTCAACTTCTTCCTGATCGAGCGCCCGATGGCCGAAATCGTCGGCGAAGGCGCGCGCATCGGCGGCATCGGCCTGCCGACGTTTGCTGCGATCATCGTCATCTTCCTGGAATTCGTGACGGGGGTGATCCTGATGGACTCCGCCGGCTTCACGCGCCTCATCCCGGCTTTCCATTCCATGTCGGCCAATGGCCGGCGCGTGATGCTGATCGTGTCCTTCATCTTTCTTGCGCTGTTCTCGGTGATGGAGATGACGCTCTCGATCGTGCGGGAGCAGATTATCGAGCAGGACCGCGAAACCGACAGGCTCGCCGCGCAGATCATCGGGCCGGTACTGGTCGCCCCGGCTCCGAGCGCAGACGCCCCTGCGGCGACCGATGCTGCAGCTCCGTCTCAGGCGCCACAGCGGGCCAACGTGTTCGGCCTCGAACTGTCGACCTTCGCCCAGCTGATTCTGGCAGGCGTGATTCCTTGGCTGCTGGCTGCTGCAGCGCTGCCGCTGGAGACGATCATCCGGAATTCGGTGTTCATCGTCTCTATCTTCGCGAGCTTCGCACTGATCTTCATGGGTTTCGTTTGCAGGACGATTTCGGCGCTGTTCAAGAATATCGGCGTCTTCGTGCTTGCTATCTATGACTTCATCATTTTCCTGCCGCTGTTCATCCAAAGATACGTCCAGGCAAGGCGCACAGGAGACGCCGCATTGTCACGGCCGCGCGCGAGGGATGATGACTTTGTTCTCAACGACCCGGCGCCCCGGAAGGCGCCGAAGCGGGAGAAGTCACGTCAGCCGGAGCCGGAACTCGAGAAGGCCTCATGATGCGTTACCTCGCCGGCGCCGCATGCGGCCTGTTGCTTCTCGCGCTTGCCAGTTGCGGGCTTGTGACGTCAACGAACCGTTCGGTGTTCTTCGTTTTCGATGTTTCCGGTACGTATGTGAAGTCAGTGCCCGACGCCACCAAGATGGCCAACATCACGGTAGCCAAGTTGTTGCCGGGCGACTGGGTTGGTGCGAGCCAGATCAGCGCCTGCTCGTTCTCCGAAAAGGAGATCATCCTGCAGCGCCAGTTGCCAACGACGCCGAGCCTCGCCGCCGAGGCCAAGCGGGAACTCTTCAACGAGTTCGCCGCCTACGCCGCCCAGGTGAAGTCGGCGAAATACACAGACATTCGCGGCGCCATCGCCCAGGCTTCGTTCGAGCTGAAGCAGCGCCCGGAGGAGAAGCGCTTCATCGTGTTGTTCTCAGACATGCTCGATGACTATTCGAAGTCCTGCGACACGTCCAAAATCGAGCTCGACCTGAGGGGCATTCATGTGGTCGCCGCCAACGTCATCAAGTCCGATCCGGCCGACCCGCAGAAATATCTGGACATGCTCAAGGAGTGGGAGGCAACGGTTGTCGCCGCCGGTGGAACATGGTCACTGGTGACCTCGCCGGACCTGCTTCCCAAGCTGGTGACCGGCGTCTGAGAGGGCGCGCGATGAAGCGGATAGTAGCGATCTGTCTTGTGCTGGCTGCTGTAGCTGCGTGCTCCAAGCCGACTGAGCTTGCCTCCAACGCCAGCGGCAAGGGTTCGATCACGGTGGCGGCGGCGCCGAAGAACACGCCCCCGCCCGAGATACCCGCAGAGGAGCTGGCCGCCATCGCCGCCGAGCAGGGTGAAGGCGCGCCGACTGAGGCGATAGCGGAAGCAGCGCCGGACAGCGCACCGTCGGGCCCGACAACGGTTACAGACTTTCGCCCATCGGTAGCGAGCCAGATCGGCGCACTGCCGGCGGTGGGCGACACAGCTGCGCTGGCGGCGGCGTTCGCGGATTGGCGCGCGCGCGCTGCAGCGGCGCCGGGCGCGTTCGAGGCGGGCCAGCAGCAACTTGGCGCTGATGTCCAGGAATACAGCCCGTCGGATGCCGAGCTGGTGGCGGCGGAAGCCGGTGACAGGCTTTCGGTCGCGCTGCAGGGTGCCGATGAAACCATGCGGACAACGGTGGCGGCCGCCATCGGCGACAGCACGAGCTATCGACGCTTTGACTTCCGGCGCGTTGACGTTGCGGGCTCGGGACGGTTCGTTTACGCATCTGCGCCGCGCGAGGCGCGTCTGCCGCTCTAGCCGATGACCTTTTCCCGCCGCTCACGCCTGCGACTGCCCTCGCCGCCCGGCGATCTTGTCATCGGGCTGATGGGCGGGTCTTTCGATCCACCGCATTCGGGGCATGCGCATGTGATCGCGACGGCGAAGCGCGCCGCGGCTCTTGATCGTGTCTGGGTGCTGGTCTCGCCGGGCAACCCGCTGAAGCGCACACAGACGGCGCTCAAGGACCGGCTGGCGGCGGCGCGACGCAGGCTGGAAGGGCCGGGTGTTGTGGTCTCGGACATCGAGGCGGGGTTCGGCACGCGCTACACGATCGACCTGATCCGCGCGTTGAAACGGCAAGCGCCGCGCGTGCGGTTTGTGTGGATCATCGGCGGCGACAATCTGCGCGACTTTCATCGCTGGAAGGAATGGCTTGCGATTGCGCGGCTGGTCCCGATTGTTGTCGTCGCGCGCCCGGGCGCGAGCCCGAAGGCAGGGCTTTCGCGCTTTGCACGGCAGTTCGGTGCACAGCGCGTCAGCCAGACCGATGCGCAGGTTCTGGCGCGACGTTCGCCGCCCTGCTGGGTCTACATCGCGGCCCCGTTCGATCCGGTGTCGTCTACCGAATTGCGCGCGGCGACGGCGATCAGCGCCCCACCGCCGATCTAGCCTCAGGTTTATCTTCGGACGGGGGCCGGCGGCTGGTCTTCGACGACGTTGGGGCAAGCCTGGTCGGCGACGACTTCGGCAGCGGTCTTGCCCTGGGCCAAGGCCGGCGCCGATCAGAAAACGGCGAGCGCCGCGATCGAAATGCCGTATCGAGTATGGTTACCCGACCTAGTATACAGAGAATCGCGCTGCGCCTTCATATCCTATCCTCCCCTGAAACGTGGTCTTACCCGCGTCAGTGAAGCTAAAGAACCTTAGAGACGACTACTTTGGTAGTATTATAGAGGTTTAGTTTTTCTGAACTTTGTCCGTTCAGTCCCGCCCCATGGCGCAGCGCTCCGGCTCAAACGAGTCAGCCCTTCCCTCTCGCAGGGGGTGGCCCCACGTGATAGCTTTGACGTCAATCATGAGTGCAAAGGACAAAGCCCTGTCAGCCAGTCGCCCCACCCGGACCGGTAAAGCAACCGAGACCGGACCGGCCGCCGCGAAGGCGAGCCCGGCAAAGCCAGCCACGGCCAAGCAAACCAAGGCGGCAGCGCAGCCAAAATCTCCCGACGCGTTCGAGCTTGCGACCATGGTCGTGCAGCAACTCGATGACGACAAGGCCGAGAACATCCTCAACATTCCGCTGGCCGGAAAATCGCCAATGGCGGATGCGATGATCGTCGCGTCTGGCCGCTCGGCGCGCCACGTCTCTGCGCTGGCGGACCACGTCTCGCAGAAGTTGAAGGAGGCCGGCGCGCCGAAAGTGCGCGTCGAGGGACTACCCAACGCGGACTGGGTGCTGATCGATGCAGGCGACCTGATCGTGCATATCTTCCGGCCGGAAGTGCGCGAGTTCTACAACCTCGAACGCATCTGGGCCGGCGACACGCCAACGACGGCGCGCGCCGCGACCTGAAGCTGATCCTGCTTGCGCATCCGCATCCTCTGCATCGGGCGCATGAAGGACGGGCCTGAGCGCACGATGGTGGACGACTATGTCGCGCGCGCGGGCAAGACCGGAAAATCGCTGGGCTATCGCGCGGTCGAGGAAGTCGAACTCAATTCAAGTTCCAAGGATGACGAAGGCCAACGCCTGCTTGCGCGGCATGGCCAGGGCGTCCTGATCCGGCTCGACGAACGCGGCGAGGCTTGGACATCGCAGGAGCTTTCGAAACGCCTGGCGAAGTGGCGAGATAGCGGCGAGGACGCGGTCAGCTTTGTCATCGGCGGAGCAGATGGAACGTCGGCGGACGTCGCGAAGGCTGCGCGCCACAATGTGTCGTTTGGCGTGCAGACATGGCCGCACAGGCTGGTGCGCGTGATGATCACCGAGCAGGTCTACCGGGCCCTTTCGATCGAGGCCGGATCACCTTACCACCGCGAATGATGCGATGGCTTGCAATCCTTTTTGTGCTTTTGGCGACGCCCGCCCTGGGCCAGTCGCGCCGCACCTTTACCCAGGAAGACCTGAGAAGAGCGGAAGCCGCGCGCGACGCGGCGCTGGCGCGGGTGAAGGCGCTGGAGCAGGCCTCCAGCGCAGCGGAACGGGCAGTGTCGGAGATCGACGCCGATCTTCTGGCGGCTGCAACCGAAGCCGTCGGCGGCGAAGAGGCAGCCTACGCCGCCGAAGAACAGCTGATGATCCTCGCAGATGAATCCCGCGTAGCCCAGCAGGCCCTGGTTGCGGATGAGGCCGTGATGGAAGACGTGTTCGCCGCGCTGATGACGATGCGAACTCCGCCTGCTCTGGCGACCAGTCCTGACGACGTTTCGAGTGCCATTCGGGCGGCCATCCTCATGTCCGACGCCGCACCCGCGCTGGCCGGGCATGCTGACGACCTGCGCGCGAAGATCTCCAACATCGATGCTCTCGCCGCGGCGACCCGCGCCCAGCAGGCCAACTTGCTCGCAGCCACAAGCTCAGCTGGTGCGCGGCGGGAAGAAATTGCGGCGCTTGCCGAGGAGAAGCGTCGGGCCTCGGCCTCGCTCGATGCGGAGACGCAGGCTGCGCGGGCGAATGCGCGCAAGCTGGCTGACGAGGCGGCGAACCTGCGCGAGCTGCTGGACGGGCTGGCGAAGTCAGCGCCGCCGGCGCCATCGGTGAAGCCGGGACAGAAGCCGGCGACCAAGGCAGGCGGCGGTCCTGCGAAGCCGACCGCGAAACTTCCAGCTGCGACAGCCTCCAGGCCCGCAGCGACGGCGAAGGCTGGCTCGCCACTCTACCCTGTTGTCGGCTCGCCGCTGCGCCGCTTCGGGCGGGTGATCGAGGGACAGAAGCAGGAGGGCCTGACGCTTTCCGCAAGGGCGGGAGCGACGGTGATCGCGCCGATGGACGCGCGCGTGCAGTATTCCGGCCTGTTCCGTACTTATGGCCAGATGGCGATCCTCGATGTCGGGAATGGCGTCCTGCTGGTCGTTTCGGGCATGGAGACCCTTTATCCCGAGGCGGGACAGTGGGTTCTGGCCGGGGAGCCGATCGGCCGCATGGCCGACCAGAAGTCGCCCTCTCCTGAACTTTATCTCGAGGTAAGGCGCAATGGTCAGCCTGTGAACCCTGAAACCTGGCTGGGCAAGCGCGGTTGAACGTGCGCCTGCTCAAAAGCTGACGTTGATGCTTAAATTGTCCTTCGCGGCATCGAGGCATGTTGAACTTCAGGAATATGGCGTCAAAGTAACGGTGGGACTTTGGGTCGATGACAGAGGAGCAGCGCAGCATGCGCAAGTGGTGGTTGGCCCCGGTAATCGGTGCAGGTCTGCTCGCCGCGACGGTCGGTGTTTCGGCCTTCGCCGTGACGACGAACCAGTCCGCGAAGAAGGCTGAGGTGTTCCAGCAACTCGACCTGTTCGCCGACATCCTGGCCAAGGCCCAGGCCAACTACGTGACAGAGTTTGAATCGACCGAAGCGATCGAGGCTGCGATCAACGGCATGCTGGCCTCGCTTGACCCGCATTCCTCCTATCTCGACCCCGATGACTTCAAGGACATGCAGACGCAGACGTCCGGCGAGTATGGCGGGCTCGGCATCGAGGTCACAGCGCAGGACGGTTTCGTGAAGGTCGTGTCCCCGATGGACGGCACGCCGGCTTCGCGCGCCGGGATCAAGTCGGGCGACTTCCTCACCGCCATCGATGGCAAGTCAATCGTCGGCCTGCCGCTTAACGACGCCGTGAAGCAGATGCGTGGTGCGATCGGCTCGGCCATCAACGTCACAGTCGTGCGCGAGAATGTCGAACCGTTCGATGTGTCGCTGACCCGCGAAGTCATCCGGCCGGAAGTCGTCAAGACGAAAGCAATCGGCGATGTCGGATATCTGCGCATCACCACCTTCAACGAGCAGACCGTTAAGGCTCTCGACCGCGGCCTTGAGCAAGTGCGCAAGGATGTGCGCGGCGGCCTCAAGGGCCTCGTGCTTGACCTGCGTGACAATCCGGGCGGACTTCTCGAAGCCTCGATCGAGGTCACATCGCGCTTCGTCAATGGCGGCGAAGTGGTCTCGACCCGCGGCCGTCGCGAGAGCGACCAGCGCCGTTACAACGCCGTCCGCGCCGCCCGCTTCCCGGATGTACCGGTTGTGGTGCTTGTAAATGGCGGTTCGGCCTCCGCCGCCGAGATCGTCGCCGGTGCGCTCCAGGACCGCAAGCGCGCGGTGATCATGGGGACGACCTCGTTCGGCAAGGGCTCGGTGCAGACCGTCCTGCCGCTCGGACCGGGCAAGGGCGCCATGCGGCTGACAACGTCGCGCTACTACACGCCGGCGGGCCGCTCGATCCAGGGGGCAGGTATCGAACCTGACATCGAAGTCGCTGCAGTCCGCCTGTCGGACAAGGACGTCGCCGAACTCAAGACGCGCGCCGCCCGCTTCAGCGAGTCGGCTCTGCCCAACGCGCTGGAAAACGACCAGGGCGCCGAGCGCACGCCGCCGCACGTTCCGGCCGACATGCCGCCGGAAGGCTATGCGGGCGAAGACTACCAGCTCGACCAGGCCGTGGCCCTTCTGCGCGCGGGCAAGGCCAATCCCGCCGCGGCGCCCGCCGTTGCGGCTGCACCGGCGCCGGCCAAGGCCACGCCCTAGGTTGACCTGCGAAAGAGACGGCAGAGGCCCGGTGGAAACGCCGGGCCTTTTGCTTTCCCCGCGGGCGAAGCGATCATTTCGTCAGGTCGCAACAGAATTCACAACCTTTACAAGAGGGTCTGCGACCAAATCCCCACGCCCACATTTCCGCGATGTTAACGATGCGAGCGCCAAAATCGTCCTTCGTTTTGTTGTGAGGACATCATGGCCGCATCGCGGAATTCCGACGGTTCAGTCGTGCGTGCAGGACTGAGCCATGTTGCGCTCAGCCTTTCGGTTTTCGGCATGCTGGGCGCAGGGGCCGTCGGCGCTGCGTTCCTGTTCGGTGATGAGGCGGCCGGTGCACCGCGCGTCGAGCTGGCGCTTTATTCCGAGCAGGACGGCCCGCCACCCCTGCTGAAGAACCGCTCACCCCTCGAGGCGCTCGACGCCCATACAGAGGACCATGAGCCCAGCCTCGGGGTAGAATACGAAGACGCTGCTCTGCTTGAGGATGGCGATGAAGCCAGCATGACGGTGACGGAGATCGCCTCCAACGCGGGCACGGGCCCCAAGGCCCTGGCGCGCGCGCCGATCGCGGGCTTTGTCGAGCGAACGCCCGCTGGCGAACTGCCGAAGATCGCCTCCGACGGGCGTACGCCCGCGCAGGTCTATGCTCGCCCCTTCACCGGCGCATCCGACAAGCCGCGCATTGGCCTGATCGTAGGCGGCCTCGGCATGACGGCAAGGCATACCGAAACAGCCATCAGGGAACTGCCGCCGGAAGTCACCTTGTCCTTCCTGGCGTACGCGCCCAACCTGCAGGACTGGATCAACAAGGCGCGCGCCGCGGGCCACGAGGTCCTGCTCGAAATGCCGATGGAAGCCTATGACTATCCGAATGTCGACACAGGGCCGCTGACGCTGCTGACCAGCGCCAAGCCAGACGAGAATGTGCGCCGCCTCAACGTGATGCTCGGCAAGGCAACGGGCTATTTCGGCGTCACCAACTATCAGGGCGCGCGCTTTGCGACGGATGCTGCAGCAGCGACGCCGGTGATGAAGGTGCTCAAGGATCGCGGCCTCGTCTTCCTGCATGATGGCGGCGCGGCGCGCTCGGCCCTGCCCCAGGCGGCGACACAGTCCGGGCTCGACTTCACGGTTGCCGATCGCATCGTGGACAGCGAACTGACGGCGGACGCCATCGACCGCGAACTGTTGGCGCTTGAAGCGCTGGCGATCCAGAACGGCAGCGCGATCGGCGTGGGCTTCGCCTATCCCGTCACCATCGAGCAGCTTCGACTGTGGGCGGAGAGCCTGAAGGCCAAGGGCTATCAGCTTGCGCCGGCCTCGGCTGCCGCCGGCGTGGTTGCGCGATCGTGAGTTTCGAGGCCCAGCCGCTGATGGGTGGGCGCGATCCATCGCTTTACCGTCCCAATGTCGGCCTCGCCCTGTTCTCGAAACAGGGCCATGTCTGGCTCGGCAGGCGCGCGGGCGTGCGCAAGGACGATGTGCGCTACGCCTGGCAGATGCCGCAGGGCGGAATCGATCGCGGCGAGACGCCTGCACAGGCTGCTTTGCGTGAACTCGGAGAAGAGACTGGGCTGGAGCCAGACCAGGTCGAGCTGCTGGAGGAGTTCGAGCCCTGGCTGTTCTACGACTTCCCGCCTGCGCTGAAGGCGAAGCTGACGGGTCCCTATTTTGGTCAGCGACAAAAGTGGTTTGCCTATCGCTTCACGGGCTCTGACACTGACTTCCGGCTCGACAGGCACACGGTCGAGTTCGATGCTTGGAAGTGGGCAAAGCTCGAGGACGCGCCGGGGCTGGTCATCCCGTTCAAGGCTGCGGTCTATCTGGAGGTCGCAAAAGGCTTTGCGCGCTGGACGACTGCCGTCTGATCAGCCCGGAAGAAAGTCGGCGCGAAGGACGCCCGGGCGATCGACGCCCGGCGGGTACTCCATGAGGTCGATATACTCGCCCCTGGCTGACTTGAGGCGTTCCCAGCGAACCTCCCCCTGCAGCATCTGCGTCGAGTCGGACGCGAAGCCGATCTGCGTATCCTGCAGCAGGGCCGTGACCTTCTCGAAACCGTCCTCCGCCAGGGGGCGAAGGATCGCTGCGCCGCAATTCAGAGGCTCCTCGCCATAGCCAAACAGGTAGACGACGCCATCGACGGATGGCACGCGCCAGGTGACGGCGCCGGGCGGAAGCGCGTGCGACAGCTCTTCTGGTGGGGCGCCGGCGGGACCGAGGCCGAGCTGAATGGCGCGCACAGACAGGTCGCCGCCATCGCCGTGGATAGCGGCGCGGCAGACTTTGACGATCAGATCCGCGACAGCCACAGGCGAGAAGCTGACCGGGCCGCTCCAGGCGGGCGCCGCGGCAGCCTCGGCAGCTGCAGGCGGGGGAGGAGGTGGAGGCATCGGCGCGGGCGTGGCGACGGCAGCAGCGGCAGGGGTCGGCGCTTCAACTGGTGTGGGAGGCGGCGTTTCAGGCGTTCCACTCGTCAGCGGTCTCAGGCTGCCCGTCGCGGGTTGCTGCCCATCCTGCGCGCGCGCGGCCTGAATGCCAAAGGCCGCGGCAACGGCCAAAGCCAGATTCAGTTTCATGCGACACCCCAAAAGACCCTGTCGTGGGTTGAGGATACGCTTGTAAATTCACGGGAAGAAGACGCTGGCGTTCAATTGTCGGGAGAATTGCCGCCCTGCCCGCGGAGCGAGCGCCGGCCGGCCAGACTTGACCCGGCGTTCACGCAACCGCGGCGCGCAAGGCTTCCAGGTACACAAGGCGCTCGGAAGCGCGCTTGCGACGTGTTTCATCGCCGGGGTCCGCCGCGTCGGAACGCAGCTTGGCGATCTCGGTGTCGAGCGCACCTGCATCGACATCAGAAAGGCGGATGGCTTCTTCGGCCAGGATCGTAAGGCCCGCGGGCGTCACGTCGGCAAAGCCGCCGCGGACAAAAACCGGCGTCACACCGCTCTCCTCATGGATGCGCACGACGCCGGGCTTCAGCACCGTCATGAACGGTGCATGCTTCGGCAGGACGCCGAATTCGCCCTCGACGCCGGGAGCATCGACCTGTTTGACGTCGCCGGAGAACAGCTCGCGCACGGGCGAAACCAGCGAGAAATGCAGCAAGTCAGCCATGACGGGTTCCTGTTTCGCGCGCCGGTCTAGCAGGCCTGAAACCCCTGTAAAGGAGGCAATCTGGCTAGAACCCCCTAAGCGTTAGGACAGCGATTTCAGGGGGTTGGCCGAAGCGTACCGGCAGGATCGACGTGCCGAGCCCGCCCGACACGTATAGCCAGCCGCCGCGGTCCTCGTAGAGGCCGCAGGGCCAGCGTTCCGAGCCCGGGGAGACATGCACAAGACGCCCCACGATTGGCAGGTTCACCTGCCCGCAATGGGAATGGCCCGCCAGCGTCAGCGCGACCCGGGCGGGCGCGGCCGCGAACGGGTCGGGCCAGTGGGAAAGGACAATGACAGGCTCGTTGTCGGGAACCCCGGAAAGCGTGCTGGTGTAGGACGGCTGCGCCCGGCGGGATTCATAGTCGGCGAGGCCGCCGATCCAGAATGCCCCGCCCTCGCGCGGAATGCGGGCGCGGCTGTTCTCCATTACCTGAACGCCCGAGGAAACGAGGCCGGATTCCACCGCCGCACCGTCATACCACCAGTCGTGATTGCCAAGCACGGACCAGACGCCGAGCGGCGCCTGGAGCTTGCCGAACGCTGCGAGGCCCTCGCCGATCTCGCGGCGCTCATCCGCGCTGCGATCGGAAGCGCCTTCATGCCCGGCGACGAAGTCACCCAGCAGCACAACGATGTCCGGGCGTTCCGCATTCATGCGCGCAATGATCGACTCAAGGCGCGCGATGCCGACATGCGGGCCGTCCGTGTGCGTGTCGGAAATCACACCGATGCGCACGGGCAGCCCACTCCAACCACGGCTTGTCACCTCGACACGACGGACCTCCAGCGTCGCCGGCTCCCACAGGAAGGCCCGGATACCGAGCGCCCAGACGAGCGTGATGAAGGCGATCGCGCTCCACAGCATCCAGCTGGGGCCGCGCCCAGCCTTCAGCCCACGCCAGAGGCCGATGCCCAACAGAGCGGGCCAAGCGATTGCGCCAAACCAGGCGAGCCAGACGGCAATGTCGGTCATGAGGCGCGGCGAACTCTACTCTGACAGCGACACGGTTGCGCTGACGACGCTGAACTTAGACTGGTGCCCTGGGGCGCCGGGGTTGGCTCCGGACAATTGCACCAGCATCCGCCGGCCATTGCTGCGGCCGGTGAGGGTCTGCGTGAACCCGTCGGCCGGACCCGCCAGCGCCTCGAAGCCGCGCAGTACGAGCGCAAGCGTTGCATCCGCGACTGTCGGCCCGCTTGCCGGGCCGTAGACTGTCACAACGCACTGCCCTGCTTTCTCGCGCACCGTGACCACACCACGCGCATCGGCGACATCCCACACGGTTTCGTCAGGCGCGGCGCCAGCCTGACGCCGGGTTTCGACGTCCTGCGTCGGTTGCACCTTGCCGTCTCGCGCCAACGCAAGCGCACTGACGCCAGCGCCACTGACAGCCGGCAGGCACACGCTCACAACAGCCTGCTTGAACGTGTCCCCGGCGGCCGCAGGCGACAGGTCGGGGGAAACCGCTGAACGCTGGGCGTGAGCGGGCAGGATGGTGAGGGTAGCTGCAAACAGCAGGCTGGCCGTCGTCTTCATGAATTGCTCCCGATGCAGCGACACTAGCCAAATCGCCACGTGCGTGCCAGCCGCGGCGAGCATCTCGCTGACTGTGTTTCGCCAGGGGATCTGTCGCGACGTGCAACTTCCCCCGTCGGCCAGCATCACGTTGGCCACGAATGTGCGCCGGCCGGTGACATTGCTGTCGAGGCGTATGTTCATCACTATGCTGGCGGACTTGCGATCCGGCACGCGATCAGATGCAGAGCATCAGCCCTGCATTGATGAGTTCGATATCTTTCGGCGGTGAGGACGGCGGCGTGGTGCTGAAGGCGCCGTGCACCAGAAGTGAAGTCAGCCGCCGCTTCATGCGAGCGCCGATAATCAGTTCAGGCTGAAAGCCAGGCGAGCTCGCCGTCGGAGCAATCTGCAGCACAGAAAGCGAAAACAGGCGCGGATCGCTCCGCGCCTGTTTGTCTTGTTCGACTGGCCGAAAGATCAGGCCGCTTCTGCGGCCATTTTCTGCGCCTTGGCGATCACGTCGTCGATCTTGCCGCACATCAGGAAGGCCTGTTCGGGAATGTCGTCGTGCTTGCCGTCGAGGATTTCCTTGAAGCCCTTCACGGTGTCTTCCACCGCGACGAACTGGCCCGGCAGGTTGGTGAAGGCTTCGGCCACGTGGAAGGGCTGCGAGAGGAAACGCTCGATCTTGCGCGCGCGCGAGACGACGAGTTTGTCCTCTTCCGACAGTTCATCCATGCCGAGAATGGCGATGATGTCCTGCAGCGACTTGTACTTCTGCAGGATCTCCTGGACACCGCGGGCGACGTCATAGTGCGCCTGGCCGACAACGTTCGGGTCAAGAATGCGCGAGGACGAGTCGAGCGGGTCAACGGCCGGGTAGATGCCTTTTTCCGAAATCGCGCGGTTGAGAACGGTCTGCGCGTCCAAGTGGGCGAACGAGGCGGCGGGCGCCGGATCGGTCAAGTCGTCAGCCGGAACGTAGATGGCCTGCACCGAGGTGATCGAGCCCTTGGTGGTGGAGGTAATGCGCTCCTGCAGCTGGCCCATGTCGGTCGCGAGCGTCGGCTGGTAACCCACCGCCGACGGGATGCGGCCGAGCAGCGCCGACATTTCCGAACCCGCCTGCGTGAAGCGGAAGATGTTGTCGACGAAGAACAGGATATCCTTGCCCTGGTCGCGGAAGTTTTCGGCAATGGTGAGGCCGGTGAGGGCAACGCGGGCGCGGGCGCCCGGCGGCTCGTTCATCTGGCCGAACACCAGCGAGCAACGCGAATTGCCGCCGCCGCCAGCCTGGTTCACGCCCGACTCGACCATCTCGTGATAGAGATCGTTGCCTTCGCGCGTGCGCTCGCCCACGCCAGCGAACACGGAGTAGCCGCCATATGCTTTCGCGATGTTGTTGATCAGCTCCTGGATCAGCACGGTCTTGCCGACGCCCGCGCCGCCGAACAGGCCGATCTTGCCGCCCTTCGCATAGGGGCACAGCAGGTCGACGACCTTGATGCCCGTGGGCAGGATTTCGGGAACCGGCTTCTGGTCGACGAAGGCCGGGGCGAGCTGGTGGATGCCGCGCAGGACCGAACGGTCAACCGGGCCGGCTTCGTCGATCGGCTCGCCGATGACGTTGAGAATGCGGCCGAGCGTTGCTTCACCGACCGGCACCGAGATGGCGTCGCCCGTGTCGCGGACTTCGTGGCCGCGCGTGAGGCCTTCGGTCGAGTCCATCGCGATGGTGCGCACGGTGTTCTCGCCGAGGTGCTGCGCGACTTCGAGAACGAGGCGCGTGCTCCCGTTCATCGTCTCCAGGGCGTTCAGGATTGCCGGCAGGTGACCGTCGAACTCGACGTCGACGACGGCGCCGATGACCTGGCTTACGCGGCCCTTCACGTTGGTGGCGGTTTTCGTGCTCATGTCTGGCCTCTGGTCTCTCGTATCGGTGTCTGGCGTGTCTTGGCGGCGTCGTTAGAGCGCTTCAGCGCCCGAGATGATTTCGATCAGTTCCTTGGTGATCTGAGCCTGCCGCGCGCGGTTGTAGCGCAGCTGCAGGGATCTGATCATGTCCCCGGCGTTGCGCGTGGCGTTGTCCATGGCGGTCATCTGCGCGCCCTGGAAGCCGGCTTCGGTCTCCAGCAGCGCAGACAGGATCTGCGTGGACAGGTAGCGGGGCAGAAGAGCTTCAAGGATCGCCTGCTCGTCCGGCTCATAGATGTAGCGCGCGCCCTGGAGGTCGACGCTTGGCGCATCGGCCGGCGGGCGCGCAGGGATCAGCTGCATCGCGGTCGGGATCTGGGTCAGCAGGTTCTTGAAGCGGGCAAAGATAAGCGTCGCAACGTCGAACTCGGCGGCATCGAACCGGTCGGTGATTTCGCGGGCAATGCTGGCTGCGCTTTCGGCCGTCACCGTGCGTTCGCTGCGGCGGTCGATATGGCCGATGATCAGCGCGCCGTAGAGACGCTTCAGAGCGTCAGAGCCCTTCTTGCCGATGGTGAGGATCTTTACCGTCTTGCCGGCTGCCTGCAGGCGGCGGATTTCGGTCCGCGCCAGCTTGACGATGTTGGTGTTGAAGCCACCGGCAAGGCCACGCTCGGACGTCATCACGACGAGCAGGTGCACGTCATCGCTACCCGTGCCAGCGATCAGCTTGGGTCCGCCGCCGGCCGCTGCGCCAGAGGCTAGGTTGGCGATGACGGAGGCCATGCGCGTCGCATACGGACGCGCCGACTGAGCTGCCTCCTGAGCGCGCTTCAGCTTGGCCGTGGCGACCATCTGCAGAGCCTTTGTGATCTTCTGCGTGGACTTCACGCTGACGATCCGGAGGCGGAATTCCTTCAAGCTGGGCATGGGCTATGCCTTGTCCTCAAGCTTTCCGGGTTACGCGAACGTCTTCGAGAACGATTCAAGCGTCGCCTTGATCGCGTCTTCGATCTTGCCGCCGTCCTTGCCGTTCTTGGAGATGTCTTTCTGGTCGCGGATGTCGCCCAGCAGCGCCTGCTTGTCGGCGCGGATGTGCCGCAGCAGTTCGGCCTCGTAGCGCACGACTGCATCGGTCGGGATCTTGTCGAGATAGCCGCGCGTGCCCGCGTAGATCACCACGACCTGCTCTTCCATCGACAGCGGCGAGTATTGCGGCTGCTTCAGGAGCTGGGTCAGACGCGCACCGCGGTTCAGCTGGCGCTGCGTCGCGGCGTCGAGGTCGGATCCGAACTTAGCGAAGGCTGCCATCTCGCGATACTGCGAGAGTTCCGATTTCATCGTGCCGGACACCTGCTTGGTCGATTTCACCTGGGCCGAACCGCCCACGCGCGACACCGACAGGCCGACGTTCACGGCCGGGCGGATGCCCGAGTTAAACAGGTCGGTCTCGAGGAAGATCTGGCCATCGGTGATCGAGATCACGTTGGTAGGTATGTACGCCGACACGTCGTTGGCCTGCGTCTCGATGATCGGCAGCGCCGTGAGCGAGCCCGAGCCATGGTCGGCGTTCAGCTTCGCCGCGCGCTCAAGCAGGCGCGAGTGGAGATAGAACACGTCGCCTGGGTAGGCTTCGCGGCCCGGCGGGCGGCGCAGCAGCAGCGACATCTGGCGGTAAGCGACGGCCTGCTTCGAGAGATCGTCATAGATGATCAGGGCGTGCATGCCGTTGTCGCGGAACCATTCGCCCATAACGCAGCCGGTGAACGGCGCGAGGTATTGCAGCGGGGCCGGCTCCGACGCGGTAGCGGCGACGACGATGGTGTATTCCAGCGCGCCGCGCTCTTCGAGCGACTTCACGACCTGAGCGACGGTCGAACGCTTCTGGCCGATGACCACGTAGATGCAATAGAGCTTCTCGCTCTCATTGCCGCGGGCGTTGATGGCTTTCTGGTTGAGGATGGCGTCGATGGCGACGGCGGTCTTGCCGGTCTGGCGGTCGCCGATGATCAGCTCGCGCTGGCCGCGGC
>CAIMMO010000182.1 GCA_903842595.1 uncultured Alphaproteobacteria bacterium
AGCGAGCCCGAGAATGAGCAGGAAGCCGCCGCTTCCCGTGTGGGCGACCTTCTCGACGGTTTTCTTGTGGCTCACGACAGTCATTACGTCCCTCCTGCAATATCGAAGTGATATCACTTTGATATTGACTGAGCGCTATGTCAAGCACATTGTCGGTCTACAGAGGGAGACAAGTTGATGGACATGATGCTGGTGTTGTGGGCCCTCAGCGCCGCCCTGCTTCTGGGCATCCTGATGCTGGTCGTGGTGATGATCGCGCGCGGCATGGACACCTCGCCCGCGAAGAAGGCCGCGGAACCTGCGGACATGACGAAGCTCATGGCGGCGCTTGGCGGCAAACCGGCCGCTGAAAGTGCGACAGCCGCAGCCGGCGGCAGCGGCAAGTCCGGCAATCAGGTGGCGGGGATCGTGGCGATCGGTGCGGTCCTTACCTTGATTGGCGGGGGTGTGGCTTTCATCGAGAACGTCACCGGGGACGACATTGTGCCGGAGGTCTCCGAGATCAGCGCCGGCGACCTGCGCGGCACGATGATCAATGCGCGCAACAGCGATCCGGTGGTGCTGATCGTGCCGGGCTCAGGGCCGACGGACCGGGACGGCAACAGCCCGCTGGGCGTCAGTACGGACGCCTACAAGCTGCTGGCTGAGGGCCTTGCGGAAGAGCGGATCGCAAGCGTGCGCATCGACAAGCGTGGGATGTTCGGGAGCGCTGGGGCGGGCGATCCGAACGCCGTGACGCCGGCGGACTATGTCGCCGACATTCATGCCTGGATCGATGCGATCAAGGAGGCGCGCGGATCGGACTGCGTCTTCCTGCTGGGGCATTCGGAAGGCGCGCTGATGGTGTCGATGGCGGCGCAGGGCCGGAAGGATGTGTGCGGGCTGATCCTTCTCGCCGGAACAGGGCGGAAGATGGGGGATGTGATCCGCCAGCAGCTGCGCGACAATCCCGCCAACGCCCCGCTGCTGGATCAGGCGATGGCGGCGCTTTCGGAGCTTGAGGCTGGGCGGCGCGTCGATGTCTCGACCATGCACCCTGCCCTTGCCTCCCTGTTTGCCCCTCAGGTGCAGGACTATCTGATCTCCGTGATCAATCTCGATCCGGTTGATGAATTGAGCCGCGCCAACAGGGACACGCTGATCCTGCAGGGCAAGACGGATCTGCAGGTGACGGTCGAGGATGCGAATCTCCTCAACAGGGCGCGGAAGACGAAAATGAGGCTCGTGGACGATATGAACCATGTGCTGAAGGAGGCGCCAGCTGATCGCGCGGCAAACCTCGCAACCTACGCGGACCCGTCGCTACCGCTGGCGCCGCGGCTGGTTGGACGGATCGAGGATTTCGTGAAGGACAATGAGTGACATGTCCCGGCACTTGCCTCCAAGCACCTATCCCTCGAAGGTCGGCGCATGGTTCCTCGCCCTGCTCTGTCTGTCGCTGGCGACGGCCGTGGCGGGCCTGATCATGACCGGCGTGCAGGAGGGTCTGCTGCGCGCCGCCCAGGGCGGGTTCATCCTGCTCGGCGTGGCTGGATTCCCGGTGTGGATCCTGCGCGGCACGAACTACACGCTGGATGGCGACAGGCTGATTGCCCGGTCGGGACCGTTCCGCTGGACCATCGGGCTTGCCGACATCACCGGCGTCGAGAAACCGCACGGATTGTTCCGGCGCGGAGGCTCCAGCCCGGCACTGTCACTGGACAGGCTGGAGATCAGCTATGGCGCCGGCAAGCGGCTGACGATCTCTCCGGAGAACCAGGAACAATTCCTGGCCGACCTGAGGGCGCGCCAACAGACCCTGCGCATCAGTAACGCTGGTACGTTCCCTTGATCGTCGAATAGCCGACGCCGGGCTTGCTCCAGTCGCATACGCCGCCGGGGAAGATCTTCTTCAGGCGCGCCTGCTGGGACTTCGAGAAACCCACGCT
Source organism: uncultured Alphaproteobacteria bacterium (assembly GCA_903842595.1). Lineage (GTDB taxonomy): Bacteria > Pseudomonadota > Alphaproteobacteria > Caulobacterales > Hyphomonadaceae > UBA7672. Next base: position 1,929 of record CAIMMO010000182.1, read on the forward strand.
GTAGTCGGCGACGTTCACCGGCTTGAGCGCACACTTCATGATGTCGTTGGTGATGGGCGCGCCGGCGATGAGACGCGGCTCGAGGTGGATGGGATAGGTCTTGTTCCACGAGGTATCGGGATCCCAGCTCGCGACTTCATTGACGCGCTGTCCATCGGGCGTCCAGTAGGCGTCGACGGCATCGGCCGGTTTGTGCTTCACGACTTTTGCGGGCGTGAGCGGCGCCGGGTCTGCGGCCATGCTGTCGAGCCATTTCGTGATCGCATCAAGCGCGATGGGCGCGAGGTTGACCTTGGCGGGCTGGCCCTGCACCGGCGCGCGGTCGGCGACCCAGATAACCTGGTTGGCGGAGGAGCCCGTCGCCTTCTCAAGACGCGCGCGGATGGTGAGGTCGCGGTGGCGGTCATGGATGTCGCCGGGCGTGGTTGTGTCGGTGTAGCCGCGATAGTTGATGATCGGGACGGTATCGAGGTGCAGATAAGTGTTGAACGTGCCCGAGGCGTAGATCGCCTTGATTGCGGTCTCGTCGCCCACGGTGCGCTTCGCGACGAAGGCGCCGTCGATGTCGTTGCCGCCGATCTTCTCATTCAGCGTGAGAAACTCGTCGACCGAGATGTCCTTGTCGTTGAGCGCCTTAAGTCCGTACTGGATGCCGATATTGTCGATCGGGCGGCGGGCAAAGCCGGTAGCGGGATCCTTGCCATAGATGTTGACGCGCATTTCCTGCGTCGTGCAGCGGATGCCCTTGGGGTTCTTATTCGGATCATAGACAAGCGACTTGTCGGAGACCGCGCAGCCTTCAGCGAAGCCGGCCTGGATGGTGCGAACGAAGGAGCGCTCCCATGAGCCGCATGTGCCATTGCTGTAGCCGGCGACGGCGTCCTTCTTCCGCTCGCTCCACGCCTTGCCGTCCCTGGTGCGCCAGAAGTTCTGCAGGAGGCCGCAGTCGGCCGTCTGCATGGACGAGTCCGGGAAGCTCAATGATGGTTGAAGACCGTCGAGCAGCCCGGGATACATCTGCGTGATGACCATCTGCTGGATGGCGCCGCCGGAGCCGCCCGTACCAACTGTCCATTTCGGCACGCCGTACTTTTCGACGAAGTGCTCCTTCAGCATCATCAGCGTCTCGCCCTGCAGCACCTGGTTGCAGTGCTGCTGGTTCACGAGCTCGGTGGAGTTGAGGTAGGCAAAGCCGCGCGCGAGGTAGAGATCCGAGAGGATCGACTGCACGCCGTTGGAGCCCTGATTGTACTGCGTGCCGCAGCCACCGCCGAAGGTAACGGCGAGGCGCTTGTTCCAGCCTTCATTGGCGCCGAAGGCGTCGGTTGCGGGATCGTCGAGCACAGCGAGGCGATAGATGGCGCGGTTGATCACGCCGCTTTCGACGCGGACGATGTAGGGCACGTTTATGCCGTCGATCGTCGTCGTGGCGAGATCGGCGGGACGTGCGCCTTTCGGATTGGCGAGCGGCTTGAACTGGGTGGCGGCGACGCCCGTGCCGATGGCGGGCCCGGTCGATTTGTAGAACCACTCATACTTCGTCGGCGCCGAGCAGTTGGCGTCAGTTGCGGGGCCGAGGCCGGACTGTTCGGTGCGGCACTCATAGGGTGTCATGTGCGGGCCGGAGAGGATCGGGCCGGTGATGGGATGATTCACCAGCGGCTGGCTGACCGAATAACCCGCGGGTCCCCTCACCTGCAGCCAGTTGGCGCCGATATCGAGGCCGGTCACGAGGCCGCGAAGCGTGTTGGTTGCGGCATCGAATTCCAGCGGTGTGAGAAGCTGGCGGCCGTTGAGCGACAGCTTCAGCTCGCTGGCCCTGGCGCCTTCGCTGGCCTTGACCTCGACAAGCGCATCGCCGCCGGAGACGAGGTCGTAGCGCGAGGAGAGGATTTTCACCTCGACCTTGCCATGCGCGCCGGCCCCGGCCGACTGCGACAGGGCTGGGGCGACAGCAAGCGAACCGATGGCAAGCGCGAAGGCGCCGCAACCGGCAAGCATACGTATCCTGAGCTGTGACATCGATTTCTCTCCCGCCGGTTCAGCCGCTTTCCGGCTTCTTGTTGGGCGGGAGTTTAGCGCGGCCGTTGGCGTTGTCGCGCACAAATCAGTGAGCGCTTACCGCAGAGAAGAAAACCCCGGAGCAAGCTCCGGGGTTTCTGATTCTTGCGCTCGGAGCAGAAACTACGCCAACCGTCGCTCGATCAGTTCGACCTGGAAGCATTCGATCTGATCGCCTTCGCGGATGTCCTGGTAGTTGGCGAAGGCCATGCCGCATTCCATGCCCTGCTTCACTTCGAGGACTTCGTCCTTGAAGCGCTTGAGCGTGGACAGCGTGCCTTCGTGGATGACGACGTTGTCGCGCAGCAGGCGGACGCCCGAACCGCGACGCACGATGCCTTCCGAGACGCGGCAGCCGGCGACCTTGCCCGCTTTCGAGATCGAGAAGACCTGCAGGATTTCGGCATAACCGAGGAAGGTCTCGCGACGTTCCGGCGCCAGCATGCCCGACAGCGTGTTCTTCACGTCGTCGATCAGGTTGTAGATGATCGAGTAGTACCGGATCTCGACGCCTTCACGTTCGGCAAGATCGCGCGCCTGCTTGTTGGCGCGGACGTTGAACGCGATGATCGGCGAGTTGGCCGAGATGGCGAGCTGGACGTCGCTTTCCGAGATACCGCCGACGGCGCCGAGGACCACGCGGGCGCGGACCTCTTCGGTCGACAGCTTCTCGAGCGACTGCGTGATCGCTTCGACAGAGCCCTGGACGTCGCCCTTGACGAGGAAGGTTGCTTCCTTGAGGCCGCCCGTAGCCGCCGTGCCGCCTTCCTTGAGACGCGCGAGCATCTGGTCGAGCGAGGTGCCCGTCCGTGTCGACGTGCCGGTCTTGTTGCGCTTGGTGCGGAGGCGATAGTCGGTGATCTCGCGGGCGCGGGCTTCCGAATCCACCACGACCATCTGGTCGCCAGGATCAGGCGCGCCATCGAGGCCGAGGACTTCGACCGGCGTTGCCGGGCGGGCGTCTTCGACCTGCTGGCCGCGCTCGTTCGAGAGGGCCTTCACCCGGCCCCACTGGCCGCCGGCGACGATGATATCGCCGCGCTTCAGCGTGCCGCGCTTGACCAGCACCGTCGCCACCGGACCCCTGCCCTTGTCGAGCTTGGATTCGATGACAACGCCGTCGGCGTCGCGATCGGGGTTGGCCTTGAGTTCGAGGATCTCGGCAAGCGCCGAGATGGTCTGCGTGAGTTCGTCGAGGCCGGTCTTCTTGAGGGCCGAGACGAAGACCGCCGGGGTCTGGCCGCCCATGGCTTCGACCTGCACGTCGTACTGCAGGAGCTGGGTCAGCACGTTGTCCGGCTTGGCGTCGTGCTTGTCGATCTTGTTGACCGCAACGATGATCGGCGCGTTGGCCGCTTTCGCGTGCTGGATCGCCTCGATCGTCTGCGGCATCACGCCGTCGTCCGCCGCCACCACGAGGACGACGATGTCGGTGGCGTTGGCGCCGCGGGCGCGCATGGACGAGAAGGCCGCGTGGCCCGGCGTGTC
>CAIMMO010000183.1 GCA_903842595.1 uncultured Alphaproteobacteria bacterium
ACGGACTGCGGGCGATTTACAGCCAAGCGTCTGGTTGGTCAGCAAGATAGCGGCCTAACTCCCGTCCGATTGGGGCGAGTACTCTGAAGATCAGGAAGGTTTCATGAAGCGTCAGCGTGGGCGCGGGCGAAAGCCCGGCGGTGGCGGGGGCGGCGGTGGCGGTGGTGGAAACAACCACAACCATGGCAACCGCTCGCTCGAGAGCAATGGCCCGGACGTCAAGATCCGTGGAACAGCGGCGCAGATCTACGAGAAGTATGCGCAGTTCGCACGCGACGCCCAGTCGGGTGGCGACCGGGTCAAGTACGAAACATATCTCCAGCATGCGGAGCACTATTACCGCGTGATGGCCGCGACGATGCCGCGCGAGCGCCTTCTGCAGCAGCAGAATGGCGAGGGCGGCTTCCAGCAGGGCCAGCCGATGGGCGAGGCCGGTCAGCAGCAGCCGAACGAGTACGGCGTGCAGGGCGGCGGCATGCAGGGCCACTCACACGGTGGCATCCAGGGCGGCGGCGAGCAGTCTTCGGATTCGATGCGGCCGATGGACAATCAGTCGGTCGACGGTGATGACGGCGACGACGATGGCGAGGGCGAGGGCGAGGGTGAAACCACGGGGGTTCAGCCGTCGGGCCAGTCGTCTGTCAGTCATTCTTCTGGCAGCCAGGCGTCTGGCGCCCGGTCGTCCGGCGATGGCGAGGATGCCGAGGGTTCCGGCGATGACGGCGATCGTCAGGGCCAGGGCGATGCAGACGGCAGCGGTCGCAATCGCCGCCGGCGTGGACGCAGGCGCAATCAGGATGGCGATCGTCCGAACGCGGCAGCTGGCGGCAATACGGGCGGCGACACTGAAGCCCGCTCGGCGCTCGACAGCCTGGCGCGCAAGCAGGGCGCGCTTGCGGGCGGCTGATAGGCCTTTTGCAAAGAGTTGAGGACGGGCCGCACTGGATCAGTGCGGCCCGTCTTGTTTCTGGGCTGTGGCAGGCGATTGACCGGCCATCCGACTGCCGCAAGATAACCGGCAGGGCGGGAGGGCTTCATGTTGAAACGCGCATCTCTGGTGGCGGTTGTTGCGACGAGCGCCGCAGCGGTCGCGCAGACGACAACCGCGGGCAAGCAGGACATCGAGAACATGTTCGGCAAGCGCGGCGAAACTCCCGGGTTCTACGCCTAGCCCGACTGCGCGGCGCCGGTGGCGACGGTCGATGGCTTTGTCGAGCGACAGGGCCGTCCGCCGAATCACAAGATCTGGCTTCACCAGAAGCCGCCGGGACAGCCGAAATGGTATGGCGATTACGTTCCCGAGGGGGAGTTCAGGGTCTATGGCGAGGGCGGGGACATGATCCGGCTGTTCTCGGTCCTCTCGCTCAAGACATTCGTGGCGGGGGCTTCCGACGTGGCCGATGGCGTGCCGCAGCGGCTCACTGTGCGGCGGATTGCCACGCTCATGATGGCCGAAGAGATTCCGGTGAAGTCGCCGGCCGGCGGCGTCATGACGTTCTCGCGCTGCGCTGGTTCAGCGCAGACGCCGCTTGGCGAGGCGTGGTGCAAGTCGTTCTGAGGCGCCGCCTCAGCCCATCGTAAAGGCGCAGAGCTTGTTGCCGTCGAGGTCGCGGAAATAGGCGCCGTAAAAGCCGCCACCGCGGTCGCCCGGCGCGCCTTCATCCATGCCACCGAGCGTCAGCGCCCTGGCGTGAAGTTCGTTCACCTTGTCGCGGTTGGTGCAGCGCAGGGCGATCATGTTGCCATTGCCGCAGTGCTGCGCATCGCCGTTGAAGGGCTTGGTGATGCCGAACAGCGGGCCCTGGGCGAAGCCGTAGAGCTGGCCGTGCGATAGCTCCATGACGCGCTTGCCGCCAAGGTCTGCGAGCAAGGCGTCGTAGAAGGCGAGCGCCTTTTCGACGTCAGCTACGCCTATGGTTGTGTAGCCGATCATGGACCGTCCTTCCCTAAGAGTGCGGGGAAGGAATCATGCCGACCGCGGGACCGCAAGATCACTTTCCCGAACCTACATGCCCGGCGCGAAGAAAGCGCAGAGCTTGTTGCCGTCTAGGTCGCGGAAATAGCCGGCGTAGAACGTTTCGCCACGAGCGCCGGCGGGGCCTTCACACCTGGCGCCGTTGGCGATGGCGGCGTCATACACCTCGTGGACCTTTTCCTTCGACGGCATCTGCAGCGCGATCATCGTGCCGTTGCCGGACGTGGCGGGTTCCTTGTTGAAGGGTTGGGTCACGACGAGCATCGCACCCTGGCCGTTGCTGTAGGCCGTACTGACGCCGAAATCCATCGCGCGCTTCGCCCCGATTGGCGCCAGCACCCTGTCGTAGAAGTCGAGCGCCCGCTCGTAGTTGTTGGCGCCGAGCATCACATAGCCGATCATTGCGTGTCCTCCATCCGCTCGTTGCAGGGAGATCTGCGCTCCGTGTATGTCGGGCGCAAGACGTCGCAGGTGCGATTCTGACAGCACGCTGGCGGCAGGCCGCGACGGCATTCCGTGCGATCGTATCCGCGACAAGACGTTTTACGCGAGGGGAAGCTGCGGCGCCGGGCGCGAAAAACCCCGCCCCTTGCGGGGCGGGGTTTTCGCTTGTGGCTTGTCGGACAGACTAGGCGAACAGCTTCGCCCACTTCGGCTTCTTCCGGGTCTTCCATGCGCCTCGGTGGTAGGCGTCGGAGCCGATCAGGGGCACGACGGTGGTGGCTTCGGCGAAGACCATCTGTTCGTGCGTTGTCGAGACCTTGCCCCACGAGGCCGCTTCCTTGAGCGTGGATGACGAGCAGGCGCCGTCGCGCACGTCTGCGACGGTGATCTGTACGGCGTATTTGTGTACCTCGGCGTCGATGCCGAGGATCTCCGCGCAGACGACGGTGTCCTGCGCGAAGTTCTTCGGAACGCCGCCGCCGACCATGAAGAGGCCCGTGGTGCCGGCCGCTATCTTTATGTCGGTCAGTTCGCGGAAGTCCGCGACCGCGTCGATCATCAGGTAGGGCTTCTTCGCCTTGGCGCGTTCCTTCTGGTGTTTCACCAGACCAAAGCCGGCCGAGCTATCGACGAAGGCCGGGCAGAAGATCGGCACGCCTTCCTCGTAGCAGGTCTGGATCAGCGAGCCCTTTTTCTTGGCGTTGCCGGCGGCAAGCCATTTGCCCATTTCATGGATGAACTCGCGCGAAGAGTACCCGCGCGGTTCGAGCGCGTTGGCGAGCTCGAGGATCGTGTGGTCGCACGCCTGTAGTTCTTCCTCGTCGATATAGGTGTCGTAGATCCGGTCGATGTAGTTTTCGCGCAGGACGTTGTCGTCCACTTCGCCAGCGGCCTGATAGTGCTTGAAGCCGAGGGCTTCGAAGAAATCCATGTCGACGATCGAGGCGCCGGTGGCGACGATCGCGTCGATCATGCCGAACTTCACCATGTCACGGTAGACGTGCATGCAGCCGCCCGCCGAGGTGGAGCCGGCGAGGATAAGCCAGGTCGAGCAGCCTTTCTCGCGAAGGGCCATGTCGAAGATGTCGGCGGCGCGGGCCGTGTCGCGCGACGAGAACGACATCTTGCGCATCGAGTCGATGATCGGACGCGCGTCGAAAGACGTCATATCGACGTGTTCGACCGTCTTGCCGAGCAGCTGGGCTTTCGTGTTGTTGCGCTTCTTCGCGACGGGTTTGACGGGCGCGGCCTTGGCGGCGGGTTTCGTGGCCATGGGGACATGACTCCAGAGGAGAGGACGTCAGAAGGGCGACGGCCAGCCTTGGGTCCCGGTTCCGGGATTGGGCGGGGATATAGCAGTGTGCGGACGGATTTAAACAGGAAAGCGCGGGCCGGGGTTCATTCGGCCCGCGCTTCCATTTTGTAACAGTTTGACTACCGCATGACCTTCAGGCGGCGCGGGGCCTTGCGGCTGACGCGGCGTGCGGGCTTCTCAACGACGAGCGGGCCGTACATCGAGGTCCAGGGCAGGTCACGGACACCGACAGTTTCCGTTTCGCCAAAGCCGTTAAACCGCGTCTGCATGGCGACGCCATAGGCTCCGAGCATGCCGATCTCGATGTAGTCGCCCTCGCGGATATCGGTAGGGAGGACGAAAGGTCCTTCCATCGTATCCATCGAGTCGCAGGTCGGGCCGTAGAGCTTGAAGCCCTGCAGCTCGCCTTCGAATTCGCCATCCGGCCGGTGAGCCTTCACGGGGAAGGGCCACTTGCAGTGCGCAGCATCGAACAGGTTGCCGTACGAGCCGTCGTTGATGTGCAGCGCGCCGTCCTTCACCAGCTCGACGCGGGCGAGGATGGAGCTCGACTCGGCGACAAGCGCGCGGCCGGGTTCGCACCACAGCTGGGCGTTCATCGCGACCGGCATTTCCTCGAACGCCTCCTTGATGACCTTGACGTAGAGTTCAAGGTCCGGAGGCGTCATGCCCGGGTAGGCCGACGGGAAGCCGCCGCCCACATCGACAACGTCGAGAATGACGCCAGCTTCGCGAATGATCTGCGAGGCCAGCTCAATCGCGTCGCGATAGGCCGAGGGGTTCATACATTGCGAACCGACGTGGAAAGAGACGCCGAGGTTGTCCGCAAAGCCGCGCGCCTTGCGCAGCAGGGCGGGAGCGTTCTCGGCCGAGGCGCCGAACTTGTTCGACAGGGCGTACATCGCATCCGCGTTGTTCACGGCGAGACGGACGACCAGCGTGAGATCATCGGCGCGCTGTGTGGCGGCGACGATCTTTTCCAGCTCGGCTTCGCAATCCAGCGAGAAGACGCGGACGCCATGTTCGAAATAGGATCGCTCGATCGCTTTGCGCGATTTCACGGGGTGCATGAACGCCATCTTCGCATCCGGGTAGCGGGAGGCGACGAGCTTGATCTCTTCTTCGGACGCTACGTCGAACCACCGAAGGCCCGTCGCATACATCGCGTCGAGCGCCCACGGCGAAGGGTTCGCCTTTACTGCGTAAAGAACTTCGCCCGGAAAATTACCCCTGAACCAAGTAGCCGCTATAGACACCCGCTCCGGTCGCACGCATGCGACTGGCAGCTCTGGGAGTCTTTCCCGGACCAGGTCCAGGGGCGTATGAAACGTGAGCAATTCACGTACACCCCTGTTAGTTGTTGAACCCAATCCGGCGTTAGTACGGATCTTTGACTCGTTAAGTCTGCCTCTCAACCCGCACACGTCATCCAAACCCCACCTGATACTCAGGCTAACTTGGGAAGTTCAGACGCCACGTGGAATCAAGGCGCAGAGCCTCGAGCCGATGTCCGCCGGCGCGA
>CAIMMO010000184.1 GCA_903842595.1 uncultured Alphaproteobacteria bacterium
CAGGCCTCGCGCTGGGCGTCGAGGCTGTTGAACTCCATGTCGAGCCCCTCCTCGGAGCTCTTGCGGGTGTAGACCGCGCAGCGCAGGCGGCGCATCGGGGTGTTGACGGTCATGATCGCTCGCCCCTCTTGATGTCGCGCAGGCCAAAGAAGCGGTAGCCGTTCCAGCGGGTGCCGGTGATGTCCCGGGCGATGGACGACAGGGACTTGTATCGGCGTCCCTGCCAGTCGAACCCGTCCTTGAGCACGGTGATCACGTGCTCGGCCCCATCCCATTCGCGCACCAGCCGGGTGCCGATGACCGGGTTGCGGGGATCGCTGATCACCGTGCGCCGGACCTTCTTGCCCTCGACCTCGTCGGCCAGGGCGTCGAGCAGCTTGGCGGCCGGGCCACCCAGCCCGCCGAGGGCCAGTTCCTGAATCCTGTAGGCGAGCCGATGTTCCAGAAACTGCCGGCTGTTATTCGGCGCAGGCGTGCCGATCAGGCTCTGCCACTCCGCCTTCAGTTCAACCACCGACATAGTTTTCATCGCGGCGAGCCGCCCCAGCAGCTGACCTTCGGGTCGCACTGCCGATCTTACGCGTTCTGTTTGCATTACTGTCCTCCAACTCGGGCCTCTGCCCGGTGGACACCACCGCTCTTGGTGGGCAGGAATGCGAGTGAACTATCTCCTTCGTTGTCAGAAAAACTGCTGGACTGTCCGCGCCGAATACGTCCGATCCCGGCGGCAAGAATTCGTCCGAGTTCACACAGGCGTTCGTCTGCCGACATCTGGTCGGGGGATATTGAGTTTGAGCTGGATCGGGGTGCGGGCATTGAGACTGTTCGCTACAAAAGGTGAAGAGCGAACGATATCCGCAAACAGGAAGTTCTCAATATAAATCAAAGCACTAGCTTAGTTCTTACAAATAGTTCGAAATCATTCATAGGCGCGCGAAAGAACTCATTTGGGCAGCCGCCAAGTGTTTATGACCGGTCCCGGGATGCGAACTGGTCAAAAGTGTCCCACGGCTCATCTTCTTCGATATCTGCGCCGCCCGGCGCATCATCAAACTGCAGCAGAGAGATTGAGATTCCGAGATTCTCTGAAAACATCGTCAGCTCCCTGACCGGCTCCGAGCCACGGCTGAACGTCCAGATGCCGGCGGGCAGGTCCACCGCGCGATCTTTGTTCGTTGGCGCAGCACCGCCAGCAATGGAGCCATCAGGGATCAGCATTCCCGACCGGACGAAGACGCCGCTTCTGGCTGCCGACGAACTGGCGCAGCCCCAGAGCGCAAATCCATCTCGAGCGACCACCATTGCCGAGCGCGTGGCCGTGAATTCGATCCACTTGAGCAGCGCGGCCTGCAACGAGACACCGTATCTATCGGTCAGGTGGGCGAGCAGCGAGCGCGACATGGTCTGGCTGGTCGTCTGGTCCCGGTAGTCGTCGATCGGCATCAGCAGGTAGGACGCAAAGGTGTCTGCCTCGCCCTCGCGCACCCTTTCGGCCTCCTTCCAGCTACCAGACCTGAGAGGCAGGCATTGGAAGTCAACGCTGGCCGCAAGAGCACCGCCGGCGTAGTCGAGGTCCGTGAGCGGGCGACGGTGCAGCATGTAGTGCCCAAACTCGTGCGCGAGAGTGAAGCGGTCACGGCCAGGGTAACCCGACTGGTCATTGAACAGGATCTGCCAGCCTGGGCTCTTGCGGTTCGCACGGAGCATTCCGTCGAACCCGGGGATGTCCACGCCGACGATGTCTGTGATGGGATCAGGCTGCTTGCCCGACATCTCCCGGGCAAGCGCCTCGACATCTACTGGAAAACGATCTTCCCCGAGAACCGCCTTCAGCAGGGTCGTCAGGTCGTTTGCCGCCCTCTGGGGCGATTTCCCAGGGGGCGAGCTCATCTATTTCTCGTCCAGGATCTTCAGCATGTCGCGCAGGCGGTTTTTGCTCTTCTCGTCCATCTGCTGATACTTCCGGAAGAACGCATTGTCGGTGGCGTCGGCTTCGGTGACAGCCTCGGTCGCGAGCAGGTACTCCGCCGTGGTTTCAAGCGCCAAGGCGATCTGATGCAGCTTCTCGGCTGACGGCCGCGCGACGTCCTTGTTCTCGATCTCCCACATGTAGCTCTTGCTCGATCCGACCCTGTCAGCGAGCGCTTCCAGCGTCAGCCCCTGCTTCAGTCTGAGCTCGCGGACCCTATCTCCTAAGGGTGTTGGCACGACTGTCCTCCTCTTCAACACAAAGTTCGTTGTCGCGATACCTTTAGTGCTTGACAGGCGATACAGGCAATCCCCATTTACGCTCTGGTTCGCAGTAACGAACTCTTTTTCACGTCATTACGAAGATAGGAGGTGGCCATGGCCACGGTGACAAAGTTTATCCGCAGCACACCGAAGGCCTCGCTGCAGGCCTATTTCAGCCAGGCGGGTTTCCCGCTGGCACCGCCCATGAACTGGAATGATCCGGGAGATATTGTCCGGCCTCTGCTCAAGGCCGTCGATGAAATGGCGCCCGACGAGCGTGATCGTCTGGAGACCGTGGCAGAGCGCGTAACTGGCATGGCCGACGACGCCGGCGAGGCTGCGATCTACAGCACCGCCCAGAACCATGCCCTGCTGGACACCCTGCAGAGCGCCTGTGATCGCGCTCTCTGGATGTACTTGAATGACCCGACCGGGTTCCGACATGCCGAAGAAGTTCGCTTCACCGATGAGAAGCGCCGCGGTCGGATGTGGGATGGCTTCATCGGCCAGGCGGGGCTCACCCTGAAGCGCGACCCTGCATCTATCGACGCCTTCAAGCAGGCGATCCGCGAACAGTTCCAGTCCAACAACGTCCATGTTGACCTGTTCGACCGTAACCGCCCGACTTTCGAGGGCCCGGACAGTCCGCTGGTACAAGCGACCATCTACCGTGAAGGCCGCCCCGACGACTTTC
>CAIMMO010000185.1 GCA_903842595.1 uncultured Alphaproteobacteria bacterium
AGGATGTTCGTCTGGTACCCGTAATTGTCATAGATGCGGCGGATCTCGCGGATGAGTTCCATGCCATCGACGCCCTTGTCGTCGAGCCGGCCAATGAAGGGCGAGATGAAGTACGCGCCGGCTTTCGCAGCAAGCAGCGCCTGCACCGCCGAGAAGCAGAGCGTAACGTTGACCTTGATGCCCTCGTCAGACAACGCACGACAAGCGGTCAGGCCGTTTTCGGTCAGCGGCAGCTTCACAACGACATTTGGCGCGATGCGGGCAAGATAGCGCCCTTCGGCGAGCATGCCTTCCACATCGGTTGCCACGGCTTCAGCCGACACCGGACCGGGGATGATCGCGCAGATTTCGGCAATCGCTTCCTTCATCTTGCGGCCGGACTTGGCGATCAAGGACGGATTCGTCGTAACGCCGTCGATCAGCCCGCTGGCGGCCGCAGCGCGCAGCTCAGTGACATCGGCTGAGTCGATAAAGAGCTGCATGGTAGACCTCCCGGGGAGACATCGCTCCGATCCGTCAGGTTTATACCGCGTCAGTCTTTATCGGGAATGACTTTCTTGACGTCCTGAGCGCGGTCGCGTGGTGCGATCAAGATTTTATCACCATTGGCGACGACGATAAGGTCCGAGAGGCCGATGATGGAAATATGCACGCTATCCGTGCGGACGAGATTGTTGTCGGCATCTTCGAGTATGACGGAGCCCGTCAGGGCGTTGCCCTTCCCGTCCTTGCTTGACAGGCGCCAGACCTCCGCCCAGGAGCCCACGTCTGCCCAGCCGATATCGCAAGGTGCAACGGCGGCGCGCGCGGTGTGCTCCATGACGGCCCGGTCGACCGCCTCGCTGCGGACGGCGGCGAAGGTTTCGGCGTCGAGAAGGACGCGCTGGCCGGTGCGGTCGGCGCGGGCGAGCGACAGGCGCGCGCCATCGCGGATATCGGCGGCGGCGATAGAGAACTCATCTAGCATGGTCTGCGGCGAGAACAGGAAGACGCCGGAATTCCAGCTATAGCCGCCCTCTGCGAGATACTGCCTCGCGACCTCGAGATCGGGCTTTTCCTTGAAGGTGGTGACTGCGTAGACGCCGTCGGCGAGTTGTTCGCCCTGCTGGATATAGCCGAAACCGGTCTCGGGGCCCGCGGGACTGATGCCGAACGTCACGATGCGCTCGGGCAGGACCGCGCAGGCGGCGCGGATCGTTTCGACGAAGGCGGCGGCGTTTGCGACGAGATGGTCGGCGGGGGCAAGCAGCACATGGGCCGCAGGGTCGATGTCCTGCGCGATGAGTGCAGCCAGAGCGGCCGTGGCAGCCGTGTTGCGTCCTTTGGGCTCAAGGATGACGGCCGATGGGACGACGCCAACACTGGCCATCGCTTCAGAAACGAGATCACTGTGTGCAGCAGAGGCGATGATCACGGGAGGCAGGAACAAAACGCCACGATGCGCGCCAGAAAAGCGCATGGCGGTTTCTTCGATCATGGTCCGCTCGGCGCCGAGATAATGGAACTGTTTCGGCCGGGCCGCGGTCGAAAGCGGCCAGAGACGCGTGCCCGACCCGCCGGACATGATGACGGGAATGATCTTTATGACGGGCAAAGAGCCGCTCCACCTGACACTGCTTGTTCCGGTTGTATCGGGCCGCCTCCTCAAGGCAAGGGAAAGCCCCGGCGTTGTGCGGACAAAGGCAGCGCCGCGGAACCCTCCCAGGCAACATAGGTTGGTCAACCTATTCTTGAGCAGTTTCGCCTAGTTTGAATCGTTAATGGTCGGCGGGAAACCTCACGTGAGTCAGCCACTATCTGCGCGTGCAGTGAACGACCCCGTCCCGCAGGGGGCGTACGCGGACGATGCAGACATTCCGCTGGCCGTGGACCTCGACGGGACACTGGTGTTCACCGACACGCTTTTCGAAGCGTTGGCCGAGCACATGCGCCGGCGGCCGCTCTGGACGATCTGGCAGTTGATCCAGCTGCCGTTCGCGATCGCCCGTGTGAAAGCCCGCATCCAGGGCGAGGCGCGTATCGACGTCGGTTCGCTTCCCGTGAATGAGGACGTGCTGGCCTATTGCCGCAGGGCGCGGGCCGCCGGCCGCAAGATCTGGCTGGTGTCGGCGGCGGACCAGGGGATCGTCAGCGAGGTCGCAGAGCGTTTCGGCGTGTTCGACCGCGCGGTGGGCAGCGACGGGACGACCAACAACAAGGGCGCCAACAAAGGCAGATTCCTGGTCCGCGAGGCGCCGCGGGGCTTTGAGTATATTGGCGACAGCCGCGCCGACATGAAAGTGTGGTCGATGGCAAAAGCCGCCTCGATCGTCGGAGGAGGCGAACCTCGCCGCCGCGCGGTGGAGCGGATGGGCGTGCGTGTCGCGCAGACATTCGAGCGGCCTCGCCGTGGCGCGGGCGCATGGCTGAAGGCGCTGCGCATCCACCAGTGGGCGAAAAACGTACTCATCTTCGTGCCAGCGATCCTCGCGATGAAGATCACTGATCCCGGCACGCTGGCGACACTGCTGATTGCCCTGCCCCTGATCGGCGCGATGGCGTCCGGCACCTACATCCTGAACGACCTTGTCGATCTCTCTGCAGACAGGAGCCATCCGACGAAGAAGAAGCGACCATTCGCGTCAGGCCGGCTCAAACTGTGGCAGGGATTCATGGCAGCGCCGCTGCTGATCGTCGGTGGGCTGATTGGCGGTCTGATGATCTCGCCGGGCTTTGCAGTGACGATGCTGTCCTACCTCGTCATCACGCTGGCGTATTCGTTCAAGCTGAAACGCGCGGCGCTGGCGGACGTAATGATGCTGAGCTTTCTTTACACGATGCGACTGGTGATGGGGGCGGTGCTGGCAGGCGTCGCGCTAAGCCATTGGCTGATGGTGTTCTCGATGTTCCTGTTCGTGTCGCTGTCGCTGGCCAAACGGCATGTCGAGGTGTTGCGTCGCACAGAGATGGGCGAGCGGCGTGTCGCCAATCGCGGCTATCGCGCGGAAGATGCAGGGCTGACGCTTGGCCTTGGCATTGCGACGGCGACGATCGCGCCACTGATCATGGTCCTCTATCTGATCGAATCGGCATGGCCGTCGGGCAACTATCCGACGCCGGAGGCGCTTTGGGTGGCGCCAGTGATGCTGGCGCTTTGGCTGACGCGAGTCTGGCTGCTGGCTAATCGCGGCGAGCTGGATGACGATCCGGTGGTTTTCGCGATCAAGGACCCGCAGAGCATAGCGATCGGCATCGTGTTGGCGCTGGGCTTCATTGCGGCCGTCACGCTGCCGGAGGGCTCTGCGCAGATCCTGAACATGAACGCGCTGTTCGACATCGGCGGGGGCGGAAACTGATGGCGGCGATGGTGTCGCGCAGTGCAATCGTGGAGTTCGCCCGCTTTCTCAGCGTAGGCGGCGTGGCTGCGGCGGGGAACCTTGTCTCCCGCTACTTCCTTGACCTCGTCATGCCGTTCGAGGTCGCCGTCGTACTGGCCTACATGGTAGGCATGGTGGTGGGTTTCATCCTCTTCCGGAACACGCTGTTCAAGGGCTACGCCGTCGATGCGCGGCTGATCATGCGCTTCATCTGGGTCAACCTGTTCGGCGCCGCACTGGCCTGGGCGATAAGCTCGATCCTGGCGCGACACGCCCTGCCCTTGATCGGATGGACCTGGCATCCATTCGAGATTGCGCATCTATGCGGCGTCGCGGCCCCTGCCATCACCAGTTGTTTCCTGCACAAGCATTACACATTCGCACGCAGCTAGCGCTTGCTCCCCGACTTTTCGAGAAGCGCATTCAGCTTCTTGTACTCCTGCAGGAGCTTCGGCACGGACATCTGCTTCAGCGCTTCCAGCCGGTGCGGCACACCGAACTTCTCGTTCAGCATATGAGCCAACTCGTCACGCAGCGTTGCATCGACGGGATGAATCTCGCCGAAATGCCTCGTCAGGATTTTTTGGCGCTCGCCAAATCCCTCGACATCCTCAAGCGCCGACGCCGATCCGAAGGACTTCCAGCAGACGGGAACATCGATCATCCTGAATTGCGCGCCGCGCAGACGCGCGCGCGAGACGAAATCGCGAGCGCCCGCGGACCTGAGGCTGGCGTCGAACGATAGCTCCCTTGCCAGATCTGTCCGCACGAATGTGGCCTGCAGGTCGCTGACCAGGCCAGACCAGAAGAGTGTTGAATCGCGATATGGATGAGGCTTGCGGGTCTCGACTGCGATGGCGTGGCCGGACACGATGGCATCATGGTCCTCGAGCTGGGCCGCCACCGTTTCCAGGACATCATTCGATGCGAGCCGAACGCCCGCGACGAGAAACAGGGTGAATTTGCCTGCACAGCGGCCAATCGCCCGGTTCATCGCCTCGCACGTGTTTGCATCAGGATCGCTGTGAAAGTCGTCTATCCAGTCGCCATACGTCTTTACCATGTCGGCGGTCTGGTCGATCGAGGCGCGATCCTGCACGAGGAACCGGTACTCAGAGAACGTCTGGTCAAAGACTGCCTTCGTCGTTCCGACGAGCGCCGCGGCCAGGTTGTGGCAAACTGTTACGATCGAGAACGTTGTCACGACTGAAGCCAACTTGAGCAGGCCAGATCATGCTTGCATGTAAGGCGTTTACGTGTCCTGCCAGCACGCGTCATTCCGACCGCTGTGTTTTACTATGCCGCGGCGCGATAGAGGCTGTCGGAACGAAGTGCGGGGCGCTCGACCAACCACCAAAGCAGCAGGGCCGCGATGAGGCTCGCCACGCCGGCGACGACAAGGCCGAGCACGGGAGAAGAGGCAAAAAACCCAAGGACGATCACAGTCTGAATGATGGGGAAGTGCACGAGATAGAGCCCGTACGAAAGATCGCCGAAACGAGCAGCATCGATGATGCGGGGCACGCCGACCGCGATCCAGCCAACGAGGATCGCGAGGCCGGCCGCGCGCACGAACTCGGCTTCACTGAACACGATCGACGCAGCCAATAGCGCCAGGCCGCCCAGCGGCAGGACCGAGCGCCAGTTGAGCTTGTCCCGCCAGGTGCACAGCGCGATCCCGCTGATGAAGAAGCTCATCTGTCCCGGCAGTTGACGCGAGACTTCCAGCCAGCTGCCCGGCTCGGTCGCCGCGATGCGCGTAAATCCCCAGCGCCAGGCCTCTGCTCCGATGTAGATTACCGCGACCAGCAACCAGCGTCCCTTGCCGCAGGCCCGCAGCAGCCAGGCAAGCAGGGGCAGGACAAAGTAGAACATTACCTCGATCTTGAGCGTCCATAGCGCGCCGTTGATCTCGGTGAAGCGGTTGGCCTCGAACACGCCCGGCAGGCCCGGCGCGAGGAAGTTGAGGAAGGCTAGGTTCCAGCCGAGATAGCTCGCCACGCTACCCAGATCGGCGCGCGTCGCCGGGACCAGAGTTACGGCCAGCACGGCGCACGCGATGACCACGGCCGCATAAGCCGGATACAGACGGCGGACGCGCTTTTCGGCGTAGAGGCGGATCGAGGACGATCTTTCGAGACTCGCCCAGACCAGAAAGCCCGAGACGACAAAGAAACCCTGTACGCCGACTTCGGCGAGAACAGCCGCCCAGCCCTCCGAAGCAGTGAAGGCGGGTGCGCTCGGCAGGACGATGCCGTGATAGGCAACCACCATCAGCGCGAACACGAGCCGCAACAGATTGAAGTTGTTCTCGGCATGCGCAGACATCGGGGCTACCTGCCCCCGGCAGGCAAGCCGCAGCGATCGTCCACGGCACGCGGTGCCATGCAAGCAAGTACGACCATGAGCCCACCGACGGCCCACCACCATTCGTTCCAGAGATCGAACGACACCGACGCGACGGCGAGCATGCCGCCGCAGATCGCCGCACCTTTCATCTCTGCTGCGCCGAGCCTGTCGCCCGCAGGCAACCGCCAGCCCAGCAGGACGACTGTCCCTGACAGGAGAGCAGCGCCGATAGCGCCTGTCTCGACCCAGAGCTGAAGCATCATGTTGTGTGCATGATTCGGTAGGGTGAACTGGCCTGCAAACACGCCCGCCTCGATCGGCTCACGCATGGTGCGCAGCACGCCAAGACCGCCGCCGCCGATCGGATGCTGACTGATGATCTCGATGACGCGGGCCCAGATAGCAGCGCGGTAGGATGCGGAATCAGTCGCGGTTGCGAAGTCTGCGCCGCGCGTCAGGAGCCCGAATGTCAGGGGCGCTGTCATGATCAGGATTGCGATCGCGCTCGACATGATACGGAAGGCATAGCGGGGGACAACGTGAACCAGCGCAATGGCGATGGCGGCGGCGGCCAATGCAAGCAGGCCGGTGTGAACTTCGCGATAGGCGAGGATCGCTGCGGTCGCGAGGATCACGCCGCAGGCGATAGCCAGTGACTTGCGTGAAGGGTTGCGCTCCACGATCCCGAGGGCGAGGACAGGCGCTGCGATCGACATGATGAGGCTGTTGCGTGAGATGTTCTGCACGCCCTCGCCCGTGTCCGGGACAATGGGCCGGAGCATGTCGAGAAGCTGCTGCTCGAACGCAGTGAGTAGGACGAGCATGCCGAGCTGGGTAAAGAGTGCGACGTGCGCAATCCTCTGGACCCCTGCCCGTGTGCGCTCATCCGCCCGCAGGGCGGCGGCGATGAGCACCCCCTGCGCCAGCAAGAGCAGCCCGAGCCGGACAATCTCGCTGCGAACCGCAAACTTCATCTGGCCGAAGTCGAACGCGACGAAGACGTGGGGCTGTGGCGACCAAAGCGTTGAAACGCCAGCGAATATGAAGAATGCGGCTAGCAGACCGAAATACAGCCGCGGCCTTAGCGATCGCAGCACCGACGGAAG
The DNA here is from genome assembly GCA_903842595.1 of uncultured Alphaproteobacteria bacterium. GTDB lineage: Bacteria > Pseudomonadota > Alphaproteobacteria > Caulobacterales > Hyphomonadaceae > UBA7672. Next base: position 6,812 of record CAIMMO010000185.1, read on the forward strand.
GAAAACGAGGGCCGCGAGTGCCGAGAGCATGGTAAACAGCTGCCCCCCGGCGAGCGCCGCCAAGGGCCACAGAGCGAACACGATGCCGAGAACAAGGCCTTTCAGTCTCAACTCCCCGTAACGTCTCGCCCGCCCGCACGTTCCAGCCGATACTACGATCTGTTTGATGGCGGCAAGAAGGCCTGAACTGTTGCCTGGACTGACGCCCCTGACGGCGCAGCGACTAGATGTGAGCTTTCAATAGGTTGTCCACTCGGCGCGGACCGGAGAGATTGATGTTGCGACACGTCAATTTCTTCGGAGAGACGCCGAATGGACATCCATGAGAATGCCCGTACCACGCCCC
>CAIMMO010000186.1 GCA_903842595.1 uncultured Alphaproteobacteria bacterium
GGGTCTCGAAGCACTTTGCCGCACATCGACTGGCTGAACGCTTTCGCGCCGTGGTCACGCGTGACGACGTCACGCACGGCAAACCGCATCCGGAGCCTTACCTGAAGGCGTCGACCATGCTGGGCCACGCGCCGGGCGACATACTCGCGATCGAGGACTCGCCAACCGGCGTCGCCTCTGCGCATGCTGCGGGCTTGATGACGATCATGGTGCCGGACCTGATACAACCGGATGAGGAGACGCGCGGCCGCGCGCTCCATATCGGCCAGTCACTGGATGACGTGCTCGCCCTGCTGCAGGGCTAGGCGCCGCGCTACGCCACCCAAGCCCGGTCGACCTCGCGAACAGCACCTTGCACAATAGCGCCGCCTGGGAGCCTTTCTCCGTAATCGTCGATCTATTGAGTTTTGCGGCGGGCCATGAGCCTGACCGGCATGCCGGTCAGGCCCCTACGAGACCTGCGTCATTTACAACAAAAGCGCCGGATAACGCTACGCAAAGGGGGGCGTGATTTGCGCGCGAAGCTGCTTCATGCATCATCCCGCTACGGGCGGATCAACGTCCCGGCAGCAAGCGAGGCGGGCAGATGTTCGCGCGTGTCCTTCTTGGTTCAGTGGTGGCGGCGTCGTTGGCGTTCGCGGGCGCAGCACATGCACAGCCTGGTCTCAGCACGGGGCCCGACTATGACCTGATCTACAAGGCCGACCGGATTGAGGACAATGCGGATAATGGCCTCGCGCAGTTACAGCAGCAGGGGCTGACGGCTCTGCAGGGAAAAGACTTCGTGGCAGCGGAGGCGGCGTTCTCCGAACTGCTGCGGCGTAAACCTTCCGCGGTTGGCGCCAACTTCATGCTCGGCCTCGCGAAGATCGGTCTGGAAAAGTGGGAAGAGGCGAAAGTCGCGCTCGAACGCGCCGTGATCGATGAACCGGACAGGCCGGAGCCGAAGACACGTCTCGGCCTGACGCACATCATGTTGCAGAACACCGAAGGCGCACACCAGCAACGCGACGCGCTTCTGATGCTGGACGTCGACTGCAAGGGGTCGTGCAAGGACGCAGCGTGGATCAAGGACGGCATCGTCGCGCTAGACCAGGCGCTGGCGCCCGGCGTGAAGGCGCGCGTTTCAGGCGCGGCGCTCGCCGCTGTTGCCCAGCCGCCCGCGCAACCGGGCGTGTTCGATCCTGCGAAGTATGGCCTCGTGGCGTTCGACGATCCGGACGATCTTTATGACCTGCTCACCAAGGAAGGCCGCTGCCAGGCGAACAAGACAGCCGCGCCGCGCCAGCCGTGCGCGCTGATCCTCTATCGCCCCACCGACGGCTCGGGCGGATCGCTGGCCGCCAACTTCAAGCCCGTGTTCAAGGTAACCTCACGCAACGCGATCTGGGCGATTCACGACAAGCAGCTGCAGAAGATCAAGATCGACAACCTCTATATGGATGTAGTCGATGTGATCGGCGGCAAGCGCACGAACTATGAATCCGTCGCGCTTGTGGGCAATGCGGAGAACGCCGCAAATTGCGCCCAGGGCAAGCCGTGCCTCGGAGATCTCGTCTCCGAGGACATGTTCAACATGTACCGGAATATGCCGGACTCGGTGGTGAAGGTGATCTGGGGCGGGGGGATGGAAGACCCAGGCACC
>CAIMMO010000187.1 GCA_903842595.1 uncultured Alphaproteobacteria bacterium
CCGCACGCCGGGGCCGCGGCCACGCTGCAATATTCTCGGGCCGACGGCGCTGGGCTTCCGCCATCGCGATGACGTGGTCGAGGTGACGCGCCTGCTGGGACAACTCGGCGTCGATGTGAATGTGGTGGCCCCGCTGAATGCGCGGCCGTCCGATCTCTCGCGGCTGCCGGACGCAGACTTCAACGTCGTGCTCTACGCCGAGCTTGCGGATGTCGCGGCGCGCTGGCTGGAGAAGAATCACGGGCAGAAGATCATCCGCACCGTGCCGATCGGGCACAATGCAACGAAGGATTTCATCGCCGAGATCGCGGCGATCACGGGCGTTGATCCGGCGCATGTGCTGGCTGACGTGAATGCGCGGATGCCGTGGTGGTCGCGGTCGGTGGACTCCAACTACCTCACCGGCAAGCGCGTCTTTATCTTCGGCGATGCGACACATGCGATTGCGGCAGCTCGCGTCGCATCGGAAGAACTCGGCTTCGAAGTTGTCGGCCTCGGAACGTATTCGCGGGAGTTTGCACGCGATGTGCGCGCAGCAGCCGAAAAGCTCGGGCTGACGGCGCTGATCACGGACGACTATCTCGAGGTCGAAAAGGCGATTGCGGAGTTACAGCCAGAGCTGGTGCTCGGCACGCAAATGGAACGGCACATCGCCAAGCGGCTGGGCGTCGGTTGCGCTGTGATCTCAGCGCCAGCACATGTGCAGGATTATCCAGCCCGCTTCTCGCCACAGATGGGGTTTGAGGGCGCGAACGTACTGTTCGACACCTGGGTGCATCCGCTGGTGATGGGGCTCGAAGAGCACCTGCTAGCGATGTTCCGCGAAGACTTCGAGTTCAATGACGGCGCTGGCGCTTCACACCTTGCAGCACACCAGCCCGCTCCCTTGCCGGCCCCGCCGCCTGTCTCCGCGCCGCTTGCCAGCGAGCTGATCTGGTCGCGGGAAGCCGAAGCCGAACTCACCAAAATTCCGTTCTTCGTCCGCGGGAAAGCGCGCCGTAACACCGAGCGCTTTGCAACCGAACAAGGCCTGGCCGTCATAAAGATCGAAACCCTGTATGATGCAAAAAGCCACTATGCACGCTGAGGCGCCCTCCGTGCGCGTGGTGATTGTCACGCTCGACAATCACCTCGCCGGACTGGTTCGCCGTGCGGAAGATTCACTCAAGCCGGAGATCCCCGGCTTGACGATCTCGCTGCACGCAGCAACCGACTGGGGCGACAATGTGGTGGCTCGCGATGCCTGCATCGCAGAAATCGGACGTGCGGACATCATCATCGCGACGATGTTGTTCATGGAAGATCACATTCAGGCCGTGCTTCCTGCGCTCGAGGCGCGCCGTGAATCGTGCGACGCCATCATCGGCGCGCTTTCGTCGGGCGAGATCATCCGGCTGACGAAGCTTGGACCATTCCGCATGGATGGTTCGCAGAAGGGGCCGCTTGCCTGGCTGAAGAAACTCCGTGGGTCCAAGACCAGCAGTTCAGGTTCGGGCCAGATGGCGATGCTGCGCCGTCTGCCGAAGATCCTGAAGTACATCCCGGGCAAGGCGCAGGACCTCCGCTCCTATTTCCTGACGATGCAATACTGGCTGTCCGGTTCTCCGGAAAACGTAGCTGACATGGTTCGCTTTCTCGTTGGGCGGTATGCCGATGGCGACCGGCGCGTGCTGCGCGACAAGGTCGAAGCCATTGGACCCCTCGAATATCCCGAGATCGGGCTCTACCATCCGCGGGCGCCGGGCCGGATCACCGAGTTGGTCGACCGCCTGCCCCCGTTGACGGGCAAGACGACCGGGACGGTCGGCGTGCTTGTGTTGCGATCCTACGTGCTTGCCAATGATGCCGGCCACTATGACGGAGTGATTGATGCGCTGGAGGCACGTGGGCTAAAAGTACTTCCGGCGTTCGCGACCGGGCTCGATGCGCGTCCCGCGATCGAGAAGTACTTCATTGTGGATGGCGCGCCGGTGGTCGACGCCGTGATCTCGCTAACCGGCTTCTCGCTGGTGGGCGGACCGGCCTACAACGACGCTGTCGCGGCTGAAGGCATCCTGTCGCGTCTCGATGTTCCATACATCTCGGCTCAGCCGCTGGAGTTCCAGAGCCTCGAGCGGTGGGGCGCGTCGCGCACGGGCCTGATGCCGGTTGAGTCGACCATAATGGTGGCGATCCCGGAACTGGACGGCGCGACAGGGCCGATCGTTTTTGGCGGACGTTCCGATGGTACGGGCGAAGCGTGCACGGGCTGCCAGAAGGCATGTCGCTTCCCGGTTCAGACAGTCGCTTCCAGGATGTGCGCGTGCCCGGAGCGGGCCGAGACGCTGGCCGCACGTGTCGGCCGGCTCGTGGCGCTGCGCCAGACACGACGGCAGGACCGAAAGATCGCCATCGTACTGTTCAACTTCCCGCCGAACTCGGGCGCGGTTGGGTCAGCGGCCTACCTGTCGGTGTTCGCCTCGCTGCACAATACGCTGAAGGCAATGAAGGCCGGCGGATACGGCGTAGAGGTTCCACGCACGGTTGAAGAGCTTCGCATCAAGCTCCTTGAAGGCAACTCGAAGCGCTTCGGCACGGACGCCAATGTACATACCCGTATCCCTGCTGATGATCATGTTCGTCGGGAACGCCATCTTTCGCAGATCGAGGGCCAATGGGGACCGGCGCCGGGGCGCCAATTGAGCGATGGACGTTCGATTTTCGTTCTGGGCGTGGAGTTCGGAAACGTTTTTGTCGGGCTGCAGCCGGGCTTCGGCTATGAGGGCGACCCGATGCGCCTGATGTTCGAAGGCGGCTTTGCACCGACACACGCTTTCTCGGCGTTCTACCGCTGGCTTCGTGAGGATTTTGCTGCGAACGCCGTGCTGCACTTCGGCACGCACGGTGCGCTGGAATTCATGCCCGGCAAGCAGGTCGGCCTTACTGCTACCGACTGGCCCGACCGCCTGATCGGCGACCTGCCGAACTTTTATCTCTATGCAGGCAACAATCCGACCGAGGGCATGATAGCGAAACGTCGCTCCTCCGCGACGTTGATCACGCACCTGACGCCGCCGATCTCGAAGGCGGGACTTTATCAGGGGCTACAGGACCTGAAGGCGCTGATAGGGCGCTGGGACAAGGCCGACATCGCGGAGCGGACTGTCCTGGCCAAGAGCATTCAGGAAGCTGCTGCGGGCATCAACATCGCCGAGGTCACACCGGCCTGGTCTGCAGCGAGCAATACGGAGCTCGAACAGCTAACCGCACGGATTGCAGAGATCGAAGGCGCGCTGATTCCGAGCGGGCTGCATACAGTTGGCGTGCCACCAGATGCTGCTGAGCGCACTGACCTGTTGCTCGCGATTGCGGAAGGACGGGGCGAGGCGCCACCGCGCGAGGCCGTCGAGGCTATGGTAGCCGGCATGGCGCCGGAAATCGCGCTTGGGCGCGCCGGCAAGAAGTCGCGCACGCTGCTTGCAACCATGAACGAGCTGCGGGACATCGATGCTTCGCTTGCCCGCGATCACGAAGTCGATGCAATCCTGAGCGCGCTGGATGCGCGCTACATTCGTCCGGCGGCTGGCGGCGACATTGTGCGTAACCCGTCCGTACTGCCGACGGGTCGCAACATGCACGGCTTCGATCCGTTCAGGATCCCGAGCGCGCTGGCAATCCATGACGGGGCGATGCAGGCAAACCTGCTGCTGGCGCAACACGCCAAGCGCAGCGGCGGAGCGATGCCAGAATCGATTGCCATGGTCCTGTGGGGATCTGACAACCTGAAGAGCGAAGGCGGTCCGATTGCACAGGCCATGGCCCTGTTTGGCGCACGGCCGCGGTTCGACTCCTATGGCCGGCTCGCCGGTGCGGCGCTCATCCCGCTGGCGGAACTCAAGCGTCCGCGGATCGACGTCGTGATGACCCTGTCAGGCATCTTCCGCGACCTGCTTGCGCTTCAGGTCCGCATGCTTGCGGAGGCTGCCTATCTGGCAGCTACTGCCGACGAGTCGCTGGAGCACAACAATGTCCGCAAGCATGCGCTGGCGCTGCAAGCGGCTCATGGATGTGATCTGGAAACTGCGGCGCTGCGGGTGTTCTCGAACGCGGACGGCGCTTACGGCGCCAACGTCAACCAGTTGATCGACTCCAGCGCCTGGAACGAGGAAGAAGAACTCGCCGACGCTTTCGAGAGCCGGAAGTGCTTCGCTTATGGCCGCACGGGCGGCGCGGTGCGCCAGTCTAAGATGCTCCAGAGTATCCTGAAAAGTGTCGACTTCACCTACCAGAACCTTGAGTCGGTGGAACTCGGCGTCACCTCGATCGACCATTATGTCGACGCGCTTGGTGGCATGAGCCGGGCGATCCAGCGCGCACGTGGGTCGGCAACGCCGGTCTATATCGGCGACCAGACACAGGGCGAAGGCAAGGTCCGGACGCTCGCGGAACAAGTGTCGCTCGAGACGCACACCCGTACCCTCAATCCGAAATGGTATGAGGGTCTGCTGAAGCACGGCTACGAAGGCGTACGTCAGATCGAGGCGCAGGTTACCAATACGATGGGCTGGTCGGCAACGACGGGTCAGGTCGAGCCATGGATCTATCAGCGCATCAGCGAAACCTATGTGCTCGACGACGAGATGCGCAAGCGTCTTACCCAACTCAATCCCAAGGCATCGGCGCGCATGGCAAATCGCCTGCTCGAAGCACACGAGCGCAAGTACTGGCGACCGGACGACTCGACACTGAACGCTCTTCGCAATGCAAGCGACGAACTCGAAGACCAGCTGGAAGGCATCTCCGCACCCGCGGCGTGAAGGATACTTATGACAACGCTCACCATGCCAAGAACACTTCCGCGCCGCCCCGATGGGGAAGGAAGCGTGCAGGTTCATCTCGACCCGTCTATGAAGATAGACCGGGCGAAGGTGTTCGCGATCTATGGCAAAGGCGGCATCGGCAAGAGCACGACCTCATCCAATTTGTCTGCGGCGTTCTCGCATCTCGGCAAGCGCGTCCTGCAGATCGGTTGCGACCCCAAGCACGACTCGACGTTTACGCTGACAAAGCGCCTCGCGCCGACAGTGATCGACATGCTTGAGAGCGTGGAGTTCCACAGCGAGGAACTGCGCCCCGAGGATTATGTGTTTCAGGGCTATAATGGCGTGATGTGCGTCGAAGCGGGCGGGCCGCCCGCAGGCACGGGCTGCGGCGGATATGTCGTTGGACAGACGGTGAAGCTGCTCAAGGAGCATCACCTGCTTGAAGACACGGATATCGTGATCTTCGACGTGCTGGGCGACGTCGTCTGCGGCGGCTTCGCAGCGCCCCTGCAGCATGCGGAACGGGCGCTGATCGTGACGGCCAACGATTTTGACTCGATCTTTGCAATGAACCGCATCGTTGCGGCGATCCGGGCCAAGTCCAAGAACTACGAAGTACGTCTCGGCGGCGTGATCGTGAACCGCAGCGAAGGTACGGATGAGGTGGACCGCTACAATGCGGCTATCGGCCTTGAGCGCGTTGCCCACTTCCCTATTCTGGACGAAATCCGCAAGAGTCGGCTGAAGAAATCCGTGCTGTTCGAGATGGAGTCTACTCCTGCGCTCGAAGCGGTGAAGGCCGAGTACATGCGCCTCGCTGCATCGCTTCTTGTTGGCGACACCCACTATGACGCCATGCCAATGAAAGACCGCGACATTTTCGACTTCCTGGGGTTCGAATGAACATGACGACGTCGATCGAGATGAATATGCGCCCCAATGCCTACGACGAACGTCGCGGGAAGCTGGAAACGTATTTCGACCGGACGGCGCTGGATGCCTGGGCCCAGCTGACCTCCGATGCACCCGTCAGCAAGATCCGCGCGACAGTGCGGGCGGGGCGCGACAGCATGCGGGACACGCTGCTGTCGTGGATGCCTGAGGACCTCATTGGGGCGTCGCTGTTCGATGCGGGATGCGGGACCGGCGCACTGTCTGTTGCGGCCGCGCGTCGCGGGGCGCGGGTGGTTGGCGTCGATGTGTCAGGAAGCCTTGTGAAGCTTGCGGATGAGCGGACACCTAACGACTTCACGGCTGGGAGTGTCGATTTCCGCGTTGGCGACATGCTGGATTCGCGGTTTGGCGAGTTCAGCTATGTCGTGGCGATGGACTCTCTCATTCACTATCCATCGGTCGAGATACTGCGCGTACTTGGGGCGTTCGCATCGCGCACCACCGCGGCAATCCTTTTCACTTTCGCACCAAAAACGCCTGCGTTGACTGTTCTGCACGCTGCCGGGAAACTGTTCCCGCGCGCTGACCGTGCGCCGGCGATCGAACCGGTGAGCGAGGCGGTGATCCGTCACGGCGTCGAGACAGGCGCGGCGTTCAAGGGCTGGGCGATCGGGCGGTCGCAGCGGATTTCCAGCGGCTTCTACAAGTCGCACGCGATGGAGCTGGTGCGCGTATGAAGACGGGCGAGCGCCCCCAGATAATGACGTGGAACCAGCTCGCGGCGCGGATGCTGCCGTTCGCGGATTCAGCGACGGCGGAGCTTCCGCTCAACCGCTTGCTGCGTCTGGCGTCATTCCAGATTTCTGTGGGTATGGCGGCCGTGTTGCTGACCGGGACCCTGAACCGCGTGATGATCGTCGAGCTTGGTATCTCGGGTTGGATCGTGGCCTTGATGGTGTCGCTGCCGCTGGTGTTCGCACCGCTCCGCGCACTGATAGGGTTCAAGTCGGACACGCACAGGTCGTTCCTCGGCTGGCGGCGGACCCCTTATATCTGGTTTGGGTCAATGCTGCAGTTCGGCGGCTTTGCGATCATGCCGTTTGCGCTGCTGATCCTGTCCGGTGACACGCACGGATCGATCATGGTCGGCCAAGTTGCGGCGGTGATCGCCTTCCTGCTGGTTGGCGTGGGGATGCACACGACGCAGACGGCAGGCCTTGCACTGGCCACTGACCTCGCGCCGCCGGAGGCGCGGCCGCGTGTTGTGGCTCTGCTCTATATAATGCTGCTCGCCGGAATGCTGGTGAGCTCACTGCTGCTTGGCTACCTGCTGTCGGACTTCAGCGCCTTTCGCTTGATCCAGGTTATTCAGGGCTGTGCAGTCGTGACGATGGTGCTGAATGTCGTGGCGCTGTGGCGGCAGGAGGTTCGCAACCCCACCCTCACCTCGCCGGATCGCGAGCGCGAGCCCTTTTCTGCGGCGTGGCGCTCGCTGATGGCGGCTGGCCGTACGCGCCGTCTGTTGCTCGCTGTCGCCTTTGGCGCCGCCGCATTCAGCATGCAGGATGTGCTGCTTGAGCCATACGGCGCGCAGGTTCTCGGGTTGTCGGTCGGCGCGACGACGTCGCTTACGGCGCTCTGGGCATGGGGATCGCTGGCAGGCTTCGCGTTGGCCGCCTATCGCCTGGGTGCAGGCGACGAGTGCCACCGGCTGGCCGGCTTTGGCGCCTTGATCGGTGTGACCGCCTTCACCCTCGTTATTCTCTCTGCCCCGTTCAACTCAACACCGGTCTTCTGCATGGGCGTTGCCGGCATCGGCTTCGGCGGCGGCTTGTTCGCCGTCGGCACGTTGACGGCATCGATGGCGCTGACACGTGAAGGTCAATCGGGGCTCGCACTCGGCGCCTGGGGCGCAGTGCAGGCGACCGCCGCAGGCGTCGGCGTCGCGATTGGCGGCGTTCTGCGCGACGTCATCGGCGCTCTGGCAGACAGCGGTTCGCTCGGGCCGGCGCTGACCGGGCCGGCAGTTGGCTATGGCTTTGTCTATCATCTCGAGATTGGTCTGCTGTTCGCAGCTTTGGTCGCCATCGGGCCGCTTGCGCGGCACGCTTCCACGCAACCCCACTCCATACCAAGCAAGTTCGGCATCGCCGAGTTTCCCACCTGAACCACGATCGGAGTCCACGCATGCCAGAACAAGTCTTCAACGGCGGCCTCGACGTCACGGAATGGGTCCTTTACGGATTCTTCCTGTTCTTCGCTGGCCTGATCATCTATCTACGTCGCGAGGATCGGCGCGAAGGCTACCCGCTGGAAGATGACGTCACCGGACGCCGGGAGTCGGAAGGCGGCCTCCTCTTTACCGCCCAGCCGAAAGTCTTTCGTCTACCTCATAACGCCGGAACGGTATCAAAGCCGGACGGCAGCCGTGATTCGGATGATCTCAAGGCGCGCCGCACGGCGCCCTGGCCTGGCGCGCCGCTTGAGCCGGTGGGAGATCCGCTGCAGGCGGGCATGGGACCGGGGGCCTACGCCAATCGCGCGAAGACGCCTGACCTGATGCTGCACGGCGGTCCGCGCATCGTACCGCTTCGCGTGGCGCCGGACTTCTCTCTCGACAAGCGCGATCCAGATCCGCGCGGCATGAATGTCGTGGCGGCCGATAATGTTGTCGCTGGAACGGTCAGCGAGGTCTGGGTTGATCGCTCGGAATACATGGTCCGCTACATCGAGGTGCAGCTGGCGAACTCGTCCAAACGTGTCCTTGTTCCGATGACGATGGTCGTGGTTCAGGGAGGTCGCAAACGCGTGAAGATCAACGCGCTGCTTGCATCGCAGTTCGAGAACATCCCGCAACTCTCAGGTTCTGATCAGATCACCCGCGACGAGGAAGAGCGGGTTTGCGCCTATGTGGGCGCGGGCACACTGTACGCGACGCCTGCCCGCACGGAGGCATGGCTGTGACCGAACACGAATTCGAACCCGTTCGCGGCCTGCCCGGTGAGCTTCCCAGGGGCGAGACCATGCTCTGGCAGGGTGCGCCTGACTGGTGGTCCCTCGCCCAGCGCGCTTTCCACATGCGCACTGTCGCGCTCTATTTCGGCCTTCTGATGGTGTGGCGCGGCGGCTCGGCGGCGATGGCTGGCCAGGACACGGTCGGCGCACTGCAGGCAGCGCTCGGCCTTGCACCTGTCGCGATTGCGGCGCTTGGCCTGCTTGCAGGGCTCGCCTTCATGACCGCGCGAACCACAGTCTACACCATCACAAACAAGCGCATCGTGCTGAGGTTCGGCTTCGCCTTGCCGAAGGCGATCAATATCCCCTTCGCCATTGTCGAGAGCGCAACCCTGAAAACCAACAGCGACGGCAGCGGCGACCTCGGCGTAACGCTGAGCCAGCCCAACAAGGTTGCTTACCTGTTGATCTGGCCGCATGCGCGGCCCTGGAAAATCACACGTCCGCAGCCGAGCATGCGCGCCATACCAGACGCTGCGGCGGTGGCCACGCAACTCATGCACGCCCTCAAGTCTGTCCATGGCGAGCGTGGTGTCGTGCACACACCGGCAACGCCCATTCATGAAACCGCCCCGCAGGGCGTACTGAGCCCCGCCTGAGGATTGCACCATGAGCGAGATCGACAGGAAACCTTTTCCCCGCCTTGCCCTCGTGGCTGCAGCCTTGCTGATGGGGGGCTCGATCGCGGCGGCGGCGGCTGGGCGTTTGTCGCAAACCAACAGCGCACAGGTCGACCCCATCCAGACCATGAAGCCTCTGGCTGCGCGCGACCTGACGTTCTTCGACATGGAAAACGGCGCAGTGGAAGTACGCGACACCACGGGCGAAAAGGTGGTGTATGTCGTGGCACCGGGCACGAACGGGTTTATCCGTGGCGTGATGCGGGGAATGGCGCGTAACCGGCGCGCACACGAACTGGGACAGGAAGAGGCGTTCCGTCTTGCGGAATGGCCGAACGGACGCCTGACGCTCGAAGATCTCGCCACCGGCAAGCGCATCGAGCTCGGTGCATTTGGCGCCGAGAACCGGATAGCGTTTGCGCAGCTGCTGTTTGCAGCGGCAGGGAGTAGAACCTGATGGCCGGATTTGCCCGCCGCTCACGCGACACACACTGCACGATCGAGATCGAGCACAGTGAGGAGAGCCTTCACGCGCATGTCGAACTTGACGACGAATCAGATCTGCGCCCGGGAGATCGGGTTCGCGTGCACGGCGCGCCTATCCGCGTGACATTCGGCCAGCGTTTGACGCTACGTAGACCGGCGACCGTCGAACGCGCCTACTGGTTGGAACGTCAGTGGACGCGGCTGACTGCACGATTCGAACTGAGCGAGTTATACGAGATCAGTTTTTCCTCAAGGAGACGCCTGTGAACACCGCCGTCCTGGAAGCGCCACGCGCTATCAACGAGACCACGCGGATCGCGCGCGAAGACACGATGTTGAGCCCGCGCTTCTACACCACGGATTTCGACGCGCTGGACAAGATCGACGTGACCCCGGTGCGCCGCGAATGGGATGCGCTGATCGCGGAGCTGGCCGCCGACCCCAACAAGAACCACTTCAAGCGCGTCGAGGCGTTCACGAACACGCTGGACCAGCTGGAGCCCGAGTTACGCAAGGAGTGGGTTGACTTCCTGGTCAGCTCGATCACGGCAGAATTCTCCGGATGCGTGCTTTATGCAGAGATCGCCAAGCGCTCGAAGAACCCGGATATCAAGGCGCTGTTCAAGTACATGAGCCGCGATGAGTCGCGGCATGCCGGTTTCATCAACGAGGCGCTTAAGGATTACGGCATCGGCGTCGATCTCGGGTTCCTGACAAAGACGAAGAAGTACACCTTCTTCAAGCCGAAGTTCATCTTCTACGCGACCTACCTCTCCGAGAAGATCGGCTATGCTCGCTACATCACAATCTTCCGCGAGTTCGAGCGGCATCCAGAGCGGCGCTTCCACCCGATCTTCAACTGGTTCCGGGAGTGGTGCAATGACGAGTTCCGTCATGGTGAGGCGTTCGCCGTACTGATGCGAAACGACCCGAAACTGCTCAAGGGAGGCAACCGGTTCTGGATTCGCTTCTTCCTGACCGCCGTCTACACGACAATGTTCATTCGGGATCACAACCGGCCCGCTTTCCACCGCGCGCTCGGTGTCGATCCGACAGAATACGATTATCGCGTCTTCCGGATCTGCTCCGACATTACGAAGCAGGTATTCCCCTTTACGCTCGACACGGATGATCCGCGCTTCCGTGCGAAGTTGGCGCGCGTGAAGGCGATTGCCGATGCGCTGAGCGAGAATGCGGAGCGCGGGGGTGTTTTTGCTGGCGTACGCAAGCTGGCGCTCGCGGCGCAGTTCGGGGTCGCCGCGCTCAGACTGTTCATGCATCCGGTCGTCGAGCACGAAGTGCCGCGCTCGGTGCGCATGGCGCCGGCCTGGTAGGGAGACCATTCAAGTCGTGACGTTCGCCGAGATCGCCTCGCCCATGCTGTTCGCAGCCTTTGTCTGGTGGTTCTCCACCGGCGCGATTCTCTGGCTGAACAGGCTGCCGCATGCGTCTTTCCAGTGGTCGTTCGGAGCAGCATCGGCGATCACCGCGGCGGCTGTCGCAGGTCTCGCAATGAGCGCTGCCAATACCAGCACGTCGGGTGCCTATGTCGCCTTTGCCTCCGCGATAGCACTGTGGGGATGGCATGAGATGAGCTTCCTGATGGGGTTCATTCTTGGCCCGCGACGCGAGGCATGTCCGGCAGACGCCAGTGGCTGGCGGCGGTTCCGGCTCGCGGCGGCGACCATAATGCATCACGAGGTTGCGCTGGCGCTGACCCTGGCCGCACTGGTCGTGCTTACCTGGGGCCAGCCGAACCAGATTGGCACGCTGACTTTTCTTGTGCTTTGGGTGATGCGGCTTAGCGCCAAGTTCAACCTCTTCCTCGGCGCACCGCATCGCGGGGAGGAGCTTCTGCCGGCTCACCTGCAGCACCTGAAGAGTTATTTCCGCAATCGACGCATGAATGCGCTGATACCGATTTCGATCCTCAGCGGGGTCGCGCTGGCCTGTGTGCTCGCTGGCCTCGCTCATGCTCCTGCTGCGTTGCCCCTGGAGCAGGTCGGGTACTCTTTATTGCTGACCCTGACGCTTCTGGCCGTGCTTGAGCATGTCTTCATGTTCGTACCACCGCCCAATGCCTTGCTGTGGGGATGGGCCGAGCCAGCCGCAACACAGCATAACTCAGTTCCGGCGACAACGCCGCCAGTAGCTAAACACCTGACCGTCACCAGACCCGCCGAGTAACGAGACTGCTCATGATGTATGAAAGCTTCTTCCAGGACCAACTCGCAGCCCTCCGGCAGGAAGGACGCTATCGCGTCTTTGCCGATCTCGAGCGGAAGGCTGGGCAATTCCCGCAGGCAACGCGCCACAAGGATGGTGAAACGTCTGACGTGACCGTCTGGTGTTCCAATGACTATCTCGGCATGGGCCAGCATCCAAAGGTCGCCGAGGCAATGAATGAAGCGATCGCGCGATGTGGCGCGGGCGCGGGCGGAACGCGCAACATCTCTGGTACGAACCACTACCACGTCCTCCTGGAACAGGAGTTGGCGGACCTGCATGGCAAGGAAGCAGCACTGCTGTTTACCTCTGGCTATGTTTCGAACTGGGCGGCGCTTGGCACACTGGCGGGCCGCCTGCCCGATTGCGCTGTGCTATCGGATGCCGGCAACCACGCTTCCATGATCGAGGGCATCCGCCACAGCGGAGCAGAACGGATTATCTTCGCCCATAACGACCCAGATGATCTTGATCGGAAACTGTCCCGCATCGATCCCGCGCGACCAAAGCTGGTTGCCTTCGAGTCGGTGTATTCAATGGATGGCGACATTGCTCCGATCGCAGAGCTCTGCGATGTCGCCGAGAAGCACAATGCAATGACCTATCTGGACGAAGTGCACGGAGTGGGTCTTTACGGCCCGCGCGGCGGCGGCATCGCTGAGCGCGAAGGCCTGATGGACCGCCTGACCGTTATCGAGGGCACGCTGGGCAAGGCGTTTGGAGTTTTTGGCGGCTATATCGCGGGTTCGACCGCCGTGTGCGATTTCGTGCGCAGCTTCGCCTCAGGCTTCATCTTCACGACCGCTCTGCCGCCAGCGGTTGCCGCTGGCGCACTTGCGAGCATCCGGCACCTCAAGGAAAGCCATATCGAGCGTTTGCGCCACCAGGAGCGGGTGGCCAAGGTCAGGCGCCGTCTGGAAGCATGCGGCATACCGTGCCTCGAGAACCCAAGCCACATCATCCCGGTGATGGTGAAAGATCCGGTGAAATGCAAGCAGATCAGCGACTGGCTGCTTGATCGGTACGGCATCTACATCCAGCCGATCAACTATCCAACCGTGCCGCGCGGCGCCGAGCGGCTGCGCATAACACCCTCGCCGCTTCATACGGATCAGGACATTGACCGCCTCGTCACGGCCCTCTCGGAACTCTGGTCACAATGCGCGCTCAACCGCTCCGCTGTGGCGGCGTGAGCAGCTTAGGCCGCATGGCGACCGCCCCGGTGGACGGCGTGACGGAGACCAGCGTCATTCCGGGCATCACTGCAGACGGCGCGCTCTATCCGATTGAAAAGATGGAGGCGCATCGGCAAGGCGCACTTCATCTGGCTGTATCCGTTTTCGTGATGTCCAGAGATGCTGTTCTGTTACAGCGCCGCGCGCTTACCAAGTATCACTGTGGCGGGCTCTGGGCCAACACGTGCTGTTCCCACCCGCACTGGGACGAGGCGCCATCCGACAGTGCGGCGCGACGTCTATACGAAGAACTTGGGATCACCTTGCCCCTCAGGGCCTGCAACGTCGTGGAGTACAAGGCGCGCGTGACGGATGGGCTGTGGGAGCACGAGCGGGTGCACATTTTCCGCGGCGAGGCTCCAGCGACGATGCAGATCATGCCAAATGCAGCTGAGGTTCTGGAGACGCGATGGGCCAGCGTTGCAGAGCTGCGCAAGGCCGTCCGGATCAATCCCGAGATCTATGCGCCATGGTTCCGCATTTATCTGGAGCGGTGGGACGAGCTGGGACTGTAGCGAAACAGATCTCAAGATCCCCGGTTCACGTCAAACGTCCTGATCAATCTCAACGCTGACTTTTCACGCGAAAGGAAACGCGCGGATCGTGTCGCCGTTCGGCCGATACCCGAAGGCGAAGCGCAGCCTTGTTTCGCCAATGTTCATGCGCGTGCGCGCTGCAACAGAAAGCGGCCGGAAGTTCCCTCCCGGCCGCAATCCGCATCACGTCAAAGCTCTTCAGTCCGCAATCAGTTCGGATCGGACGGCGGGCTCGCGGGCGCTGTGCCCTCAACGGGCGCCTCCGGCATTATCGAATCCGGAGCAGGCATTATCGCTCCATCCGGCTGTGTCGGCTGCAGGGCTTCCGCTCCCGAGACGTCCGGTACGATAGGCGGCGCATCCGGTATCGGCAGGGGCGTGCCCACATATGTAGAGCTCGTCTCATAACCAGGTGCGAAGTTGTGCTCAACGGCCCAGTCGTACCAGTTTGGCACCGCAGTACCTGTAAGCAGGATTCCGATGCCGCCGGTAAGCGTGCAGAGGACCGCGAACCACCACGCCCAGCGGTGGATGGATTCCGCCGTCGCGTTGAAGCCCATGGTCCAGCGCCAGAAGAGAGCGCCGCGCTCAAACGCTGTGCCGCGATCGGTAATCTGCTCGATCTCGCGCTCGCCGCCGTACCGGCTGATGGCGAGCACCGTGGCGCCGTGCATCGCGAACAGGAGCGCCGATCCATAGAGGAAGACGATCGACAGCGCGTGGAACGGATTGTAGAATAGGTTGCCATAAGTGATCGAGAAGGATCCCGTCCAATCAAGGTGCGGGAAGATGCCAAAAGGCACCGCCTCGCTCCAGCTGCCCATCAGAATCGGGCGAATGAAGCCCAGGACGAGATAGAGCCAGATCGCGGAAGCGAATGCCCACGCCACGTGCGTGCCGAGGCCGAGCGCCTTGGCGCGGTTGTAAGTGCGGACCCACCACAGGATGAGCGCTGCCGTAAGGAAGAAGCCCGCCATAAGCCACCAGCCGCCTTGAGCGAGTGGGGGCATGATGTTGAGACCCTGCTCCGGCGGAGGCGGCTCGAGCGCCAGCCAGGGCAGCTGGCGGACGAACTCGATCGGATCCCATCCCACCGAGGCCCACATGTTGAGACCAATGATCTCGATGGCGATGAAGCCGCAGAAAAGGGACGCCACACCTGTGAAACCAAGGTGCAGAGGCCCAACCTGGGCGTTGCCAATCTTGCCAAGCAGCCACGAGAAGAAGGCGCCGCTTGGCTGCGAGCTATAGTCCCGCCGCAGCGGCAAGCCCTCTTCGAATGGTCCGCGGACCTGAACCTGCGTGAAGATGTTCTGGTAATTGCTCATGTCGCGGCTCCAGATGAAGCGGCCCAGATCGGGAGGTCGAGCCACCAATCCCACCACTCAGGCCATCCGAGCGTCCACATCGGTCCACTGATGATCATGCAGACAGCACTGAAGAAGACGGCGGCCAGGGCAAGAAAGAGACCCAGTCGGTGAATGCCCAGCGTACCGATCGAATAAGCCATCACTTCGCGGAAGAACTGGTCTTCATGCTCTGGCTGCTTCACGACCTCGCCCTTTCCGGGATTGGTCGCCGAAAGGATCAGCGAGCCGTGTAAGGAAAGTGCAAAGCAGGTCGTGAAGAAGAAGGTGATGGCGATCATGTGCGCCGGATTGTAGTGGAAGTTCAGGTACTGGTAGCCCGTGTTCGACACCCAATCGAGATGGCTGAAAATGCCATAGGGGAAGCCGTTTGCCCAGGAACCGAGAAGGACCGGGCGGATGACGACCAGTGTAATGTAGGCGCCGATGGCAAAGGAGAAGGCGAACGGCACGTGAAGGCCGATGCCGAGCTTGCGCGAGATCTCCACCTGCCGAAGCGCCCAGGATACGAAGGCACCGATCGCGCAGATTGTGACAATCTGCCAGATACCTCCCTCCTTCAAGGGCGCGAGCCCAAGGCCGTATTTGGCGTCAGGCGGGTTGATACTGATCAGCCAGACATTCCATGTCGGTCCGATCGCTGCTCCGTACACGATCATTGCGGTGCCCAGGGTCGCGAAGAAGATTGTCGTGACGCCGAAGAAGCCCACATAAAAGGGACCGACCCAGAAATCGAACAGATCTCCGCCGATCAACGTCCCACCGCGCACGCGA
>CAIMMO010000188.1 GCA_903842595.1 uncultured Alphaproteobacteria bacterium
CGTTGGTCTGCACCGCCCACAACCTCCTCAAGCTCCATAAGGCGATCTGAGGACACTCAACCCAATCTCAAAAAATGCAGCCGCAGCCGAACCGATCTGGCAAGCCGCTCGAAAGCCGTTAGAGAGACGGGCTCCTAGCCCGCTCCTGCGGAAGGCCGCGAACCGGCCGCAGGAGCGGAACCATTCATCGCACCGCTCGCCAATAGCGGAACCAGATAGCCTATCGCCAGCCCGGTATTCGACACGGCATTCATCCAGAAGCCCGTCGCAACTGACAGTGCGCTGTCGATCACAAACCAGGCGACCATGCCAATCGTGGCGAGGCGCCAGACCGGGGCAGCATCCGCGCCCAGCCGGTGCGCCGCCATGAAGAGCGCGAGATATGTGACGCCCCATCCCATGGTCACGGCGCCCATCAGCGCGACACTGAAGCGGAGGTGGGGCGTCCACTCCAGCGGCGCGCCCCCGCCAACGATGGCGAAGGCGGCTTCTGCGACCGTGTCCGTGGCGTCGAGACCGCCTCCAGCCAGAACAAGGCCGAATACGATCACCACCCACGCCCAGGCGTTCAACCAGGTGCGCCAGAATGCCGACATGTCCTGCTTCCTCATCAAGCGATAGCCTACAGGATACATTGACCAGCCTCATGGCCAATTACGTTCAGGGTAATCGCCGGCAGTGCTTGCCCTCAGCCGGCGGCGCCCTTGCCAAGCAGCGCATCGATCTCGCTCGCATGCGGCATGGCCCTGGTGAACTCGAATGTACCAGGGCCGAGCATCTCCTTCGCCGCGCCGATCATAGCGCTCATGGCAACTGCGTGCATCATGCCGCCAGTGGAGATGCGCTTCACGCCGAGCGCGCCAACCTGCTCCACCGTCAGCTGCTCCTTGCGCGGACCGCGCACGATGTTGAACGGGCGATCGATTGATCGGCACACGTCACGCACTTCCTCCGACGTGTTGAGGCCCGGCGCGAACAGGACGTCCGCCCCTGCTTCCTGATAGGCCTGCAGGCGCGCAATCGTGTCCGCGAGGTCTGGCCGTCCGTTGAGATAGTTTTCGGCGCGGGCGCACAGCATGAACTTGAAAGGCAACCTGCGCGCGGCCTCCGCCGCGGCGCGGATGCGATCGGTCGCTTCTGAGATGCTATAGATCGGGCTGGCGCGGTCGCCGGTGAAATCCTCGATCGAGCCGCCGACCAGCCCTGCCGCGGCGCCCTGCCGGATCGTCTCGGCGCAGTCCTCCGGCTTCGGTCCGAAACCATCCTCGAGATCAGCAGCAAGCGGGATTTCGATCACCGGCGCCATCGCGCGGATGTGGGCCATGACATTCTCGCGGCCTGCATTGTAATCGGAAAACCCGATCGAGCGTGCATAACCGGCGCTGGTCGTGGTCAGCGCCTTGAAGCCGAGGCCGGCCAGAAGCCGCGCAGAACCCGGATCCCACGGATTGGGAATCACGAACACGCCCGGCGCATTGTGCAGCGCCTCGAACGCGGCGGCTTTCTCTGACTGCGATGTCGGCATCGGACCTGCTCCAGCTTCTGTTCGCGCACCCTAGCGGCGAACGGCGCGCCAGCCACGGCGATTTTCTCGTGAATGCACAGAGCCGCGCTTTACGCGCGCGTGCGGGCGTCGCATCAATCGGGCTCATGTGGAGGGAATCGATGCGAACGCTTGTCCTGGCCGGCCTGATGGCCGCCGCCGCCCCGGTTGCGATGGCGCAGAACGTCTATGTCACGGCCGACCGTCTGCTCGATGTCTCGACCGGCCGCATGATCCAGAACCCCGCCATCATTATCCAGGACGGGATCATCACGGCGGTCGGCTCGCGCGACCGCCTGCAGGTGCCATCCGCCGCGATTGTCCACGAGCTTACGGGCGTCACCCTGCTGCCGGGCCTGATCGACATGCACACCCACCTCGACAGCGATCCGACCATGGGCGGCTTCACCGGCATCGGCCTGCCCGATGCCTATGCCGCGGTGATCTCGGTCCCCGCCGCAAAGGCAACGCTCGACGCGGGCTTCACGACGGTGCGCAATGTCGGCTCGGGCAATTGGGACGATATCGCGCTCAAGGCCGCCATCGAGATGGGCAAGGTGCCCGGCCCGCGCATCGTGCCCGCCGGACACTCCTTCGGCGCAACCGGCGGCCATTGCGACATCACAGGCCTGTCGCCCTCGTTCAACATGGCGAGCCCCTACAATGCCGACAGCCCGGACGAGGGCCGCAAGCGCGTGCGCGAGATCCGCAAATACGGCGCCGAGGTGATCAAGATCTGCGCGACGGGCGGCGTCTTCTCGCACAACACCGAGCCGGGCCAGCAACAGTTGACGCTCGCCGAGATGAAGGCGATCGCGGAAGAGTCCCACATGTGGGGCCTGAAGGTCGCCGCTCACGCGCACGGCGCCAGCGGCATCCGCGATGCGGCGCTCGCCGGTATCGACACGATCGAGCACGCCAGCCTGATCGACGATGAAGGCATCGCAGCCGCCAAGAAGATGGGCACGTTCCTGTCGATGGACATCTACAATACGGACTACACCCAGAGCGAAGGCCCGAAGAACGGCGTGATGGAGGATAACCTCCGCAAGGACCGCGAAGTGGCGGAAGTCCAGCGCCAGGGCTTCAAGCGCGCGCTCGCAGCCGGCGTGAAGATGGTCTACGGCACCGATAGCGGCGTCTATCCGCACGGCGACAACGCAAAGCAGTTCGCAGTGATGGTGCGCTATGGCGCAACACCCCTGCAGGCGATCCAGACAGCCACGATCAACGCCGCCGACGCGCTCGGCAAGAAGGGCAAGGTCGGCGTGGTGGCGACGGGTGCGTTCGGCGATCTCGTCGGCGTCATGGGCGACCCGACGCGCGACGTAACGCTGCTGGAAAAGCCAGTCTTCGTCATGAAGGGCGGCGAGGCCGTGGTGGGCGGGGACGAGTAACGCAGCTCCGCCAGCAGCTCGCTCCTGCTTCGACCAAATTCCGACACGAAGCGCGACCAGCGTTGCCGCTTCAAGGGGAAGCGGCCAATGCGCGCTCTATTGCTGATGTCCGGTCTGGCGCTCGCCATTCCCGCGCCCGCACAGGCTCAACCCTCGCATGCCGTCGCGGGTGACTGGCACGGCACTGGCCTGCAGGTCGGCCCCGAGGGCGTTCAGTCGAGCTGGACAATCCAGCTTTCCATCACAGCGGCCGGCACCGCCGAGATCGCCTACCCATCGCTTGGCTGCAAGTCAGTGCTTCATCGCGTCACCGGTGCGCCGAACGAAACCGTGTTCCGCGAAGAGATCACCCAGGGCGCCTGCATCGATGGCGGCCATATTTCCGTCATGGCGAAGAACGGACGTCTATTCTGGTTCTGGACCAGCCCAGGAACGCCGGCTGATGCGTCGGCGGTGCTGTACCCGGACAATCTGGTTTCCTAGAACTCCACCAGCAATGCGGTCGCATCGTCGCTCGTCTTGAAGCGGCCGATCCTGGCGTCGTCCTCGGGCGAAGCTTCCATCTCGCGCAGTTCCCGCATCAGCGCGCCCAACCCGCGCGCAACAACCGCATCGATCAGACCCTCATCCGTGTACCGCCCATAGGGCGACACCAGTCGGTAGAACCCGTCTGACATCACCAGCGCCTTCGTGCCCGCCGGCGCATCGCAGGTCTGGTGCACGATGTGATCTGCGGCTTCAGGCTGCACGCCGAACACCCAGTAGCCGCCGCGCGTATTATGAATCGCGCGTACGTCCTGCAGCCATTTCAGCTGCTCCTCCCGCGTCATCGCCATCACGGTCTTCGCGCGTCCCTGCTCGTCCGCAGCCTTGCCGGCCTCGCCGAACACGGTGACGGCCCCGTCGGACGATTTCACGATCGCGATTGAATCGCCAAGGGTCGCGCCTTCAAGCCTGCCCTTGCGATGGCGAACCCAGGTCGCAGCAGCGGTCGGATAACTCGCGAGCGGCGCATCCTTGAGTGGTATCTTCACCTCACGCTCGATTGTCGCCCGCAGGCGCGGGAGCAGACGGGCAAACCATGCCTGTGGAATCTCGCGCGCATCTGCGGGGTGTCGCACAATCGTCTCGGCGAATATCTCGGCATAGCGCGCCGCATCCGATTCAGCCCCCGCGAAGATACGCACCGGCCCCACATCCGTCGCACCGTCGACCACACAGGCCCAACCCGCCGCCTCGTCGAACGCATACCGGTCATCGCCCGTACCGGTCTTCATCCCCCCGCCCAGCTTCGAGCCGGGAAAGGAAATCGAGTCGAGAAGTTTCATGAGGCGCTCCGCAAGCGAGCGCCTTCCTATGTGGTCATGGCCACAGAAGGAAGCTCGGTGACGCTCACGCGGCCCGCGTCTTCAGCGCCTGCGAGAAATCCGACAGGGTCTGGATGTAGTCGCCACTTTCGCGGAGACGCTGGACGTAGAGTTCGAGGATCTGCCGCGCGGCGACGCCGGCCTCGAGGCCGCACTTTTCCGCCTCTTCGGCGAACAGTTTTTTCGACTCAGGATCAAGCCTGACTGTCAGCGGCTGGCGATTTGCTGTTTTGGACATGGACGATTCCATTGGCAGCTGTCGGGAGCCCCCCGACGCCTGTAGCGAGAATCACCTTGCAGGCATTGCCAAGGCATTGCAATAGCAATGCATGGCTAAGCCGCCCGCCACCCAGGGTACCAAGCCCTTCACCGTCGTGCTGCCCGAGAAGGCAGCCGATCGCCTTGAAATACTGGTGGATTCTGGCCTCTACGGCTCGAACCGGGCCGAGGTCGCGCGCAACATCATCCTGCAGCACCTCCAGGACCTCTGGAAGTCGGGCAAGCTTCCCGGCTGAAGCCGGAACGCATCGTCCATCCACAAGGCAAGCCTTGCAAAACGGGCCCTCCCGGCACGTTTTAAGACCCCGTTAACTATTCGCGTCCAATCGTTCCTCTCAGCCGCCTTGAGCTGCTAACAGCAGCTGCCAGCGGCAAACCGGCGGAGGAGGACGCGCCCATGGACACGACGACTGCCGACCCGATCGAGTTCTGCCCCGCTGCCGCCTGCGCGGCAGCCATCGTCCGCATCGAAGGTTTTGTCGACCATGTCGCCCGCCTTATGGATGAGGCGCGGTTTGGCCGCTCGCCCCATCTGGCGACGCAGCTGGAAGCCATCTCGGGCGAACTGATCATCGCCGCCGACGAAGCGCGTGACCGGCTTGCCGAGGTGCAGGCCGTTTCTGCGGCCGGCGCGATGGCGCAGCTGCTCGCCGCGATCCGTGATGTGCGGACACGCGACGATGGGGAGGCAAGACGCGCGAAGGACCTGGAGGCAAAAGCGGTGCGCTTCCTTGCAAGCGCTGACCTCTACGATGCAGGTTTCGCAAAGGCCCTCAGCGGCACGAAGCTGGGCGGTCGGCTGCATGGCAGACCTCGGCTTGCCGTCAGGCAGGCCTGAATTCCACGAGCGCGTCTCGCTTGTTGATCGCGATCAAGTCCCGACGCGCCATTTGGTGGATGGTCTGGCTACCGGACACATTCTGGGAGGCCGATGATGCATGTAGCTCGCTTGTTGCTATCAACCCTGACAGCAGCGATGTCGCTCGCCGCCTGTGCGCCAGCGACGGATAAAGCGCCCGCGGCGGCGCCAACGCCACCGCCGCAGGCGTCAGTGCGCGAGATCAACCTGCCCATCAGCATCAATGCGGTGATGGTTGCGCTCGTCGATCATGCATCGGAGCCGATCTGGCTGGACGCCTACCGGCCGCCGACAACAGACGCAGGCTGGCGAGAGGCCGAGCATCACGCCTATCAGTCAGCGCTATCGGGCAAGACCATCCAGCTTGCCGGTACAGGCCCGAACGATTCCGAGTGGGTCCGTGATCCGGAATGGATCAGGATGGCGGACGAAATGAGCAATTCGGGCATGGACGCGCTGTCGGCGGTCAAGGCGCGGAATATCGATCAGCTGACCGCCGCCGGCGATCGCCTGGTTGCCTCGTGCAATGCATGTCACGTGGCGTTCAAGCCAGACCTGCCGAGCATGGGACTCTACAAGTCGCCCGACTATCCGCCGCCGCAGCCATAGCGCCCTGATCGGGGCTACCCGGCCAGCCGCGCCATCTCTGCATCCGAGATCTCGTAATTGCCGTAGACGTTCTGCACGTCGTCGCAGTCCTCGAGCTCTTCGAGCATCTTCATGAGCTTGTCGGCATTCTCGCCTTCGACCTGCACCGTGTTGACGGGTTTCCAGATCAGGGCGGTCGACGTCGCGGCCGTCTTGATCTTGCCCTCCAGCGCCGACGCCACCTCTGCAAGATCGGCGCGCGCCGTATAGATGTAGTGGCCCTCTTCGTCGCTCGACACGTCGGATGCGCCGGCATCCAGCGCGGCCTCCATGATCGCGTCTTCAGTACCCGCGCTCGGCGGATAAACGATCTCGCCGACATGCTCGAAGCCCGACGAGACGGCGCCCGTCTGACCGAGATTCCCACCATGATGCGTGAACGCCGTGCGCACGTCTGTCGCCGCGCGGTTCTTGTTGTCGGTCGAGCACTCGACGATCAGGCCAACACCACCGGGCGCAAAGCCCTCATAGCGGATCGCCTCGTAGTTCGTGGCGTCGCCGCCAGCACCCTTGTCGATCGCCCGCTGGATGTTGTCCTTCGGCATCGACGCCGCCTTGGCATTGTTCACCGCAAGGCGCAGGCGCGGATTAAAGTTCACGTCCGCCATGCCGCTCTTGGCAGCCACCGTGATCTCTTTCGCCAGCTTGGAGAACAGCTTGGCCTTGGCCTTGTCGGCCTTGCCCTTGCGGTGCTGGATGTTGGCCCATTTGCTGTGGCCGGCCATGGGGTATCTCTCGAATGAGGAAGGAGTGGCCGCCCGGATACCTCACCGCCCCGGACAGACGCAAGCGTTTGGGCGCCCCTGCCATGGGGGCCTGCGCACGATCAGGACGATCCGCCACCCCGCACGAGGGATATCGGATCGAAAGCTGAAAGCCCCATGGCGGCCGCAAGGCGCCTTCTTGGGAAGTTCGCAAAAAGGCGGCTGCGGGTTTACACCTGCCGCCACAAATGCTCTCGACCAGACCGATGCAAGACCGGCCCCTCCTCCAACGAGATTGACATCATGACCGACGCCGCCCCCTTCGCAACCGATCCCGTCGCAGACCTGGTCGCCCTGCTCGACCTCGAACGGATCGAGGTGAACCTGTTTCGCGGCCATTCGCCCGACGATGGCGTGAAGCGCGTGTTTGGCGGCCAGGTGATCGCGCAGGCGCTGGTCGCCGCCTACCGCACCGTCGAGAACCGCGTCTGCCACAGCCTGCACGCGTACTTTATCCGCCCGGGCGATCCCACCGTGCCGATCCTCTACGAGGTCGACCGCGCGCGCGATGGCAAGAGCTTCACCACCCGACGCGTCACCGCCGTCCAGCACGGCGAGCAGATCTTCAACCTCGCCGCCTCCTTCCAGGTCCCCGAGGAAGGCTTCACTCACCAGTCTCCCATGCCCGCCGTGAAGATGCCCGCCGAACTGAAGTCCGAAGACGAACTCCGCGCCATGGCGAAGGACCACATCCCCAAGGAGTTCCAGAAGCAGTTCGCGCGTCCTCGCCCGATCGAACTCAAGCCCGTCGATCCGCGCCAGATGATCTCGCCGGCGAAGACCGAACCGAAGAAGCAGATGTGGATGAAAGTCCGCGGCGCCGTCGACCGGAACAACTTCGCCCTGCAGCAATGCCTGCTCGCCTACGCCTCCGACATGGGCATCCTCGACACAGCCACCAAGCCGCACGGCGTCAACTGGTTCACCGGCGGCGTGCAGATGGCGAGCCTCGACCACTCGATGTGGTTCCACGAGCCGTTCGACATCTCGAACTGGCTTCTCTACGCCATGGACTCGCCGTCCGCCTCCGGCGCACGCGGCTTCAACCGCGGCGAGGTCTTCACGGAGGCAGGCAAGCTGGTCGCCTCGGTCACGCAGGAAGGCCTGATGCGGCCGCGCGAGGCAAAGTTCAAGAACTGAACCGGGCCGCCCCAGCACGGCCGAACTCATTCCCACTGCGCAATCATTCCTTAAACGGCGCAACCGAGCTTGGCGCGAAGCTCCGCGCGTGGTTTGACTCGTCGGGGGCGTACGGAGACCGTGATGATGCGCGTGACAGCGTCCCTCTCACTATTTGCGCTGCTGGCTGCCTGCAGCGCCGCACCCTCCGATCCCAACACCGGTTCCGCGATGGTGACGGCTTCGATCGCCGGCCTCACGTCCGGCCCGGGTGAAACCCAGCCGCCGGCGCTCGACATCACTACCGAGCCGGCCCCCGCCGCCGAAGCGCCTGTCGAACCCACCCCATCCCATGTCGCGTTCAAATACCTGATCGGCGACGTCGATCCCGCCAGCGATCAGAAATTCGCGCGCATACCGGAAAAATACATCGGCGGCAGCCGCGTCTGGGGCCACAAGGACGCCGTCGACGCCTTCGTGCGCATGGCGGAGGACGCCGAACAGAACGGCTACAAGCTCAAGATCGTCTCTGCCTTCCGTTCCTTCTCCGACCAGAAGCAGATCTGGGAAGACAAGTGGACCGGGAAGACACTGGTCGGCGGCAAGAAGCTCAACAAGTCGCTGCCGGATCCCGCAGCACGCGCGAAGAAAATCCTGGAATTCTCCTCCATGCCCGGCACCTCGCGTCATCACTGGGGCACGGACTTCGATTTCAACAGCCTCGAGAACAGCTACTTCACCAACAACAAGGATGGCCGCCGCATCTATGACTGGCTGGTCAACCACGCCGCCAATTACGGCTTCTGCCAAGTCTACACCTCCAAGAAGGGCGAAGACGCGCGTCCCACCGGCTACGAAGAAGAAAAATGGCACTGGTCCTACGCGCCGGTGGCGTCATGGTATCTCAGGCAATATCCGATCGACGTCGGCTATGGGCGCCTCACCGGCTTCCTTGGCTCCGAGACCGCGCAACAGATCGGCGTGATCCCCAACTACGTGCAGGGCATCAATCCGGAGTGCGTGCAGTAGGCGATACGCTTGATCGGCGGCGCCGAACCATGCACCCTGATCGACGCTCGGGATGGGGTGATCGACGATGAGCACACACGTCGCGGGAGTCATTGTCGGGCGTGATCCGAGAGTTTTTCTTCTCTTCGGTCATGCGGAACGGTCCGCCACGAAGACAGGTTCTCGGGTCAAGCCCGAGAAAGTCTCCGCAGAGCATCGCGAAGAGCCGAGACGGGGTCTTCGTGTAGCCGTATCCCTCGCGGTTTTCGCCCTAGCAACCCTGCCTGCCCTCGCACAAACCTCGCCGATCCCGCGCACCGGCGACGGACGCCCGGATTTCCATGGCTACTGGTTCACCGGGTTCATCACGCCATGGAGCGGCCCGACGGGATCACCAGCCTCGCCGTTGCACCCGAGAACGCTGCCAGCCTCGTCGCAAGACTGATGGAGGATCTGGACGAAGGCGAGGTCTACGATCCCGAGTTCGACAGCAACTCCATCGCGCCTGCCCTGCTCGACATGAATGGCGAGCTGCGTTCGTCGCGGATTGTCGTTCCCCCCCGACGGCCAGCTGCCGCTCACCGCGCTCGCGAAAGCCGCGCTGGACGGCGAGGAGTCAGGCTTCGACAACCCGGAAAATCGCCCGCCGCCCGAACGCTGTATCGAAGGCCTCGTCAACGTGCCGCTTGCTTCGTCCTTCCTGATGGTCCCGCTCCAGCTGGTGCAGACGCGCGATGCGGTCGTAATGATGATGGAGGACATGGAGCCCGCCCGCATCGTCAGGCTGACCACGCCGCCCCGAGGCCCTACGAACACGCAGCGGCCAGTCCCGCGGCCGGTGGGGGAGCGATACGCTGGTCGTCGAGACAGATCGCTTCAACATCGCCGCCAAGCAGGGCATCACCTGGAGCGGCGGCGCGTTCATCACCTCAGACAGCAAGGTGATCGAACGCTTCACCCTCACCAGCGCCGACACGCTGCTCTATCAGTTCACCGTCGATGACCTGTCAGTGTACACAAAACCCTGGCACGCCGAATACATGCTCAAACGCATCCGCCGCCCCGCCTACGAATACGCCTGCCACGAAGCCAACCACGCGCTGGTCCACGTCCTGCTGGCGGCACGTTTAGGCAAGCAGGAGATGAAGCCCTCGGCCCAATGATGACGGCGCATCGGATACTCGTCGCGCTCGACGATGCATGCCGGCGCAACTCCTTTCCCATGCTCGACAATGGCCATGTCTTCGACGCCGCGACGCGGCTGTCGCTCTATCGCTCTGCGGAAGACTGGGCGATGACGATCGAGGTGTTCGGCTTCAGTCCACATGCGGGCATGCCGTACACGTGTCTCAATACATTCGGCAGCACTATCGAACGGACGAAGATGGCGAGCGACTATGCGGCGCCTGAGGCGTTCGAGGCCTACCTTCATGCGAGCCCGCACAACGAGATGACCTTCATCCACCCTATCGACGCGCTCGACATCGGCGACGCGGAGGAAGTGCTCGAAAGCTCGTCCCTCGTCTTGCGCGGCACGATACTTCCCGCACCGACGCTCACGGAGATTGCGGCGGCCGGTATCACGCCGTCCGACCCTCAGCGTGTCATGGCCTTCGAACTGTGCCGTTGGCTCGCCGCGGACGATCGCGACCTAGTGCTGGCTAGCAATGCAGAGCGACGACAGAACATTCCACCAACCCTCCAGCAGATCTTCTGGCTTGAGGAATGGAACCATCCAGATCTCGCCAACGGCAAGGTAGCCAGCAATTTCCGGGCTTTTCGCCAGCTTGCCGCCGTGCTGGAAACCGGCAGCCTCTCGCGTTATCGCCCGACTGTTCCGCCGAACACTCATTGGTCGTTCTGGCCCGAAGGCGCCGCACTCTAGGGGTTGGCGCGCGGCGCAACGCGCCGCATCTTCGCGGCATGGGACGAAGAACCTTCTTCACCGTCGGCTACGAATGCGCCCCAAATCACCGCGCTTCGCCTGGGAGAAATCACGCCCTCATGGTTGTTGACGACACCCAGATCGAGCCAGAGGACAAGGCCAACAAAGGACAGGAAAGCAGCCCATAGCCAGAGAGGCTGGCCCGCGAACTCTGCGAAGATGTCGAACGGCATTCCAGAAATCCGAGTGCTTGATGGTCGCGACTGCGCGCAGATCAACCCAAACGCAGCAATAACTCCCCGCTATCCGGACCGATGTTCGCGGTGGTGTCGCGGGACGAGACAGATCTGTGAGGTTTGCGAGCTTGGCGCCGGCATTGGCAGATGCTGGCGCCGCTGCACACCTAGAAGTCGAAGATATCCATGAACCGGGAGCGTCGCTTTCCGCGACGCCGACGATTCTCATCGAAATCGTCTTCGCCCTCGTCACGGTTACCACGGTCACGAGAGCGATCTGCTTCGCCTTCGGAGGCCTCATCGCTCACGAGAGTTATAAGCTTTTCGAGCTCACCCTTGTCCAGCCAGACGGCGCCCGATGTCGGACAGACATCCAGCTCGATGCCGCAGCGGCGTATCTGCCGCATCGCTGAGCCGTCGATCGGAGATGTCAGAAGTGGTATGAAGATATCCGATGCATCGCTCGTAAGTGCAGACGGACGACCTTGCCGCCTGGCGTCGTTTGGGAGCGACCACTGCGGCTGGACCTCCCAACCACCCTTCAGAATTCTCTTCACCCGGTCCTTGATTGACAGCCGTAGGCGCTTCAGCTCGCCTATCGGCCTCCAATCGGGTTGCGGGGAGCGCTCCAGGGCGTCGATGTTTCCCTGAACCCGTTGATGCGCGACTGACAGGTCGCGATCGTATCTTCCATACATGCGTAACGCCTCTCGTTTCACGTTGCGAGAGCGCGATGTCGACATGCAGAAAACGGTCCGAGCCAACATCGGGATGCTCCCGATGGGGTCCGACATCGCAGAGCTTCAGCTATTGCTGTGCTTCTGCCAGAGGGGCCCGTTCCGCCCCGTAAAAGTGTCGATGGGGCCTTTCGAGTTCAACAGGAGAACCCCGCAGTTCCGATCGCAAAATCGGCAAGTCATCGTGCCGGCGAGTTCGCATTCACGGGCGCAGCGGCGAGGCTGCCCGGGGTCGGGCTTGGCGTCGCCGCGGCGTTTCCAATGCTGATCAACGTCTTCGAGGCGAAGTTGACCCTTCCCTTGGACGCAATCGCGGTGATTACGGAGCTGGCGATCGGGGTCTCCGCGCTGGGCGCCGGGATCGTTGAACGATCGCTGATGTCCGAACCGCCGTGGCGGATTCCCCGCACGTCGTGACCGCCACTATTTCTCCACGGCCGCGGGGGGGAGCCAGTCCGTCACGGACTCCGCATCCAGTTCCGGCGCTTCGGCTTCGTCCTCGTCGATGTCGGTGCGTCCCGCAACGACCACGCGATCGCCCAGCTCAACCTTTGCACCGGTGTCGCCGACGTCGACCAACAGCAGCCGGCCGCTGGTTTCCAGCAGAAAATCGCCGTCCGCCTCGACCGACAGCACGGTGCCCTTGAACGTCATGGCCTGGTCAGAGGGAGTGAAATCCGAAAGGGCGTATATTCCGGTGTGGCTGCACGCGGCGGCGAGCAGCAGCGGGGCCAGAAGTATGGGTTTCATGCGCTCGCGCCCCTTGGCTGGTTGGCCCGTCGATGTGGGGCGGCGGTTCGGCGCATCAAGGGAGGACGGTCGCGCGACGGATCACAAGATCGGCACCGACCCGCCGCCAGCCGGCTTCGACGGTTCAGCAACGCAGGGGCTCATGAACAACTCCGCCGTAAGCAAAACATGACGCACGGACAGCGATGGCCAGAAGCCATCTTTCAGGCATCGCCCCAGGAGACGGGACTTGCTCCACCGGCTCAGTCAGGCGCCGCTGTCGCGATCGCTTCAAGCAAGCGAACACGTGTCAGCCTTTGGTTGTCCCAGTCGAAGGGCTGCGGTGACTCTCGGCCGCAGAGCGTCGCATCGCTCTGCTGGGCTAGCCACACCCTGAGCGCCTCGCGCGTCTTGAACACAGCCTCCGCGAACAGCTGGCCGTCATATACGGGACCATAGATATAGACCTCGTCGCCACGGCCCAAGCCCATCCCGCAATAGTCGCGATGCGAATACGCCACCGTGACACCCCGGTCGAGCGCGTCGACGACCTGGCCGGCAAGCGCCGCACCATAAGGTGTCGGGTCGTTCACACCCGCGTTGTGGGCGACCGCCTCGGCGAGAAGCTCGTGCGTTATCACCTCGATCGTGTCATGGCAGCCGGGCCGCACATTATCGTCAAGTGACTGCGGGCTCTGCTGAGCCAACCAAGCAGCGAACGCGTTCTTGTCCGGCGTGGCGAAAACCTCCCGTCGAGACCCCTTGAGAAGTTCGTAGACGAGGCGATCGCCCTTTTTCAGCATCCAGTGCGAGCAGTAGCCCCACAATATGCGGCCATCGCGATCGAGTAGGTCGGCGACGCCGTCTGCGATCTCCTTGCCAAACGGAAGCGCGGCAGGGGTTGGCGCCATGGGAGCGGTGGGTACCTCGGCTATCGGCTGTTTCCGTCGCAAGTGAGAATATCCCTTGATTCACGCCAGCGTCCAGCGAACCAAAAGACCCCTGGCAACGTCGCCGTCTGGCGAGAAAATGTCAGTCGCGAGTGGCGGTCGGCGCGGTAGGTATTGGCCAAAAAAGACATTCGACCAAACGCTTGATCACGGTGTTCCCGCTGCAATTTCGCCGGTTCGATCCAGAATGAAATCGATATCAGATTGGCTGGTACGCAAGTTCATGAAGCAGGCGCGCAGCCCAATGCGTCCATTTACCGACGCAGGCCCGAGGAACGCGTCGCCGCTGTCGACCAGCCTCTTGAGCACAGTGCGATTGCCAGCATCATCCAGGCTCCTGACTCGGAAACACACGCAGTTGAACGTGACCGGAGCAAGCAGCTCAAGATCAGCCCTCTCTTCAATAGCGCTCGCCATATAGGCGGCGAGATCGCTCATCCGATCGATGACTCGCACATAGGCATCAGCGCCAAATCGCTTCAACGACCACCAGACCTTCAAGGCCTTGAAACTGCGCGTGAGTTGCGGACCGTAGTTCGCGAAGTCGATGAAGTCGGGATCCTCCGACATGGTCAGATAGCTGGGCGTGGCGCTGAAGGCGTGACGAAGATGCGCACGATCCCGCACGAGGACACACCCAGCTTCGGCGGGACAGAACAGAAACTTGTGCGGATCAAGCGACACAGAATCGGCTAGCCCGATAGCCGACATCTCGGCGCGATACCGCTGGCTGAGCACGGTGAGCGCGCCATACGCCCCGTCGATGTGCAGCCACAGACCCTCCTGTTTGCAGAACGCCGCGAGTTCACGAATGGGATCGACCGACCCAGTTGTTACGGTTCCTGCGCTACCGACAACGCAAAAGGGCTTCCGTCCTTCCGCGCGATCACGCCGAAGGGCCGCCTCAAGAAGGTCGATCCGCATCCGGAAGGCGGCGTCGGTTGGGATGTGACGCAAATTCTCCGTGCCAATACCGAGGATTGAAACCGCCTTGTCGATGCTCGAATGCACTTCATCGGATGTGTAAAGAACCAGTGGCGGGCCGTTCCCCTGCAGACCGCGGGTGCGTGCATCTGGTCCAAGGGCATGGTCGCGGGCAGCCGTGAGCCCAACAAGATTAGCAGCTGAGCCGCCGCTGGTGATGAGCCCGCCAGTCGAGCTGGGAAAGCCGTAGAGATCAGCGAACCAGCGCACGACAGTTTGTTCAACTGCATTCGCCGAGGGCGACAGATGCCACAGATTGCAGTTCTGGCTGATCAGGCTCGCGACGGCATCAGCATACGGCGCAATGGCATTGGGGGTAGGCTGCACATAAGGAAGGAAGCGAGGATGCGCCGAGTGCGTGGCGTTGGGCACGATGACGGCTTCGAACTCCTCCAACAACTCGACGAGGCTGGTGCCTGAGCGCGGCATCGGCGTCTGCATGATTTTCCGGAGGGCTGGACGGTCGAGCTCGGGATAGACTGGACGAGCCGCAACGCTGGCCAGATAGCGACTGGCGAAATCGGCAAACAGCTCCCACGCCCGTTCGTGCTCGTCTGGGCTGAACAAAAGATCTGAGGGTGGCGCTTCCAACTGCATCGATACTGATCCGGCGGTATTGGGGAGTGGCTCTGCACGCCATTAGACATCTGTGCGCAAACGTCCACACATGATCGCCCAGGCCCTCCAGCTGGATCGCGCGCCTCCGCATGTTACCGCGCAAACCGCCCGAGACACGCTGCCTCCGCCGCGCCAAACGCGGACAGCCCCGCGTGCTGCCAGCCCTCCCGTTCGCCCGCCGCCTCGAAGCAGCGCGCCGAATCCTGGCTGATCCCGACACGCGCGCCCACCGCTTCGCGGTGAAACTCGCCCGCATCGCCGCACGCAACGCCAGGGCCAACGACCCGCGCCTGCTCGCCGTGCGCTGCTGGGATTTCCACCGCCTGCTCAACCGCGGCCAGCGCTTCATCCGCGCCGGCCTGGAAATCGTCATGCCGTTGATCGAGGACCCGCTCGCCAGCTGGAATCAGAAATGCGAACCGGGATAGTCACGTCCCCGAAACACAACGTCCGCGCCCTGCAGGTCTCCTGCCGGAACGCGGACGCGCGTCGTGTTTCCAGAGAAGTGGAAATCAGCCCGGCTTCTTGAACTTCAGGATGAACTGATCCGTCTTGCCGCGGATCGAGGCGTCGAACACACCCTTCGATCCATCATCCGCCGGGTTGTCGAGCACCTGGGATTCATCAACGAACGTGAACCCCGCCGCAAGCACCTCGGCCTTCACCTTCGCCATGTCGATGCGATGCTTCTGCGCATCGAAGTCGACGCCCCTGGCCGACTGGTGATCGAGTACGACATAAAGCCCGCCCGGCTTCAGCGCGCCGTACACGGCCTTGTTCGCGGCGTTTATGTCGAGGTTGCGTCCCGGATTGTGCATGTCGTGATAGTTCTGTGACGTCCACACGAGGTCGAGCGGCTCCGGTGCGGGAATCTTCGTGAAGTCGGTAATGACCACCTGCACATTGCGGTAGTTCGCAGCGTCCGCCGTGATCGCTGCAACAGGCGCCGCAGGCGGTGGCTGGCCTTCGCGCTGAACCGGCGCGCTGGCGAAGACATAGACCTTGCCGGCGGGCCCGACGGCCTTGGAGAGAATGCGGGTCATGTAGCCGCCGCCGGGGATGAGCTCGCCGATCTTGTCGCCGGGCGTCAACTCGCCGAACGCGATCATCTCGGCCGGCTTGCGATCCGCGTCCCGCGCCGTGTCCGCCGCCGGACGCGCCGCATCCGCGATCGCGGCAACAATGTGCGCCGAACTCGCCGTCGGCGCCGGCATGGCCACCGTCTGGCAAGCAGCAGCGCCAAGCAGGGCCGCCAGCGCGAGCGAACGCATCAGTGTGTTTCGCATGTGGATGTCCTCCCAATCGCCGCACCGTCGGCGGCGTTGGAGGAAGAAGTAGCTGAAGGACAGGCGTGCGACAATTCGAGGTCGCGCGATCGTCTATCGGTTGCGGAGAGGAACCATTTGACTCAAACGCCCACCCACGCGGATGGGCTCGACGCGAACGGCAAGTCCCGTTCTGTCGTCAGACTCGATATAGACGCCGCACATGGTTGCAGGCCCCTCAGCCGGCGACTTTCGTTCGACCGGCAGACGCGTCGCGGCGCGCTGGACGAGCGGCCCCTTCTTCATCCCGATCACGCTGTCATAGTCTCCGCACATCCCGGCATCGGTCTGGTAGGCGGTCCCACCGGGGAGGATTTGCGCGTCCGCCGTCGGCACGTGCGTGTGGGCGCCGATCACGGCGGTCGCACGTCCGTCACAGTAGTGACCCATGATGTATTTCTCGGCCGTCGCCTCCGCATGGATCTCGACCACCACCGCATCGGCCACCTGCCCAAGCGGACATTCCTCGAGCGCGGACTGGACGCCCTGGATCGGATCGTCCAGCGACTCCATGAAGGCCGAGCCGTGGATCTGAACGACAAAGACACGCTGCCCCTTCGGCGTCGTAAACAGCTGAGAGCCGCGTCCGGGAATGTGCAACGTCTTGGGATAGTTGTAGGGCCGCAGCAGCCGCGTCTCGCGCTCGATATAGACGAGGGCTTCCGACTGGTCCCACGAATGGTTGCCAAGCGTGATGCAGTCGGCGCCCGCATCGAACAGCTCGTTCGCGGTCGACGCGGTTATTCCAAAACCGCCGGCCGCATTCTCGCCGTTAACGATCGCAAAATCGAGCTGCAGCTCGGTCTTGATCCGTGGAAGATGCTCGGCGACGGCGGCCCGGCCAGCCCGGCCCACCACGTCACCAAAGAAGGCCAGTCGCATGCTCACTCCTTGTCGGCCCGGTCTACAGGACCGGCCCGATCAGGGCAAACGCACCTTGCGTCGCAGCGAACTGACAGGCGCTCAGTACACCCGCTCGATGCTGTCGACGGCGTGGATTTCCCCGCCGCGGCAGAAGAAGCTGATCTTCCTGTACATCGGGCTCGGCACCGGCTCACGATAGGCCAGCCGCCCGGGAACGGGGGCGTGCGGGGCGGTGCGGATTTCGAGGATCAGCGTGTCGCCGGTCGAGGCATCCGAGCGGAGCACGATCGCCGTATCCGTCGCCTCGGCCAGCCGGACGTCGACCTGAAGTTCGCGGGGCGCACGGCTGGTTCCGGGCATGTGGTTCACCCACGCCGAAGCTTCGGCAATCCGGTGCGGACAGGCCATCTGGGCGAGCGCCTGGCCGGTGGTTTTTGGGCCAGAGCCGCCACCCTCTGGCGGAGCAGGTGCAAGGCAGGCCGAAAGCGCCACGGCGCAAAGGACCGGCAGGACGATGATTTTCAGCACATATGTCTCCGAATCGGAGCCCAAGTCTATCACGAGCCGATTTAACGCCGGATCGAAGCGTTTCGGCGCGATTTTCCGCAGCTGGAGGTAACCGATCTGCCCTTTCGCTCGTACAGATGTGAACGGAAGCAGTCGCACCGGATGGCTGCACGCGCTAGAATTCTATTGTCCACGAGCGGATAACCGCCCGGACGCCAAGGAAAGGGACGACGCGAGATGGACCTGAAGTTCCGCCGCAATCCGGATTACCAGACGCTGCGCGATGAGATCACGTCCGAGCGCTTGTTCATGGATCGCCGTCACATCCTGTCGGCAGCCGGCTTTCTTGGCGCGGGCTCCATCCTCGGCGCATTGCCGGCCTGCTCCGAACCCGAGCAGACGCCGACCGCCCCCGCAACGGCCGGCGGCCACCCAGCGCCTGGCGCGGCGCTGGCGGCGAAGAAGACAGCCTTCGCTGTCGCCGGCGGAGCCACAGTCGAGGAGGCCTTCACGGGCTACTGCAATTTCTACGAGTTCGGGACCAGCAAGGAAGATCCGCCGCGTTACGCCAACCTCATGAAGGTGTCGCCCTGGCAGGTAACCGTCGAAGGCGAAACGGATGCGCCCGGCGCGTATGCGCTAAAGGACCTGATCGATTATTCCAAACTCGAAGAGCGCGTCTATCGCCACCGCTGCGTCGAGGCATGGTCGATGGTGGTGCCTTGGGTGGGCGTGCCGATGCACAGCGTGCTGTCGAAACTGAAACCGAAATCGACGGCCAAGTTCGTGCAGTTCGAAACCTATCTCAACAAGAAGGAAATGCCTGGGACGAACCGCCCCTCGTTGCAGTGGCCCTATGTCGAGGGCCTGCGCATGGACGAGGCAAACCACGACCTCACGCTGTTCGCCGTTGGCGCCTACGGCAAGGCGCTGCAGAAACAGAACGGCGCGCCGCTGCGCACGGTGATCCCCTGGAAGTACGGCTTCAAGGCCACCAAATCGATCGTCAAGATCCGCTTCCTCGCGACCCAGCCGGGCACAGCGTGGAATAAGGCCAACGCCAACGAGTACGGCTTCTACTCCAACGTGAACCCGAACGTCTCGCACCCGCGCTGGAGCCAGGCGTCGGAGCGCGTGATTGGCGGCAAGGGCGGCTTCAACGAGCGCCGCGACACCGAGATGTTCAATGGCTATCAGCAGGTCGCATCACTCTACGCCGGCATGGACCTGAAAAAGAACTACTGACCGGGCCGAGGCAGACACGATGGCCCACAGCCCTCTCCTACGCGCATTCGGCAAGCACTGGCTGAAGCCGCTGACGCTCGTCGCGCTGATCGCGCCGCTGGCTTGGCTGGCTTACCAGTGGGCGCTGATGCTCGCCGGCCTGCCCAGCGACATGGGTTGGAATGTCGGCCAGTGGACGCACCGCTACCTCGGCGACACAGCGATCCGCGTTCTTCTCGTCACGCTGGCCATCAGCCCGATCCGCGACATCACCGGCTGGGCCCCGATCGCGATTATCCGTCGCCGCGTCGGGCTCGCGGCCTTCTTCTACACAGCGCTGCATCTACTCGCCTATTTCTGGCTCGACCGGAGCTGGTCGCTGCCCGGCTTGATCGAGGACGTGACGCTTCGCACCTATATCATGCTCGGCATGGCGGCGCTTACGTTGATGATCCCGCTGGCGCTCACGTCGAACAATTCCTCGATCAAGAAGCTGGGTCGCAGAACATGGGACAGGCTGCACTGGTTGACCTATCCAGTGGCGATCCTGGCGGTGGCGCACAACCTCCTGATGGTGAAGATCGTGGAAGGCAATCCGACCATTCACGCCGTGATCCTCGGCGTGCTCCTGCTCTGGCGCCTCGGGCGATGGGTGATCGGCAAGTTCAAGCCGGCCCAAGTCGCAGCTTAGCCGTTCGGCTTCCAGCTATCACCCTTGCGCCTGTTGCAGCGCGCATGCGCAAGCTGGACATTTGCCGGCGCGTCGCCGCCGCCCTTCGCACGCGGACGGATATGGTCGAAGGTCGGGCGCGTCTTCTTCCAGATCGTCGCGTGCGGAACATCGAACCGCCCGCGTGGGATTGCCTCGCCGCAGATGGCGCAGCGGCCGTCCTGTTTCGTCCAGAGATCGTCGAACAGGCTCAGGCGCCGAGTTCCTTTGGCAAGCTCCATCCGCGTCTTGCGCATGCGGCGAGAACAGTGTTTCGCAGCAGGCAGGCAACGGTCATCAGGCCGACGCCGCCGGGCACAGGCGTGATCCAGTCGGCGGTCTCTCGGCATTCGTCAAAGTGAGCATCGCCCACGACGCGCGTCTTGCCCTCGCCCTTCTCGGGCGCCGGAATCCGGTTGATGCCGACATCGATGACGACGGCGCCGGGCTTCACCCAGTCTCCGCGTACCATGTTAGGGCGGCCCACCGCTGGAACAAGAATGTCGGCCGTGCGGCACAGCGCGGGCAGGTCGGCCGACTTAGAATGCGCAATGGTGACGGTGCAGTTCTCCGCAAGGAACAGCATGGCTGATGGCTTGCCTACCA
Source organism: uncultured Alphaproteobacteria bacterium (assembly GCA_903842595.1). GTDB lineage: Bacteria > Pseudomonadota > Alphaproteobacteria > Caulobacterales > Hyphomonadaceae > UBA7672. The sequence continues at coordinate 20,359 of CAIMMO010000188.1, forward strand.
GGATGGAGCGGCCGATCACCACGACATGTTTGCCAGAAAGATCATCGCCCAGCGCATGCTTCGCCATGATCACGCAGCCAGTCGGCGTGCAGGGCCGCAGGCCCGGCTTGCCCAAGAAGAGACGGCCGGCTGAAAGCTCGGTGAGACCGTCGACATCCTTGGCGGGATCGATCTTCTCTAGCGCCTTCGCTTCGTCGAGGCCCTTGGGCAGCGGCAGCTGCAGCAGGATTCCATCCACTTCCCAATCGGCGCTGAGGCCAGTCAGTTCAGCCTCGAGCTCGGCCTGAGTCGCGGACGCCGGAAAGCGCTTCGTGATCGAGCGCATGCCCGCGGCTTCGGTCTTCTCGCCCTTGGATTTCACGTACAGCGCGCTCGCAGGATCATCGCCCACCAGCACCACGGCAAGGCACGGCTTGCCCGGCAGTTTCGTGACGGCAGCGGCGACTGCATCGCGCACCATTTCCGAGACGATCTTCCCGTCGATCAGCTCAGCCGGCATTCGCCTCTCCCGTCAGCGTCTCAAGCGCTTCCGCTATAGACGGCCCCGCGGAGATTCGCACCGTCTTGATTCGCTGGGTCTCGCCCTTCTCCACCGATACGGCGGATTTCGAAAGGCAGAGCGCCTTGGCCAGTAACTGCTCAACCGCGGCGTTGGCCTTGCCCTTTTCGGGAACAGCGCGGACGCGAACCTTCCGGAAGGCCTGGCCTGCAGCGTCCTTGCCCCGACCCTCGATTGCGTCCTTCGAGGCGCCCGGCTGGACGCGAAGGCGGAGTTCCGCCCCGCCCGCAACCAGCCGCCAGCTGCTCAGAACGGAACCAGTGAGATCAGCCGGGGAAGCGCATAGCCTTGCAGGAAGCCGATGATCAGGATCAGCGCGAACAATGACAGGTCCAGCGCCCCGATGCGCGGCAGGATGCGGCGCAACGGCCGGCACAGCGGGTCAACAATGCTGCCGCAGAACTGCATGATCTGCCGGGTTGTCGGATTGTACTGTTGCACCACGCCGCCGATGATCAACCAGCCCATCACCACATAGACGATGATGACGATCTGCAGCAGCCAGAGAACCGGCGAAATGAAATAGACGAAAAGGGCGCCCAGCAGTTCTCTCATGTCAAACTCCCGTCCAGGTGCGCACCGGGCGCCTGCTCTGACCTAGCTCATATCGTGAAAGATAGGATACTCGGGGTAAACGCCTGGGAAATGCTCGAATGTCGGAAGGCTGGTGGAGCCGAGGTCCTCAAGGCCCCCGATGAAAGATAGATGAAAGATATTGGTTTTTATGCAAGTTTTCCTGCGAAACCCCGAAGTTTACCCCCAGCCCGCCTAATCGCCGGGGCTGGAATGGCCGCGCCTGCCCATGCCGCCCTTTGGCCGTTGTGGCGTTCACCCGAAGCAACCTTGGGCAGGAGAATGCGAGACCTGGACCCACGACCGCGCCCTCGGCGCTATGGACTTGTTCCATACCTTGCCAACAACTTCAGGACAGAAAGAACTAGCAGGAGATAGGAATGTCGATCTTGAGGTTATTCGGGCTTTCGATTGCTCTCATGGCGTGCCCGACTGCCGTCGCCCAGCCACGACCGGATCTGACCGGTACCTGGACCAACGCGTCGCTGACGACTCTCAACCGTCCGGCGGGCGTCGACAAGTTGATCCTCAGCAAGACTGAAGCAGATGCTCTTGTCGCCAGAATCAATATCGCCGGCTTTGCCCCCGAGGGCGCGCCGACCGAAGATTTCAGCAATCCGGATGCCGGAGCGCCCGTAAGGGGCGGTGCTGACTTCGGTGTGAAGGCTTATGACCAGTTCTGGGTCGCGCCCGGAGAACAACTCGCTCTGGTGAAAGGCGAGTTCAGGTCGTCCTATGTAATTGATCCACCGAACGGTCGCGTTCCGATGCGCGCAGAATATGCCAGTCAGCGGCCAGCCTCCACTCGCTACGTAACTGGCGTTGGCGGCAACGAGGGACCGGAAGCGCCGCCGCTCTCGGAACGATGCTTGATCGGATTCGGGAACACCGGCGGCCCCGGCATGCTGAGCACATTGTACAACAATACCTATCAGATCGTGCAGGCGCCGGGCCACGTGATGATCCTGGTGGAGATGGTGCATGATGCCCGCATCGTGCCGACATTCGATTCTGCACCAGAAGCACGCCGAGCTCACCGACCAGATGCGGTCAAGCCTTGGCTAGGCGATAGCGTCGGCTGGTACGAGGGCGGCACATTGGTGGTAGAAACAATCAACATCCACCCAGCGCAGGTTATGGCGAGCGCTGTACCGGTGTCTGCATCGGGCAAGGTCACCGAACGGTTCACCCGTATTGCCGATGGCGAGATATTCTACGAATTCTCGGTCGACGATCCAGCGATATACTCAACCCCCTGGCGGGCGGAGCTTAGCTTCTACGCCACCAGGGAGCAGGTCCACGAGTATGCCTGCCACGAGGGCAACCACGCCATGGCAGGCATTCTCGGAGGAGCGCGTCAGCTCGAACGTGAGAATGTCGCCGCTACAGGCATTAGTATCAGGCGCTGAGTGCCAGATGACCAACGCGCGCTCCGACAACCGCTGAAGGCAAGCTAGACCCCTTGCCGGGTCTGGATGCCCTGAACATCGGGAATCCAAGACCATGATGCGCGGAGACCTTCGCCGATCTTCTGGTCGCGCAGGCCTAGAACTTGCCGCTTATCCTTAAGAACCCCCACGGACCGGTGCGAGATTCATTTATCTGCAGCAGAGTTAGGTTTCCGCTCGACCTTGGAGCGTCATATACCGCACGCGTGTTGATGAAGGCTGTTTCCAGAATGTCATTGACCCCGGCACGAATGTTCAAGCCGAAAAGCTCTTTGGTTTCGATGAACACGCTGAGGTCATCACCTGTACGTTGGCGTTTGGACGTCTCCCTTAGTCTGTATGATGTCGCTCCGCCGCTTTCATTGAACGTCAGCCCGTAGCTGAAGCCGTACTGAGGAAAGTCTTGTCTGAACGAAACGCGCAGATTTCGGGCCAGGCCGAAGGCGTCGGAAAACTCTCGAACAGCACCGGTTACAGGATCTAGCACTTCAGAGTTGCCACTGTTGAGTTCGACGTCCAAGCGGGCGTCCGGCACACCCAAGTTCTTCAGAGGTACGCTTGCCTTGACGCCCAGCGACCATGTTTCCCCTTCTCCAAGATTGCCCGGGCCATCGAACGCCTGAAGCAAGGAGCCGCCGAGCGGAACAACCGGAACCTGATCCTGAACGTCAGAAATCTTCTCGAACGAGCCTAGAAGCGTCAGCACGCCGTCGCCCCAGAACCTTTGTTCGAACTGACTCCCCAGAGCCCAGACCTTCTGGGGTTCGAGATCAGCGTTGCCGCCTGTCACCAGGTCGTTGACGACCTCCACGGCCGAGACGAAGTCCCTGAAATTGAGTTGCGCGACCTTTCGCTCAAGCGACACTCGCAACTGCTGAGTTCCGTTCGGTCGCCAAGTCGCCGTGATGCCAGGCTTGGGATACGTGAACTCGCGTTCCGCAAAGATGCTGGTCGTGCTGGAGAGGCGGCCTTCTTGCTTGATCTGCGAGTACTCGAACTTCACGCTGGGTTCCAGGGTCAGCTCGGGTGAGACCTTCCAGACATCCGATACCTGGACTTCGCCTCGATACTCTTCCACTATGGTATCAGATCCCGGCGGAGTGACGTCCACGCCGGTATTCAAAGAAACTTTCCGGACACCATCGAGAAAGTTGTATGCGCCTTCGATTGCGACCTCGACCGTATGCGCGTCGCCGAACGGCCAACTCATCGTCCCGCGAAGAATGGACTCCCCACTCTTGTCTTGAGATTGTACGTCGGTCGACCTGGAGAAGGATCCCGAGCCGGCGTAGTAGCCGAACAGGCTATCGCTTGTGCTCTCGGCCCGCTGATGCAAGGCGACCAGCTTCGCCGTGCCTCCCGCCAGCTGGAACTGAAGGTCGCCGTTCAGCGAGTAACTGTCAGACTGAGAGATGCTTTCCGTCGCTTCAAGACGGGAGACTGGACCGGCAAAGCCTGGAGAATAGACTTCGGTGAAGTTGCTGCCATTGCTTTCTGTCGTGTTGAAGGAGCCGTTCAGGTTCAGCTTGCCCCAGTCGAGTGACCGTTTGAACTCAAAAGCTGGCTCAATACTTTGCGTGTTGCTCAGCGAGAGCCCTGCATGCTGCTCGAACAGGTTCAGCGAGCCGTTGTAATAGGAACGCCTGCCGAAACTGCGCGGAGAAGAGCCAGGCCCTCCCCGACCGAAATTGGGGCTTCCGGCCTCAACTGAAAGTGTCAGGGTTCCGTCAAAGGCTGGCAGGGTGGTTGTGATGTCAGTCGACCCGCTGACCCTGCCATCTCTGTAATGGCGCCCAACAACCTGCCAGTTTCCCGATACCGGTACTTCGATAGACTTCACGATGACATTTGCGACTTTGGTCTGACCCCGCATGTCGAGCTTTGCCGACGACCCCGTCACGATTTCGATTCGTAGGACGTTGGCCACCGGGATTCTGCTCAGCACATCGCCCAGCCCGCCTTTGGTGGAAGGGCGCTGTCCATTGATCAGCACGTTGCCCGCTGCGCCACCAAACCCACGAACCCTGTCCCCGTCATCAACCGCAAATCCCGGCACTTGACGCACCATGTCTTCCGCTGTCGCCGGATTGAACCTGGCGAAGTAAGAGGGCTCGAATACCTCGACGTCTGACTGCGTGGCGGCTGTTTGGGCGCCGGCTTGCGAGGCCACTATGGCGGCCATGCTGGCCAAGCCCGAAAATCGAAAAATCATACGCGCAGTGCCCCAGCTATGGATATCCACTAGCTACAAACGGACTTCATCTTCAATGCCTTCGCGCATTAGTGCCGCAGCCGTGATAGCCGGACAGCACCGTTTGATTGCGGTCCAGGCACTCCGACCTCGTCCAGCTCGCAAGCAGGCCTATGGCATGCACATTTGTAGCGGTATCCCGTTGCGGCAACTTTGTTAATGAGACGCCAACCTTGGCGCACGGACCGCTTGATGCTCATCCGGGAGAGCCACCCACCGCCTCCAGCCCGAACAGCTTGATCGCCTCGTCTATCGGTAGTTTCGGTAGCGTCCGCAACCGATCGCCCCCCATTGCGGCGCGCGGTCGCTAGGCGAGACGCGCCAGATCGTCACACTGGAATTGCCCCGCCTGACGCACTGAGCCAGCGAGACTTTGATGATCAAACCAGGTCCACGGCTTTGGCGCTGATCTGCCAGCATGGGGTTGATGCAGAGGTGATCGCTGTCATGCGTGCGGCTGAGTACGCCGCAGTCAGCGAGGTGGAGGCACTGGCGGCCCGGGACGACATCCTAGGATGCCTGTCGGCGATTGAAGCAGGAGAGGCTGGAGCGCGGCCGATCCAGCAGCGCCGCGACAGGCGTGTCGCCCGTCCTGGAATTGCAAAGGAGACACCTCTGCCAGTCCCGGCTAGATTGTTTTGCCTGCAACATCAGAACGGGACGACACGATGGACTTCCCCCTGCTGCTGAACAGGTTTGCCCGATCGATTGAACAGCGTGACGCCAACGGTCTCGCGGACCTCTTCACTGACGATGGCGTGTACGACGACTACTTCTTTGGCGCAGCAGAGCGAGGTCGTGCCGGCGTCAGCGCGACCGTCGATCACTTCTACGAAGGCGGTGTCAATTATCGTTGGGAGTTCTTCTCCCCTCTCGCGTCGGCCAGCCTCGGGTATGCGAGTTACCGGTTCAGCTACAACTCAATCCTGCCTGAGGCGAATGGCGCCCGCGTCGTCTTCGACGGAATGAGCCGCTTCGATCTCGAAGCAGGACGTGTCAAGCGCTACAGTGAAGTATTCGACCGGGGCATGGCGCTCGCTCAGGTCGGGTTCGCTCCCGACCGACTGCAGAAGATAGGGCTACGCTACGCACGCGAACTCAGAGCGATGCCGGCGATCGCGCCACACCTCGCGAACGATGGATCGGCGCCTCTCGCGGACTAACCCGGCGCTGACCGACACACGGGCAGACGGCTATTCGCAAACAACCATCTCTATCTGACACCCGCTGGTAGATCGGTGTGGTGTTTGGACACCGCTCTGGGCGCCACCAGGCTGATTGCGCGACGATCAGGGTCATCATGCATCGGCGCCTGATCCCTCTGGGGTGGCCACGTGGAGATTTAGGGGGGCCATGATGGTCCAAACTCACCAGCCGTGCGTAGCTGTTTACATGATAAAAGCTGTCCGCACGACAATTCTAGCGCTTGCTGTAACGGCATGGGGTGTATCGCCTGCCATGGCTACAGAAGAACCGGCCTTCACCCTGGTGCAAAAACAAGGGAATTTCGAGATACGGGACTATGCCCCGGTTATCGTTGCGGAAGTGACCCTGCAGGGCGGGGCTGAGCGCGCACGCAACGCTGGCTTCCAGCCGCTTGCCGACTACATATTCGCCAAGGACCGCAAAGGGCCGCAGATCGCCATGACGGCCCCGGTAACGCAGGCGCCGCGGGAGCAGATTGCGATGACTGCGCCCGTGACCCAGCAGCGCGCAGACAGCTCCAGCAGTTGGACAGTCGGCTTCACCATGCCGGCAAGTTACACGATGGAGACGCTGCCTGCTCCGGCGAATCCGAACGTGAGGCTCATACCCCATCCGGCAAAGCGCATGGCAGTCGTGCGCTTTTCCGGCACCGGGTCGGCGGGCGAGATGGAGCAGATGCGCGGCGATCTGATGAAGCAGGTCGCAACTCTCGGCCTGACGCCGGTCGGAGCGCCCGTCTTCGCCTTCTACGACCCGCCATGGACGCTGCCATTCTTCCGGCGCAATGAAGTCATGGTCGAGCTCGCCCAGCCCTAGGGCAAATCCACATGCAGGTTTCGAGTCGCCTACGTGGTGTGACTCATGAGTTTCCAGAATCAAATCTGGAGCTTGTGGGTTGGCTAGGCGGTGTTCACTGACGGGTGTGAATCGGCGCGGCGTTTAGACACCGATCAGCACGCTGCTCAGTTGATTGCGCGATGGTGGGGAGGGATCCTTCACCGGCGCCTGTTCTCCTTGGTCCAGGTGAAGGCCCACCGCCGAGCCCCGCTGGGACCAAAGATCAGATAGAGCCCGCCTACGTCAGCATGCCGGCCCGGGCCAAGGGTTATGCCCTGACGGTCGACAGGTCGTTGCATCCCACGTTTCATTGGACGGATTTTTCCCCAGAACATATGGAGCCCGACCGACTGGCCGCTACCCCACATTTCACCCCAATGTCTGTCTGCGTTTGGACGCGACAGCGTGAGCCGACGCGAGACCGGGGGCCGCCGAGAACCCTTTGGGTACATGTCTTCACGCGGTCACGTGAGACAAGGTGAAGTGTCTGGAGAAAAATACTTGGTGGAGCCGAGGGGAATCGAACCCCTGACCTCGTCATTGCGAACGACGCGCTCTCCCAACTGAGCTACGGCCCCGTTTTCCGGGTCCCGGCGAGACCGGGATTTGGGAGCGCGTGTGCTAGTCCCGCGCAACCCGCTCGTCAAGGATGGCCGTCCGTCAAGGATGGTACATCCTTAAAGCAGGCGTTAAGGGCTGTCGCGCACTATCACATCTATGCGCCACCTTCTCCCCCTCCTCGCCGCAGCAGCGCTTGCCGGTAGGGCCGCCGCAGCGCCGCCGCCAGCGGCCGGCAAGGAAGCAGAGATGGATCCCCAGGCCCAGCGGATCACGGGGTCCGACCACTATATATCGACCTTCGGCCTGCGCGCCTCGGTCGCGCGGGGGTTCAAGCTGCATGGCGTGCTGGCCGTTGACGCAGGCCTGGACGTTCCGAAGGAGGAAACCCGCAAGACGTGCGCGGCGATCCGCCCGCGCCTGACCAGCGCGATGCGGGATGCTATCCTGAACTACGCCTCTCTGTCCTATGTCGTCGGCGAGAAGCCGGATGTCGAAATCCTCTCCGCCCGCCTGCAGAAGGCGGTCGACGGCGTGCTTGGCAAGGGCCTCGCCCGCGTGGCGCTCGCCAGCGTGATCGTGTTCGACAACTAGCTTCCGGCCGCCGCATCCATGAAGGCCGCAAGCTCGACGTCCTTGTCCGTGACACAGCCCGAGTCATGCGTGGTGAGCACCACGTCCACTCTGTTGTAGACGTTCGACCATTCGGGATGATGGTCCATCTTGTCGGCCTTGAGGGCGACGCGCGTCATGAATCCGAAAGCGGCGTTGAAATCGTCAAACTTGAACTGCTTGGCGATCGCATCGCGCCCTTCGAGGGGTTTCCAGCCCGTGAGTTTGCCGAGCGCGTCGGCAGCCCCTGTCCGCTTGGTCATGTGCCGGCTCCTTTCCCGAACCTTAACCCGCAATCAGACAACCGCCAGACCGGATGCAACGGTTAATCAGCTTGTCTGTGCGATCGTGGGTCTCAAGATTAGGGGAGATCACCCGTGACCCATTTCCTGCGCTCCGAGAAAAATCCCGAGGGCCACAAGCTCGAAGACCTGCTGATGCAGCTGCGGGCGGACATTCTGCATCGTTGCGAAATCATTGCTGGTGACACGCGGCCTGAGGCTCTGCAGGTCATGGCGAACAATGTGAAGATCCTCGGCCATCTCAGCGATGCAATCAACGCAGCGTTCGATTCGACCCGCGTGCTCGACCGCGCCTTTGGCCCCTCGCAAGCAGCGCATGGCGGCCCGCCGCGCATCGGCAAGTCTGAAGCTGCCTGACGGACGACGTCAGCCGGCGCCTGACACGAAGTAAAGCCACGTTCCGTCCTCGGCGACGCCCAGCACATAGCCGGGCCAGATCAGCCCGTTGCGGATCGCCTCCGCATGTCCCTGGCCCAGCAACCGATCGATATCGCGCGCGATCGCAGGCGTGATCTGATCGACCGGCAACGTAGCCATCAACGGCCAGATGTAGACCTTGCCGCGAGCGCTTGGCCGCACGGCATAGGGAAAGGTGAGCAGCTTTTCCATCTGCGCCATCGGCCAGTCGCCGGTGCGCATCTTGAGATACCAGTACTCGCTGTGACTCATCCCCGCATTGTTGGAGCGGAAGTCCGGCGTCTGGTCAGCCAGCGCCGCCATGTCGCGATAGCTGCCATTCGCACCGATCTCGCGAAGGTTTTCAACCGTTGCCGTGACGGCGGATGGCATCGGCGCCTCGGCCTGCGGCGGGTCCACCACAGGCGTGCCAACGGACACCGGCGCCGGCGGCGGTTCGCATGCCGCAGCCAGCAAGCACGCGGCGATACCTGCAATGCTTGTGCGCAATACCACGCGCATCGACCAGACCCGTCGCCAGAGACCCGCGCCAAGGTTCGGCCCGGAGACGCCTGCACGCAAGTGGGGTGTCTGATTTTTGTTCAGACCTGGACGTCCATGCCGACTGTTCGTGCGAGGTCTTCCAGCAGCTGCTCTTCCGACAGCACCTTGATCGTGGTCATGCCCATCTCGCGGGCGGGCTTCAGGTTGATGCCGAGGTCGTCGAGGTAGACGCACGCCTCGGGCTTCACGCGCAGCGCGTCGCACATCATCAGGTAGATGCGCGGATCAGGCTTGCGTACCCCCGCCTTCGAGCTTTCGATCACGTGGTCGAA
>CAIMMO010000189.1 GCA_903842595.1 uncultured Alphaproteobacteria bacterium
CCCCCGGAGGGTTGACGCGGACATCGACGAACTTGACGCGGTAGCTCCGCATGTAGTCTTCCGCAGCGGACATGGCTCTTATCTTGGAATGGGTTCGTTAATGCCGCAAGAATTGACATCCCGCATAGAGCGCATGCGAGCAGCGCTGGATGCAGCATTTTCTCCGACCGAGCTGGATATAGTGGACGAGTCGCATCTCCACCACGGTCACGCAGGCGCAGCGCCGGGCGGCGAAACGCATTATGCCGTGAAAGTCCGATCGGCGGCCTTCCAGGGCCTCTCCCGGCTGGCGAAGCACCGTGCCGTGAACGATGTGCTGAAGGCCGAGTTCGAAGCTGGGCTGCACGCCCTTCACATCGACGCCGCCTGAGCCGCCCACGCCCCGTTTGCTGGGGGGGGGGGGGCAGCCCAACCGATACGCCGAAACCGGTTCAGGAAGCTGTTTCAGAGCGCAGGAAGTCCAGCAATGGCGCGGTATCGGCGTCGCGCTGGATGTAGGCCTGAGCGAGTCCGCGCGCGAGAATCAGCGTCAGCTTGCCATTCCTCGCCTTCTTGTCGTGCGCCATATGCGCCAGCAGGTCTTCCGCAACATACGGACCGCCTGCAAGATCCGCCACGCGCGTCGCCAGCCCGAGCGCATTCAGCAGGCGTTCGGCACGCACCGCATCCTGCCCCGGACACACGCCCAGCTGCACCGAATAGCGCAGCGCCATCGCCATGCCGACGCCCACGCCCTCGCCATGCAGCAGGCTGTGCTGGAAGTTGTTGGCTCGCTCCAGCGCATGCCCGAATGTGTGGCCGAGATTCAGCAACGCGCGTTCAGCCTGCTCGGTCTCGTCGATCGCCACGATCCGGGCCTTGGAAGCGCACGACACGCGCACGGCTTCCGCCAGAGCAGCCTTGTCCCCTCCCCGCAGCGCTGCAGCATTCGCCTCGAGAAAGTCGAAGAACGCCGGATCGTCGATAAGGGCGTATTTCGCGATCTCCGCCAGCCCCGCACTCCGCTCACGCGCCGGCAGCGTATCGAGCACGCCAAGGTCGGCCAGCACCAGCGCAGGCTGGTGGAACAGTCCCACCATGTTCTTGCCCGCACGGCTGTTGATCGCCGTCTTGCCGCCGACCGAAGAGTCCACCTGGGCAAGGAGCGTCGTGGGAAGCTGCACGAACCTTGCGCCGCGTTTCAGCAGGCCTGCCGCCAGCCCGGTGAGGTCACCGACAACCCCGCCGCCGAATGCAACGATCAGATCGTCCCGTTCCGCCCCCAGCCCGATCAGCTCGTCGAGCACGGTTGCGAGATAGGCGAACGATTTCGAGTCCTCTCCAGGCGGTATGCCGATGAGATGGCCGCTGTATCCAGCCGCCTCCAACGCGCCCATCAGCGTTCCACCGTGCAGCTCCGCCACATTGGCGTCCGCCACGATGAACACGCGGCTGCGGCCAGCCTTCATCAGCGGCCTCAGCAGCTCACCTGCACGCGCCAGCAGTCCCTCGCCAATGAGAATGTCATAGCCCCGTGTCCCGAGGTCCACCCGGACAGTCTTAACACCGGCGCTCATGCGAACTCCTTATGCATAGCCGAGCGCCTCGCAGATCGTCTTCACCGCGTCGCTCGCCGGACCCTCGCCGGAATCAATCGTGAGGTCGGCCTCGGCATAGATCGGTTCACGCGCCTTCAGCAGGTCGGCCAGCACCTGCCGCGGATTGTCCCGCTTCAGCAGCGGCCTTGTGTCGCGCCGGTTCACGCGCTTCCAGATCAGGCCGACGTCGGCGCGCAGCCAGACGGTTACCGCCTTCTCCTTCAGCAAGGCACGGGTCGTCGCATCCATGTAGGCCCCGCCGCCCGTCGCCAGGACGATTGGCGGTCCGCTCAGCAGCCGCTCGATCACCCGCCGCTCACCGCGCCGGAACTCCGGTTCGCCATGCGTGGCGAAGATTTCCTGCACGCTGAGCCCCGCCGCTTTCTCGATTTCCTCGTCGCTGTCCACAAAAGGCGCGGCCAGGCTCTCCGCCAGTTTCCGCCCCACGGTTGACTTACCCACGCCCATCATGCCGACGAGCGCGATTGTGCGCTCCAGCCGGCGCCTGCCGGTTGGGGCCGCCTGGACGGCCTCGCCCTCCGGTTCGCCCTGATGCGCAGACATGGCGCTTGCCCTGTTTCCCGAAACCGAGGCTTATACCTCCCGAGGCTACCGGGGCAATGTTCGGGCCGCGAGGGAAAGGCGCACAGCTGTGCGGGCTGGACCCCCGCAGCATGGTCTGATTGACTCGGCAACACTTGGCTTGATGGGAGGCACGCAATGGCGCGCGGAGGATTTTCACGTCGGCGCGGTCCGGCGCCGATCAGGCTGTATGCGATCCTTGGAGGCATAGCCCTCGTCGTTGTCGCGGGCGCGCTGTTCTGGTTTTCGGGCCAGGCCGAAGCGCGGCGCCCCGTGCAGCAGGAGTTGCGCGTCCCAGCGCAGAATGTCGGCGTCCAGCCGGAGCCCGCCGGAGGCGGCAATGCACCTTCGCAATAGCCTCGTCACAAGCGCATTTGCGATTGCTGTCGCGACAACCTCAGTTGCATCGGCGCAGGTCGCGACGCGTCCGCTGGCCCAGGTCGAAGCCTGGGGTGTCGGCTGGATAGGGACAAACGAAGGCGCCTTGCCCGCAACCTTCTGGGACAATACCAGCGCTGGCCCGCTCGCGCCCCTGATGACCAGCCTGCAGCCCAGGGATCTGGCGCCGTCCGCTCGCGCGGCCCTGCGCCGCGTGCTGCTCTCGCGCAGCAGGGGCCCTGATGAAGGCGACAAGCTGACGCCCGAACGCCTCCGCCTTATCGAAGCCATCGGCGAGTCCGCCAACGCGACAGACCTTCGCAAGCGCTATCCCGCCGCCGACTGGGGCAAGTCCGGCGAACGCCAGGGCGCTGAAATCGACCTGCTGCTCGGCAATCGCGAGACTGCCTGCGCCGCCGCCAACGGAAAACCCGCAACGGATGCCGACTGGCTGCCGCTTCGCGCCACCTGCGCCGGGCTCAAGAAAGACGCCGGCGCCAACCTGATCGCCGAGCAGATCGCACGCACCAACGAAAGTCTTGGCGTCTGGCTGGTCGGCGCACTGCCCGCGATCAGCTCGCCCGACATCGCCAAGCCCGACGGCCGCTATGCGACGCCTCTTGAAGCCGTCATCTCGGTCGCTGCAAAACTGCCCGTGCCCGCCAATGCCTTCGCCACCACCGCGCCCGATATCGCCGCCGCCATCGCGCTCGACAAGGACGCGACGCCCGAACAACGCCAGGCCGCCCTTCGCCCGGCGCTCAACAGCGGCAAGCTGAAGCCTGCCGATATCGCCGCCATCCTCGCGCTGAAGGCCGCCGAAGCGCCCAAACCCGCGACGCGCGGCGCGCCCGCCAAACCGGATCATCTCGCCCTTGCCATCGCAGCCGCCGCCAGCAAGGACGCCCAACCCGAAGCAAAGGCAGCCGCCTACGCGGCCGCGCTGCGCTTTTCCGAGAACTTCGCCGACGCCCGCCTCGCCGCCCTCGCGCTTGGCGCAGAGATCAAGAGCCTGCCGCGCAACGCCACGACGCTGCCCTTCGCCGAGCCCTTCGCCCGCGCAGCGCTCCTCGCAGGCGACACCAGGCTGGCCGCCGACTGGCGCAAGCATCTCGGCACAGCGCCAAAGGACAAGCAGGATGCCTGGGCCGCCGCCCGGCTCGACCTCATGCTCGCCTTTGCGGGCGCCAACAGCGAGACGCCCGCCGCCATCATCGACCGGATGCTGGACGCCGCGCCCTATCCAGTCGCCGCAGCCAACGCCGTCTCCACCGCGAAGACGCCCGCCGCCGTCCAGCAGCAGCTTGCTCTGCGACGCATCGAGAACACCCGTGCACTGTTCATGCTCGTGGGAACCGGCCGCGACCTGACTGCCGCACAGCGCGCAACGCTCTCGCTCCAGCGCACTGCAGGTCGCGGCGTATCGGACTCCGCCATCGCCCGGATCGTCTCTGCCGCGCGCCAGAACGCCGACGCCGAAGCCGCCCTCGCAATCATCAGCCAGCTCGGTCCGGACGTCTCGGCCCTGTCATTCGCAGGCCTCTGCGACCTCCTCACCCAGCTCCGCGAGATCGGCATGACCGACGACGCCAACGCCATCGCGCTGGAATCGCTGCAGGTATGGAAGGCGCTCTGACCTCTGCACCGCCGGCCATCAGGGCGAAGCGGCGACACTAACCTCTCCTAAACCCGTCCGCGCCACTGTCCCCGCATGTTGGACAATCGCCGCATCGAAGCCTTCCTCGACACGCTCCGCGCCGAACGCGGCGCCGCCGACAACACGATCGAGGCCTATCGCCGTGACCTCGAGGACGCCTCGAGCTATCTCCGCGCCAACAAATCCTCGCTCATCCAGGCGGGCGAGCGCGATCTCTCCGACTTCGTGCGGGACCTGCACGCACGCGGTATGTCCGCCGCCACCGTCTCACGCCGCCTCTCCGCGCTGCGCCGCTTCTTCCGCTTCCAGCTCGGCGACAATGAGCGCCAGGACAACCCCACCTCCCGCCTCGACGGGCCCGCCACGCGCCGCGATCCGCCGGACGTTCTCTCCCGCGATGAAGTGAGCCGCATCATCGAGGCAGCTCAGGGGACGGAACCTGCAGACCTGCGCACGATGTGCCTCGTCGAACTCCTGTACGGCGCCGGCCTGCGCGCCTCCGAATGCTGTGACCTGCCACTCTCGGCCCTGCCCGCACCCGGCGCCACCGTGCTGATCGTGCGCGGCAAGGGCGACAAGGAGCGCATCACGCCACTTGGCCGTCCGGCCCTCACCGCGCTGAAGGACTACATGGCAGTGCGCGAGACCTTCCTGCCGAAATCCGCCACGCGCTCTACCGCGCAACGCTTTGTCTTCCCCTCGCGCGGATCGACCGGTCGCCTGACCCGCCGCCGCCTCGGCCAGATCCTCGAAGACCTCGCGATGAAGGCCAACATCGCGATCGACCGCGTGACACCGCACGCCCTGCGCCACGCCTTCGCAACCCATCTGCTCTCAGGCGGCGCTGACCTCCGCGCCGTACAGCTCCTGCTCGGCCACGCCGACATCTCGACCACGCAGATCTACACACACGTCGTCACCGACGAACTGCGCGACCTGCTGGAAGCGGCGCATCCACTGGCGCGAGCGTCCTAGGGGCGTTGGCTTCCGCGAACCCGCGCCCGCATCGCCAGCATGAACGCGATCATCGGCCCGAGCACACGCGCTGCAGTTTTCTCGCCCGGCGTCTCCGCAAACTTCCGGAAATAGCGGTTGAAGCCCGCGCCCTTGTGCTTCTCGACGAACAGCGAGGGCGCTTCGCTCGTCGCCCCGAAATGTAGCGCCGAGGCATGCGGCGTGTAGATCACCGATCCACCATCCGCCTCGGCCCGCCGGCACAGGTCGAGGTCCTCGACATGCATGAAGTATCCCTCGTCGAAGCCGCCAAGCCTGCGAAAGCTCGACGCCGACATGTACATCAACGCGCCGCTGACCGCGTCCATCGGTACGGGACCGTCAGGCTCCGGCTCGTTGTTGCGATTTATGCTGACGAAGGCCGGGTTCACCGCCCGCAGCCAGCCCAGCCCGAGGAAAGTCGCCGCTGCCGAGCGGATCGTGAGTCTGCGCCGCCGTCCTCCACGCTGCTCCTTGCCGTCCGGTCCATAGATCTTGCCGCCGACAATCGCCGGCTCGGCTGCGCCGCCAATCGCGACCTCCAGCGCGACCACCGAACCCGGCTGCAGCACAGCATCTGGATTGATGATCAGCATGCGATCGCCTGACGCCGACGCCACGCCAAGATTCACACCCGCGGCAAAGCCGCGATTTACACCGCCGCCGGTGATCTTCAGCTTGCGCGACTTCTCGTGCGCATCCTCAACACGCTCCAGCATCTCCACCGGATTGCCGTTGTTGATGAGGATGATCTCATCCACCGCAGGCTCGTTCTCCAGCGCCGCGAGACAGGTCAGCAGCGGCTCGCCCGTGTGATAACTCACCACGATGGCAGAGACGCGGTGAACCACCGGCGCGGGCTCCGCCGCCTTCTCCTCCGGCAGTTCCGCCGCATGCTCCTTCATCGCCTGCAGCACGTCGCGCATCCGCTCTTGCGCAACATCCATGGCATGTGACGAGATCATCCGCGCCTGCCAGAAATCCCGCGCCAGCGACAGCAGCGGCTTCATCCGGGGCGGAAGGGCCTCGCGCGCCTCGATCTCGCGCACGATGGGATCAAGATTGTCCGCCAACCGCCGCAGCGCGTCCTGATCGGAGTCTTCAACGGGCACGACTGCGATGGCGCGCATCACATCCAGCGCGCTTGCAGCACCGCCCAGCTCGTTCAGGATACGCGAAATGATCCGCTCCCCCGCCCGCGTCGCAAGACACAGGTCAGCCATCTCCGGCGGCGCTCCAGGCGCCAGGATCGCTTCGTCCGCCCAGGCCTCGACACTCTTCAGATCAACCAACCCGAGCCTCAGCCGCAGGCCAAGGACTCGGGCATGCGCGATGATCGTCTTCGTCGTCACGCCCTGGTGCGCTTCAGATCAGGCGGCAGCGCTTCCTCTGCGAGGAACATCTTCGCATCATCCAGCAACACGACCTCGTTCGCTTGGCTTCCAAAGCGGCGCAGCGCCAGCTTGCGCTCCTCCGCTTCCTTGGCGCCAACCACCGCAATCACTGGAATCTTCTGCAGGGAATGCTCCCGGATCTTGTAGTTGATCTTCTCGCCCCGCGTATCCACCGCCACGCGCAGCCCCGCCTTGCGAAGCTCCGCCGCAGCTTCCTCCGCATAAGCATGGGCGCCTTCGGAGATCGAGGCGACCACCACCTGCACCGGCGACAACCACATCGGGAAGGCGCCGGCATAGTTCTCGATCAGCACGCCGATGAAGCGCTCAAGCGACCCGAGGATCGCGCGGTGAAGCATCACAGGCCGATGCTTGCCGCCATCCTCGCCGACATATTCCGCGTCCAGACGGTCTGGCAGGACATAGTCCAGCTGGATCGTGCCAATCGTCCACTCGCGGCCAATCGCGTCCTTGATCACGAAGTCCAGCTTCGGCGCATAGAATGCGCCATCGCCCTCCGCAATCACCGGCTCGACACCGGCCGCGCGCGCCGCAGACAGCATCTGCGTCTCGGCCTTGTCCCAGAACTCATCCGAGCCTGCGCGCTGCTCAGGCCGCGTCGCCAGATTGATGTGATGCGTCTCCAGCCCGAAGTCCGCATGGATAGACTTGGCCAACGTGATGAAGCGCGCCGTCTCACTCTCGATCTGGTCCTCGCGGCAGAAGATGTGCGCATCGTCCTGCGTGAAGGCGCGCACACGCATCAGGCCGTGCAGCGCGCCTGAAGGCTCATAGCGGTGACACGCGCCAAACTCCGCCATCCGCATCGGCAGGTCGCGATAGCTCTTCTGCCCCTGCTTGAAAATCTGCACATGGCCCGGGCAGTTCATCGGTTTCAGCGACAGAACCTCGTCTTCCGCCGTCTCGGCCACGAACATGTTGTCGCGATACTTCTCCCAGTGGCCCGACTGTTCCCAGAACTTGCGATCCAGAACCTGCGGTGTGCGTACCTCGATATAGTCCGCCTCGTCCAGGCGGCGGCGCACATAGCTCTCGACCGTCCGCCACAGCGTCAGCCCCTTGGGATGCCAGAACACCATCCCCTTGCCCTCTTCCTGCATATGGAAGAGGTCGAGCTCGCGCCCCAGTTTCCGGTGATCGCGCTTCTCCGCTTCCTCAAGCCGAACGAGGTGTGCGGCAAGATCCTTCTCGTTCGCCCACGCCGTGCCGTACATCCGCTGCAGCATTTCGTTGCGATGATCGCCGCGCCAGTACGCGCCCGCCAGCTTCATCAGCTTGAACGCCTTGGGCAGCTTGCCCGTGCTCGGCAGGTGAGGCCCGCGACACAAATCGCTCCACTGGTCGCCATGCGCATAGAGCGTGATGTCCTCGCCCGGCGGGATGATGTCGTCGATGATTTGCGCCTTGTAGTCCTCGCCGATGCCTTTGAAATGCGCGATCGCATCGTCCTTCGACCAGACCTCGCGGTTGATCGGCAGGTCGCGGTCGACGATCTCCTTCATCTTCGCTTCGATCTTCGCGAAGTCCTCCGTCGAGAACGGCTCCTTTCGCGCGAAGTCGTAGTAGAACCCGTCGTCCACCACCGGCCCGATCGTCACCTGCGTGCCCGGAAACAGCTCCTGCACCGCCTGCGCCATGACGTGCGAAGCGTCGTGCCGCAACAGCTCCAGCGACTCCTGCGCATTGATGTCCAGAAGTTCGAGCTTCACATCGCCCGGCAGCGGCCGTTTCATGTCGAACAGCTCGCCATTCACCCTGGCGATCACCGAGCGCTTGGCCAGCGACTTGGAGATGGCCTCCGCAATCGTCATCGGCGTCGACCCATCCGGGTATTCGCGGACCGAGCCATCGGGGAAGGATACGTTGATCATTGTCTCGTCTTTCGTGCTCCGCAGGACGGGTAAAGCACTTCGCAGGGTCTTTGAACCCGCTACCGTCCGGTTTGATTGTGATTTGGTCCCCTGGAACCTAAGGGCGCGCCGGTTCGGACCGATCCACACTCCAGACGCCATAGCGCCAGGGGGTGAACCACCGCGCACCGGTGCTAGTGAGGGTCGGCGCCGGGTCCCACCCGTGCGATCCTCCAGGGCGGCAGCGCACAAACCGCGCCAGCCCCATCCACGACCCCGCCCACACGCCATACCGGCTGACGCATTCCGCGCAGTATTCAGAGCAGGAAGGCTCATGCCGGCACCGCACGCCCAGCGCGACGAAGGCTGGCGAGAGCGTCGCCTTGTAGCCCTTCAGAAGGGCGCCGATCACCGGCTTGTATGAGGGGGCCTGAGCCATGCGGGGGGATATAGCCCCGAACGGGTATGGGATCAAACCAGCCGGATGGCGAAATGCGACTGCCTTGGCTATACTGGCCTTAACCAAGGGGTCGAAAATGAGATTGATCGTATTGGCCGCACTTGCGCTGGCCGCCTGCCAGCCCGTGGCGCCGCAAACGACAGCTCCAGCTGCGCCTGCCGCCGAAAGCCCTGCCCCTGTTGCCCTGAAGCCCTCCGGCCCGCCTCGCACCGTTGCGGCCGAAGGCGAGCCGATGGAGGCTGCCGATGTTACCGACGTCCGCATGGTCGAGGGCGCAGACGGCGCCAAGATCTTCTCCACCGCCGGCGGCGATCCCGCGATCAACGGCCTCTACACCTACCTCGCCCTGTTTACCGCGCCCGAAGGCTGGACCCGCGTCTTCCAGATCGGCGACTTCAATTCGTGGGAGGTCGTCGAGGAATCCGCCGAGCGTGTGACACTCAGGGTGAGCCGCTCGTGGATCGAGGAAGGTTCGGGCGACATCAAAACGGCAGAAGAGTACCTGATCGTCACGCTGCCGGATGAACAGGCAACAACGGTCGAGGTCACACCGGCCAGCTGACCGGCCGAGGCATTTTCGTAACACCGCCCCCGACGCCGGCATCTTTCGATGCCCATGCCCCGCGCCTTTGCAGAGCTTCACGCCAGCGCGCGCCGTCCGGCTGATACAGACGGCCTTCTGAAATCCGCCCGCCTCGCAGCGCTTGAGCAAGGCTGTTCGGGCCTTGCCTCATCCGGCGCCAGCGGCTCCATGTCAGGCGTAATCCACAACCGCGCAGCCTTCGACGATAACACAAGGAGGCACAGACGGGGTCGTTGAAAGCCTCGCAGGAAAGGGCAGAACCATCATCACGCGAGCCAGCCATGCGCCCTCTGCGACGTAAAGCCTGCCATGCTGCTTCACCATCCGGCCAGGATCACGCGGAGCGGAATCGCGCAGGGTGTATCTGCCCTTCTCATAGCCTCCGCCAAGCAGCGCGGCGACCGACCGCATCGAAATCCAGCGCCTTCGCGATATCGCATGCTGTCAGATCCGCGCCGCTGGCGATCTCGAACAGCACGCGCATCCGGCAACGCGAGGATGGCGTATCGCGGAAGTTCCTCCTCAGCATTGCGACCTCCCGCGTGAAGAAGCGGCTGGGCCAGCTGACAGATGCGACCCGAGACGTTGATGGCTTCGACATCAACGCCAGCATCGCACGCGAGTTGACTTGGTCGAGAAAATGCCGCGGCGGCGAGGACGCCGGACGCCGGATCATCCAGCGTAACCTGAGCTGCATCATCCGGACAAAATCCATGCGACAGGCGCGCCCCACTTTACCGGCAAATGGCGTGAGCTTCAGGTTATCCCAGTATTGCCACGCCCACGAAGGCCACACAGTCCGCATCCACGGTTTCTGCGAGCCGGTATCGGGCATGAGATGCGGGTGCCTGTGTCCAGATGGCACTTGCCCCCGCCCACCGCTGGGCTATTCCTCCCCCTGCGACAGGTGCCCCGAGAGGGGCTCAAAAGGGAACCGGGAATGATCTGGCCCGGACTGCCCCCGCAACTGTGAGCGGCGAGCCGCGCATCAACAGCCACTGGAGAGGCTCTTCTGAGCCAATCCGGGAAGGCGATGCGCAACGGTGTTGACCCGCAAGTCAGGAGACCTGCCTGCCGCAGTCGCTTTCGAGCGGTCCGGGGATGGGCCGACCGAACGGAAGGTATTCCGCCTGGCGACGTCCTGGACCGTGCACCCGTACGGCGCTGACGCCGTGCGTGTGGACGGTCTCCATCATTGGAGACGTCAACGTGAAACCGTATCTGAACCCCTCTTGCCTCACAATTGTCGCGAGCTTCCTGCTCGCTGGCGCGCCTGCCCTCGCCCAGACCAGTCCCAACGACGACACCATCATCGTCACCGGTACGGTCTCCCCGATCGCCATCCAGAAACTCGGCCAGACGATCACCGTCATCTCGGGCGACCTCATCGAAGACCAGGGCTACACCTACGCGCCCGACGTGCTGCGCCAGGTTCCCAGCGTCGCGGTCAGCCAGCCCGGTGCGCCAGGCGCCCTCACCCAGGTCCGCGTGCGCGGCGCCGAGGCAAACCACACGCTCGTGCTGATCGACGGAATCGACATCTCCAGCCCCGACCAGGGCGAGACCGATTTCGCGACGCTTCTCACCGGCGATGTCGAGCGCATCGAAATCCTGCGCGGCCCGCAAAGCGGCCTGTACGGCTCCAACGCCCTCGCCGGCGTCGTGAACCTCGTCTCGCGCACCGACATCGACAAGGGCTACACCGCTGCCTCCATCGAGGCGGGTTCCTTCGACACGTTCGAGATCGAAGCAAGCGCCGGCATCGGCAATGGCGATGACTACGCCGCCGTCTCGGTGAACCACCTCGCCTCCGAAGGCTACGACATCTCGCGCGATCAGACCGCCAATGGCGTGCCCGCTGTCGGGATTGGAGGAAGACCGGGAGACAGGGAGGGCAACACCATCACCGCAATCAATGCGCGCGGCGGCCTGCGCCTGGACGAGAACGTGCGCATCTCCGGCATCGTGCGCTACGTCACGAAGGAGTCCGACGTCGACGGCCAGGCCTTCGGCTTCCCGATCTCCGGCCAGACCTATGACGACGCCAGCGAGACCAGCCATGAACAACTCACCATCGGCGCCTCCGCTGTCCTGGACCCGTGGGATGGCGCCTGGGAGACAACCCTCTCCGCCAGCCATGTCGACGAAAGCCGCGGCAGCTGGCTCACTGACTTCCCCTTCCTCGTCGGCCCGCCCGTGCCATCGCCCGCTGATCTCGCCGCGATCGCGCTCTACCAGACCGGCTCTGACTCAACGCGTTTCCGCCTCGGCGTCGTCTCGACCGTACGTTTCGGGGACGACAATCTCGCTCACTTCATCACAGGCTTCGCCGAGCATGAGGAAGAGACCTACAAGGACCCGCTGATCAGCCGCGATGAATCCCGCAAGCTCGGGGCCGTGGGCGTGCAGTACCGCAACGAGATCGCTCAGCAGCTCTATCTGTCCGCCACGCTTCGCCGCGATGACAACGACGCCTTCCAGGACGCCGACACCTATAGCCTCGCCGCGGCCTGGCAGATCCCCAACACGGGCACGCGCCTCCACGCCTCCTGGGGTACCGGCGTGACGGCGCCCACCTTCATCGAACAGTTCGGCTTCATCCCCGCAACCTTCATCGGAAACGCGGACCTCGTGCCCGAAGAATCCGTCGGCTGGGACTTCGGCGTCGAACAGTCCTTCTTCGAGGACGCGCTGATACTCGATCTCACCTATTTCGAGGCTGGCCTCGAGAACGAGATTTTTACCGCCTTCCTTCCCAGTTTCCAGACCACGCCTCGCAACCGCACCAGCGAGTCGGACCGCTCGGGCTGGGAGTTTTCCGTCTCCGCCACGCCGATGGATGGCTTGTCTCTCTACGGCGCCTACTCCCGGCTCGACGCCACCGAGCCCGCCGGCATCGAGATCCGCCGCCCAGGGGAGCAAGCCTCCCTCGACGCCAGCTGGGACATCCTCGGCAGTCCGTTCCAGATCAACCTCGGCGTCACCCATGTCGGCGAGAACATCGACACCGACTTCGCCACTTTCCTGCGCGCCGAACTCGACCCCTACACCCTGATCCGGCTCGGCGCGTCCTGGCAGGTCAGCGACGAATTCGAACTCTATACCCGCATCGAAAACCTCACCGACGAGTCCTATCAGCAGGTGATCGGCTACAACGCCGCCCCGCAGGCCCTCTATATCGGCCTCCGCTTCCGCGACGAGGCAGGCAAGTGAGCCTTCAGCGGCGCAGAGGGACATCGATTACCGGGGCGCTCGCCTTGGTGCTGGCTCTCTGCGTCGCGATTCTGCCCGCCCACGCCCAGCCCAAGCGCATCGTCTCGATGAACCTCTGCACCGACGAACTGCTCATGCGCATCGTCGATCCCGCCCGCATCGCTGCAATCACCCATCTCTCGCAACAACCGATCAACGCCCCCCTCGGCCTCGACGCCATCGCCTCGAAGCTCGCGATCAATCACGGCCTCGCCGAGGAAGTCATCGCCCTCAAGCCCGACCTCATTCTCGCCGGCAGCTTCACCACCTCGACCGCAACTGCGCTGCTCCGGCGCCTCGGCTACACTGTCCTCATCTTCGAACCCGAGAACTCGTTCGACGACATGCGCGCGAACATCCGCAAGCTGGCTGCCGCCACCGGCGACACCGCGAAGGCCGAACAGATCATCGCCGATTTTGATGCGCGCCTGGGAGCCCTGCAGGCCCGCATCCCGGACGACAGGCGTCCGATCTTCGCCGACATCGGCGTCAACAACTACATCACCGGCGACAACACGCTCTATGCTCAGGTGGTGAACGCTGCGGGCTACCGCACGCTTGGCCAGGCGCTCGGCTTCAGCGGCTACCGCACCGTGCCGCTCGAGCAGCTCCTCACCGTCCGCCCCGCCCTGATGTCCACCGCCACGCCGTGGACCAGCCCGCCCTCGCTCTCCACCATGGCGCTTGGCCACCCGGCGCTACGCGCCGTGACCGCGCGCACGCCACACGTCGAAATCCCGGAGCGCTACACCACCTGCGGCGCGCCCAGCCTGCTCGGCGCCATCGAAATCCTTGTCGAGGAGCGCGAAAAAATGGGCAGCGCACGATGAAACCGCCCATCCCCTATCCGCTGCTCATCGCCGGCCTCGCCCTGCTGTCGCTCGCGCTCGCCACGGTTTCCATGCTGATCGGCGCCAGCGGCGGCCTCAGCGAACTGCTCGCCATGATCGCCAGCGGCAATGCCGACACCGCTACAATGATCATGATGGATGTCCGTCTCCCGCGCACACTCCTCGCCCTGATGATCGGCGCAACCCTCGGCCTCGCCGGCGCATCCCTGCAGGGCTACCTCCGCAACCCGCTCGCCGATCCCGGCGTCGTCGGCGTCACCTCCGCAGCCTCGCTCGGCGCCGTCCTCGCGCTCTACACCGGCATCTCGATGGCCTTCCCGCTCGCCCTGCCGATGATGGGCATCGCCGGAGCGCTGCTCTGCGCGCTGCTGCTGCAGGGCCTCGCCGGAAAAGGCGGCGTGCTCTCGCTCGTCCTCGCCGGCGTCGCCGTGTCGAGCCTCTGCGGCGCCCTGATGTCGCTCGCTCTCAACCTGTCGCCCAACCCCTATGCCGCCGCCGAGATCATGTTCTGGCTGATGGGATCCGTCACCGACCGCTCGATGGACCATGTCGCTTTCGCAGCTCCGCTCATTCTAATCGGCTGGGTCGTGCTCGCGCTCTCAGCCCGCGCCCTCGACGCACTCAGCCTCGGTGAGGAATCCGCAGCCAGCCTCGGCGTGAACCTGATCGTCACCCGCAACCTGGTTATCGGCGGCACGGCGATCAGCGTCGGCGCCGCCACATCTGTCAGCGGCGGCATCGGCTTCATCGGACTTGTTGTGCCGCATCTGCTGCGACCGCTCGTCGGCCACAGCCCCAGCCGCCTCCTTCTCGCATCTGCGCTCGGGGGCGCAGCTCTCCTCCTCGCCGCCGACATTCTTGTCCGCGTCCTGCCCACCGGCATGGAACTCAAGCTCGGCGTCGTCACCGCACTCGTCGGCGCGCCCTTCTTCCTCTGGCTGATCTTCCGCGCGCGGACGGAGATCGAGTCATGAAGCTCGAAGCGCGCAGCATCACCGCCCTCGCCGCTGGCAGACCGATCGTCGACACGGCCTCGCTCAGTGTCGCCTCAGGCGAACTCGTGGGCCTCATCGGTCCGAACGGCGCAGGAAAATCCACGCTGCTGAAGACCATGCTCGGCCTCCGCCCCCGGAGTTCCGGTGAAATCCAGCTCGACGGGCACGACTTCCTCGCCATGCCGGCCGAGGCGCGCGCACGCGCCGTCGCCTTCCTGCCGCAGGATCGCCACGTCGAATGGGGCCTGCCTGCGCGCGACATCGTCATGCTTGGCCGCTATCCCCATCGCGCGCGCTTTGGCGCACCCTCGCCCGACGACCGCGCAGCCGTCGCGCGCGCCCTCGACGCCGTCGACGGCCACAGCTTCATCGACCGCCCCGTCACCGTGCTCTCCGGCGGCGAGCGCACCCGCATCCTGCTTGCCCGCGCACTCGCTGTCGAAGCGCCCATCCTCCTCGCCGACGAACCCATCGCCGCCCTGGACCCCTACCACCAGCTCCATGTCATGGAGATCCTCCGCGACCGCGCCCACGCCGGCGCCGCCGTCCTCGCAGTCATCCACGATCTTGCCCTCGCCGCCCGTTTCATGGACCGCATCGTCCTGATGCATGAAGGAGGCATCGCCGCCGAAGGCAGACCGGGGGAGGTGCTGACCTCGGAAAACCTAGCCCGCATCTATCGGATCAGGCCCCACGCCGATCACAGCTGGTCGCGCATGTGATCTGCCTGGACTGCCGGGCATCCACGGAAATCATTCCCTGGCCAGCGCAGGGCTGCCCCCCGAATTCCGGTTGCGCGCCGCAAAGGGATCAACCGAATTCAGGCGCCGCACCGGCCGGAATTCTCCACGGGCAAGCGCACGCACGTCTTCCGCAGCGTCAACTAGCGAGAACGTTATCCCCTGGCCGGGGGAGGTGACCGCCTAAAACCCCTCTCAGCATTGACGTTTTTCGGCATTCGCGCGAAAACTCGTAACCTACATTACGGGCTTTCCGCGCCTCTGCCTCCTGAAGGAGATACCCTTGAAACGCACCCTGCTCGCCTCGACGATGGTTGCCGCTATTCTCGGCGCCGCCGCACTTGGCGTCTCGGCCATCGCTGCACCGACCGTCACCACCTCGGTCCCGGAGCGCGCCGACAACTTCCAGCTCACCGACCACACGCGCCTCGCGCATGAGCTGCACTATTTCAGGGACGCCAAGGCCATCGTGATGATGAGCCAGATCAATGGCACGAGCGTCTCGCGCAAGGCCGCAGCCGAACTCGAAAAGCTCCAGGCCAAGTACAAGGCTGAGGGCGTCCTCTTCTACATGCTGAACTCGAAGGACTCGCGCGACGCAGCCGCCGCGGAAGCAAAGGCGCAGGGCTTCGACATCCCCGTCCTCGTTGATGAACTCCAGCTCGTCGGCGGATCGCTCGGCGTCCAGCGCGAAGGCGAAGTCTTCGTGATCGACCCGAAGAGCGGCTTCAAGATCGCCTATCATGGCCCCGTTGCCGAAACCGCCAAGGCGATCGACGCAGTCGTCGCCGGCCAGCCAGTCGCCAAGTCGCGTATCGAAGTGAAGTCCGGCGCCGCAATCACCTTCGCTGATCGTGGCAAGGCCGCCGAACACGCCAGCATCTCCTATTCCGACGAGATCGCCCCGATCCTTCAGGCCAAGTGCGTCACCTGCCACCAGAAGGGCGGCATCGCCCCCTTCGCGATGGACAGCTTCGAGGTCGTGAAGGCCATGGCCCCGATGATCCGTGAGTCGGTCCGCTCTGAGCGCATGCCTCCCTACTTCGCCGACCCGCATATCGGCACGTTCCAGAACGATCAGGGCATGACCGCCGACCAGACCAAGAAGCTGATCCACTGGCTCGAAGCCGGCGCCCCGCGCGGCACTGGCCGCGACGCACTCAAGGAAGACGCCTCGGAAGCCCCGGAATGGCCCGTCTATCTCGGCAAGCCCGACGTGATCGTCGATCTGCCAGCGTTCGACGTCGCCGCAAAAGGCCTCGTCGAATACCAGAACATGCGCGTCGACAATCCGTTCAAGGAAGACGCCTGGCTGCGCGCCATCTCGATCAAGCCGGGCGACCGTACCGTCCTGCACCATGTTGTGTCGAACCACGTCGCCGACCCTAAACTGCCCAAGTCGAAAATCCCCGGCGGCTCGGTCGGCTCCTACACGCCAGGCGCCGAAGCGCAGGTCATTGCCAAGGACGCCGGCGCGCCCGTCCCGGGCGGCGGCAAGCTCAACTTCCAGATGCACTACACCACGACCGGCAAGGCCGCGACCGACCGCACACAGGTTGGCTTCTACACGCTGAAGGCCCCGCCGAAATTCATCAAGCGCTCGACCGTCATCGGCGACTTCGGCCTGAAGATCCCGGCCGGATCCGCACGCCACCAGGAAGTGTCTTACCAGACGTTCCCGGCCGACGCGTACATCTACACGCTTTACCCGCACTCCCACTACCGCGGCTTCAGCGTCGAGCTGAAAGCGGTCACCCCGGACGGCAAGGAAGAGATGCTGCTCTCGCTGCCCAAGTATGACTTCAACTGGCAGCGCGACTACGACCCGAAGGAGCCGATCCTCGTCAAGAAAGGCACCAAGCTGGTCGCCAAGTGGATCTACGACAACTCCACCAACAACCGCGCCAACCCCGATCCGAAACGCGACATCACATGGGGCGAGCAGACCAACGAAGAGATGATGTATTTCCGCGTCAACTATCGCTGGGCTGACGAGACCGTCGACAACATCCGCAATGACCTCCAGTCGCAGCTGATGTCGTCCATGCAGATCGGCATGATCGACGACAACGTCGATGGCCTGATCCAGGAGACCGAACTGAAGGGCATGATGGCCTCGCTCAAGCCGCGCTTCAAAGCCCTTGATGTCGACAATTCCGGCGCGCTCGACCCAACGGAGATGAAGGCCTCGGGCATGGGCGGCCGCATGATGCCCGCCCGTGACAATATCGACCTCTAGTCGGGTCCCACCACAAGCTGGACGTGAAAAGGCCGGAGCCCCGCTCCGGCCTTTTCTGTTTCAGGCTTGAGCAATCCAGATTTGCGCTGGCCACTTGCTTCTTTTTCCTCCCCTCGCAAAGCTCGTATCTCGTCTCTGCATGCGTATCCGATGCAGACATCTGGAGGGGCTTCCCACAGTGCGCGCGCATTCGGTTTCCGGTCTCGTGCTTGGCTTGACGTGCATCGCATGACCAAGCTCGTCCTGTTGATCGCAGCCAGCCTGCTGGCGACTGGAGCATGCACACCGGGCAACGGTGCAGAGAGCGGCGCACCCTCCGCAAACACCGCCGCTCAATCGGACCGCGCTGATGATGCCCTGTCGCAGCCACCGCAAGGCGACATCGCGCCGGGTGCAACAGCTGGTCCCGCAACGGACGCTGGCGCCGAAGCCGTCCTGCAGGCGTGCCTGCGGCAACAGGCCGGCCCGTCGCCGGCGAGCGAGAAGCCCCCGGTCAATGCCAAGGGGCTGTATGCAAACAAGGGCGAGTGCCGCGGCTGCGCAACCGGCTGGTGGCATACGACCGAACCGGCGACGCTGTATGTTGCGCCCGACCGGGAAGCTGCGCAGGTCATGTCCGTGCCCGCGGGCATGTGGCTCTACGCGCTCGAAACCGTCTCCTTGAACGCCCCGACCCGCGGCGTGGTCGTAAAGTCAGGCGGCAAGTTCAACCGGTGCGACGTGGTCTACCACGTCTACACCAGCTTCGAGGAAGGCGAGTCGTGGGACACGGTCTGGCATCAAGGCGAACCGCTCACCTACGAGGAAGGCGGTGACGCCGCCATTCAATGGCTTGAGCCCCTGCCCTTCGTGGATCTGTACAAGGACGATGGCTGGTGGGTCCGCCTGCGCGGACGCAATGGCGAGGCGGGATGGGCCTGGGCCACCGCTCGCGACGACGAGTTCGCCTGCAAGTGGCAGCAAGACCCCGAAGACATCTGCGCCTCCGCTCCAGCCGAACCACTGTCAGGCCAATGATGCGCCCGGCAGCGATCACACCCTGAGCCCTTTGCAGCCGCGGGACGGGTCCGCCAAGACGCAGGCTGCCCGGCGCAAGGCCCGGCGCGCGCTGACCCTTGCGGTCCGCGCGCCGGTCCTCGCTGAGCTTCCACACCACGTCCCGCGACACGACCCCGTCCGGTCGTCTGTTCGCTGGGCGAACGGACGAGGCGGACACCTGACGCTGCCCTCCGGCACGATCGCCAAAGCACGCGCACCTCTTTCAGAGCGTCAACGGGCAGACAGAGAAAGCCTGGCGGGAAGTCCGCGGAGAAAATCGGTCGGCGCAGCGATACGCACGTCATGAACGAAATCGGGCACACGTGGATCAGGCACGGGACGGCCTTGCGGCAATCAATCGTCCAGCCAGCCATCAGTGACTTGTGGACCCAGACCGGGCATCGAAACGACGCAACGCGTCTACGCCTGCGTCTTCCAGCGCTTCAGACGTTCAAGGCACCCGGCGAGGTCATCGCGAACTTCATACACCCAAAAGCGTATGACATCGTACCCGAGCTCGAACAGGCGCTGATTTCTGATCTGATCACGCCGGCACAGTTCGCTGGTCCAGTCCCTGTGATAATGCTCGTGGTCGATCTCCACGACCAGACGTCGGTCGCCTGACACAAGAAGGAAATCGGCGACGTGCTGCTCGATCGGGTATTGCGGTATCAGTCGAATGCCGTCGGCAAAGGCGGCGGCGTAGAAGTCTCTCTCCCAATCGGACACCAGCTCCGGGCGCGCGACGGCAGGATAGCGCGGCCCGGGATCGGCCGCGCGTTCTGATACCTTGACACGTCGCGTCTCGCTCAGTCCGACAGTGTATTCTGCAAAGCGAGACAGGTAGCCAACGTCGCAAGCACGGCACGCGCCTATGTCGCCGACGACAATCAGCTGGGCGCGTGCACGTGTGATGGCAACATTGAACAGGTTTCCGTTGGAGCGGAGAAAGCCGATTGCGCCCGGCGAAACGCCTTCCGAGATAACCGGCGAGAAGAAAATGACGTCGCGCTCGTCGCCCTGAAACCTGTGCACGGTGTCGGCAAGAAATTCGCGTTGGGCAAGAACCGCCGAAAGCTCTGCATCGCGACTGACCAATTGGGCAATGGCGTTCGCCTGCGCCCGAAAGGGTGTCACGACGCCCAGGGTCCCGGCATAGCCCTCGACGAGGACAAGTTCGCGCAACGCTTCAACAACCGCTTGAGCCTCCGGAGCATTGATCGCGCCGCCTGCTTCCGGACGAGAAACGCGGCCGCATACATCGACCCAGCGAATGCCTGGTTGCGAGAGATCCGGAAGACGCAAGCGATCGTGGCGGGTAGCGATGCGCAGACGCCCGTCATAGAATTCCTTGTTGGAGAAGCTGATGATGTCGCCGTGACACCGATGGTGATCAACGAGATGCAAGGTCTCGTCACCCGACACCTGCGATGCAGCCAGCCCGAAGAGTGATTGATGCGTATAGGCCCAATGGGCGTAGTCCGTCAGGAGACCGTGTCTGGCCAGCAAGGCCTGATCCTTCCCCTTCTTGAGCCCGCTTATGTGCTCAAGCTGCTTGGGATCTCCGATCACAACGACGGATTTCGCGCGGTAGAGAAGTGGTAGCGCCGAAGCGATGTCGCACTGGCTTGCTTCATCGAAAACAACAATATCGAAAACCCCGGGCTCGAAGGGAATCCGTCCGCGCGCTGAAAGCGACGTGACAGCCCAGCAGGGCAGAAGATGAGAGATCTGGCGCAGCATCGCAGCGTATTGCGATTGCGCTTGCCGGGACAACTGACCCTCGGCGCCGGCATCGATCACCATCTTTGATAGCGACGTGTATTGAGCGATCTTTTGGCGCTCATCGGCAGTCAGACGCGATGGCTGAAGGCGTAGCCACAGCTTCCAGATGGCCTCCGAATGCTTCGCGATCTTCTCGGTGATGCTTGCTTCCTCTCGTCCATTCGCTTCAAGCGAGCGGGCAGCACTCAGGCGGGTGAGCGAGGAAAGATAACTGGCTGCGGTATCGAGGTCCGTCAGACGCCCCTCAGCCTCGCCCGCTGCAGTCGCGATCATGGCCAGATCCGGACGGGGCTCCGCTGCAGGCAGGACAATTCCAGCTTTCGCAAGAGCGCGCCGGCTCTGCTCAAGGCTTGCCACCAGCGCCTTGAGACGACCGCCTTCCATCAGGGGCCAGAGCAGCTTCATGAACGCGGAGGCCGACCCCCGGTCAGCGC
Source organism: uncultured Alphaproteobacteria bacterium (assembly GCA_903842595.1). Classification (GTDB taxonomy): domain Bacteria; phylum Pseudomonadota; class Alphaproteobacteria; order Caulobacterales; family Hyphomonadaceae; genus UBA7672. Next base: position 20,830 of record CAIMMO010000189.1, read on the forward strand.
GCGCGGCATTGGATCGAAGCTGTCGCAGAGCCGCCGCGGCGCCGGCGCGGTCCATCTCAACAGCCTCTGCGAAGAGCCGCTTGCCGAGCCTGCGCCGGGGTTCCTCTGCAGCTTGCTCGGCCTGATCCACCTCGTTGCGAAGCCGGACCAGAGCCTCCGCTTCCCTTGCCAGTCCGGCTTGCTCGGCAAGCAACCGCCGATGTCGCGCGTTGACTTCCTCAAACTCGGCTCGTTCGGCTGCCGATGAGCCGGCAGACGTCAGGGCCAGGACATATTCAGCAAGACGGGTCTGGAATGACTGAGATGCACCCATGCGGAGCACGATGGGACGAGAACCAAGGGCGTTGGTTCTTGCTTCGACGACGTCGACAGCCTTGTTGTTCTTGCTTGCGAACAACACCCGCTTTCCGGCCCAGGCAGCGTTCACAAGCAGGTTGGTGACAAGCTGAGATTTTCCGGTTCCCGGCGGTCCGGTGATGACCGTCATGGGAGCATTGAGCGCCTTGGCGACAGCCTGGCTTTGCTCCGCATTCATCAGCGAGACCTCGAGAATGGTCGGCGCCGCCATCTCGCACGGCGCCTCGTCCTCGTTGGCCCCAGCACCTTTCAGCCATCGGCCAAGCGCTGTGCCGGCGAGCGTGTCTTCGGGCGCGCGCGCCAGATCGCGAAGCTCCTTTTCGAGGCCTTGTGTGAAAGCTGATCGCTCCGCCATGATGATGACGGCGCGGTTGTGTATTCCCGCGTCGGTCAGCCCGGACATGGGCGGACGATCGAGCGCCAGCTTCGATGGATCCATATCCTCCTGCCAGGGCCAGTCGGGACGGATCGCTTGCAGGCGCCTTGCAAGATCATCGAGCTCGGGACGTTCATGCCCGTCCCCGAGTCCAAGCTCCTGCTCCAGCTGGACCAGTTCATTCAGGAGCGTATCACGATCTGCGGATGTGAACCGCTGGAACGGCTTCTGGTTGATGATCGGGAAAGCGAGATCGACGATGAGCCGTCCTGAGCCGCTTTCCTGTTCGATCGGAAACAGCATGAGCGGCTCGACCATGCGCTCTTGCGATCCGCTCCTGGCTCGCAGATGGGCGATATGGGTGGGGTAGCCATAGTAGAGCTCATACCTGCCCCGTTCGGTGCGCCTGCGCTCGAGCATGCGCCGACCCGCCTCCTCCTCCGCGAGGTCAGTGGCAGAGCGTGGCAAGGTCTTCACTTCCGAATAGTCGGGCGAACCGGATTTCGGGGTCAGTAAAGCAGACACACCCGTATCGTCGTGACTCAGGCAGGCGAGATAGTAGCGGCAAAGCCGCGCAAGATCGGTATCAGGAAAGGCGTCAGGCGGCGCAACGTCGGCTCCCGCCGCGAGCACCCAGCGATACGCTCGATCCTGGCGGACCAGCGGCCTTAACGGGCCATAGAGCGCCTGATTGATTTCGCTACGCGTAGCCCCAAGCACCTTGGCGATTTCATCCGCCTTTTGATTGGGACGCGCGGCAAGCAGTGAGAGGATCTTGTCTTGCAGAGCCTGCGTCATCCCCCCGCCTTGCCGCTGAGTGCTTCTTCGAGCGCCGCAACCAGCCCATCACGCTTTTCCGCGGACAGACTGTCGAGCGTCATCTGCCGCCAGCTTACTGACCAGCCCAATGATTGTTGATTCAAGAATTGCTTGAGATCGGGCCTTCTGTGAAGCGCCACCCATTCAAGGGCGAAATGCGCCCGATCGATGAACGGCGTATCAAAGTGGAGGGGCTGCTTGCGAACTGCGAGGACGCGCAGATCATCCTGCAGCCCGCGATGGCGAAGTATCACTGGTCTGGGCCCCGTGTCGGCCTTCATCCGAAGCGATGCACTATGCGCACCGGCGGAATGTCCGCTTCGGGCCACGAACACCGCTCCTGCCGCATTGTTGCCGATGGCAGGGCCGCTCGTCAGCTGCCATTCGTCCCTTGCCCGAAGGTCAGTCGTGACATCGCCAGAAACGGTCATGCGTGCTCTCGTCACAACACGCTCACCATAAGCTCTTTTGACACTTCTGCGAATGAGCCGGCATTGACAGTAAGGCTATTGTGCCTTACTTTAATCGGATGAGCACGCTCACCGTTACCGCGAAGGGTCAGGTTACGCTTCGGAAGGACGTCTTGGAGCACCTCGGCGTCGGCCCCGGTGACAAGATTGACGTCACAAAGCTTCCGGACGGAAGGATTGAGGTCCGGGCCGCCTCGACGGGCGATATCTCATCGCTGTTCGGAATGCTCGCAAGGAAAGGGCGGCCACCCCTCTCCATCGACGAAATGAATGAAATCACAAAACAAGGGTGGTCCGGCAAAGTCGACAGGAAGAAATGAGGATTACCGCCGACACAAATGTGCTCGTCCGCGCGATCGTGGCCGATGAGCCCAAGCAGGCGCGTGTTGCTCAATCAACGCTTGCGAAGGGGGAACTCATTGCAATCGCGCCGGCGACATTGTGTGAGTTCGTCTGGGTCCTGTCTCGCGGATACGGGATACCGCTTGCCGACATTGCCGCAGCAATTCGACGCCTGATCGGTAGCTCCAATGTCGAGGTCAATCGTCCGGCTGTCGACGCAGGACTTGCGCTACTAGACCAAGGCGGTGACTTCGCCGATGGAATCATCTCGTTTGAGGGGGCCAGCCTGGGCGGCGCGACGTTTGCTACCTTCGACAAGGATGCAGCAAAGCGGCTCAAGAAGTTGGGGCGAGACAGCTTGCTGCTCACCTAACGTGATCTGCCCCGGAAGTTTCAGGTCGCCCGAAGCTTGAATGACAGCCTGCAGTTTCGGGCCCGCTGGCGTGAATACGTAGTGGCGCACCAAGCATTCGCTCGGCGTCCAAAGACAGGGGCATTCCCGCCGTTGGTCATTCGGCGGGCGCCTGAGCCGACATCTCTTTCGGCGCAAGCAGCATCAGGAGCGCGCAGAGGACCGCATCGCGTGTCCCGTAGCAGCCTTCAGTCGTCTCCCAGCTTGCACGGCAGTGCGCGCTGAGTTTGGTCGCGGCGTCGCGCCGGGCATCTATGTGTTATCCAAGAGGGAGGGTGGAGGGACGAGACCCGCCACTGTGAAAAAAATGCGCGTTGCATAGAAGACTTTGCTTGCGGCTGGTGGGCGCTACAGGGATCGAACCTTTGGCCCCTACCATCTCAAGGCTGTACTCTACCGCTGAGCCAACCGCCCGTTCCAGCCGTCGTTGGAGGCGCCGGCCTGAGGTCACCGAGAATTTGGCTTGTCTGGGACCCACGGAAAACAGCACACTTGTCTTAGGAAAGCAGGCTTTACGGGTTTCTGATGCGTCGGATCGCTGCGTTTTTCGTGTTCGCACTTTCCGGCTTGCCTGTGACCGCTGATCAGCCTGCGGATTTCCACAGCGGGCCCCTGGCGATGGCGATCGCGCGAAGCGTTGAACCACCGGGCGTCGACGCCGACGACGCCTCAGCGCTGCTCAACGCAATGCTGGAGGGATGGAATGGCCCGGGTGCGCCCGCAAGTGCGCTTGATCCGGCAGAGCAGTCCCTGCTCTCCAGGCTCACGGAGACCCAGGCCGCCTTTGCAGTGACGCTTGAGGGACGTGAGCAGATGGTTGGCCCGCTGCTTCCAGATGGCCGGCGAATACTCGACCTGGTGTTCAGGGGAGCCCAGGACCCGAAGGCCCTCTGGCTCGGCTCAGATGACGCAACAACGCTCGACCTTGCGCGCCTCTACGCCCTGAGTTCACCGCGCCTGCGCATGGATGCTCTCGGCGTCGTCGTCACCCGGCTCCATGAGAGCTGGCAGGCCAGCAGCGTCAGCACTGACTACAAGCCCCTCAGCAGCGACATTGCAAAAGCCGTCGCAATCTTCGACGCCGCCTCCCCCGATACGGGGAAAGCTGGGCGACGCCTTCTCTATGACGCGCTGAAGCGCGTCGACATGCAGCGCAACAACAACATGCCCGACTTTCTCCATGAATTTCTCAGGAGCTGAAAAGATTTGCACCCGCGGCAACCGTCCGCTCACCGAGGGCAGCGTTCCGTCGTGCTGAAGCGGCATGGGGCTTTGCGTAGGCCCATTCACGCAAGAGGGTCTGAATGAAGCTCTCGGCCTCGCCGCTAAAGACCTCTTCAGGCTAGTCGGGACGAAAGCACGCAAGGGCTCGACATGCCCGATCCCGTCATAGACGCCCGGATGTTCGTCGCGGACACTCATGTTACCGGTTTTATTGTGAAGAATGGTGGGCGGTACAGGGATCGAACCTGTGGCCCCTACCATGTCAAGGTAGTGCTCTACCGCTGAGCTAACCGCCCGTTCCAGCCGTGGCTGAGGGACGTCTATTGCTACGCTGCGGGGGCAGCGTCAATGCCTAATCAGGCCGCCGCCAGGAATGGGTTGATGATCTGCACGCCGGCGATGTTCTGGCCGGAATTAAGATCTTCCGTGATCACCACTTCGCAGCCAGCGCCAGCGGCAGCCGCAACGATGAGTGCATCCCATAACGACAGTTGCGCCGACGCCCGCAATGCCAGGCCCGCTTTAAGGAGGGCCTGGGTATTGTCGACGACCTCGAACCGGCTCCACGCGCGGATCAAGCCTGCGGCGTTATCATGGGATAATGGGCGCACCCGCCTTGCATGGGTGGCCTGCACGTAGAACTCCTGCAAGACCTGCACACTCAGCACCACATCCCGCCGCGCCAGATAGCCGAGCGCTACGTCCTGTTTGGTCCCTTCGCCAGCGTTGAGGTCAAGGCTGTAAAGAAGGATGTTGGTGTCGAGGAAAACGCTCATGGCTCCTGGCGATGAAGGTCGTCGCGGGGCAATCGGTCAGCGGCGTCGAAATCATCAATTCGGGCGCGGATGCTGGCTTCCTCCTGGGCAAGAGCTTCGAAACGCTCATCACGAGCGGCCAGGTCCTTGAGGAATTGCCTCACCAGGGCGGACACCGAGGAGCGTTGTTCAGCGGCTTTCATCCGGGCCGCCAGGTAGGTTGCTTCATCAATGGCGACCGTTATATTGCGCATGACCCTGTGATACTGTGAAACTGTGTAAAGATCAAGATAGCTTCAGTGCAGGTGGGGGGAGGGATCGTCATCGGGCCGATCAGGAGGGTAGTTGCGGTGGCAAAAGCGCGCCTTGGGCGCGCGCCGGACGCGCAGACCCTGACGCTGGCCGTCCCAGACAGAGGCGATATTGGAAACCCAGCCTTGCTGCGGGTGTATGACGCCATGCCCGCTCCGATCGCCGTTCGTGATACCGGCGTTTGACCTCGGTCCGGCTGCTGCGCGACAATCAGGATGAGAACCGAGCGACAATCAGGATGAGACTGGATTGTCGGCGGCAGACCGAAGTGAGGGCGTAGCCAGAGCGAAGGCCTGTCGCCGACAATCACGGCGCTTTTCTAAGCGGACGGCGATCAGCTCCGAGGTATTGGCGCGATCGGATGAATTGCCAGGACGCCTTAGGTTGACCGCAGCTTCGCTGATGCCGAAAAATCGGGGCGAAGGCGTACGCTTGTGGCGTGCGCAGAAAGGTCCGCTCGTGCTGCTTCGCTCATGCCTCTTCGCCATCAGTATCAGCGCACTCGTGCCGTCAGCATGGGCGGCCTGCCCTGCTGACAGCGTCACGCGGGCAGCCGAAGTCCTGATAAGGTCCGAGCAGCAGGGCGGAGACTTTGCCGCCCTCGCTGCAGAGGCAGACGCCCTATCGGCAGCCTGCAGGGACGATCCCTACACAAACCACGTTCTGACCAGGGCCCATGCGACCCTTGCCCTCAGGATGACCACGCCCGAAAAGGCTGCGGCGCAGGCCGTGCTTGCCTGGCGCGCCTATCGGGCGATGGCGAAGTTTGACGCAAGCGGGAACCGTTACCCGCCACGAAGCTTCACGACCAGCGCAGGCACGGTGACGATCGAGCCCTACCCGGATGGGGAACTTGCAGAAGCGCTCATAGACCTCCTCGCACAGACCGAAGCCCTCACCGGAAAGCCAACTGAGTTCAGCAGACCCGTGCGCCAGGGCGATCCCTCGGCAACCTGCGAAATGGCGGACTATTCCTTCGCCACCTATTACGGTTACGCCATCCCATCGAACGGCAGGCCGGACTGGAAGATCATCCTCGCAATGCTCGATCGCAACATCGCCGCCTGCGAGGGCAAGGTCGAGGCCAGCCAACGGTCACGTCCACCTGAGTGGTGTAAATTGGGGCGGCCAAGCAGTGTACCGGCTCAGGCCGCGCGCGGTGTAAGTATCGGCGTTGCAGCAGGCGACGCAAGAGCGAACCGGTCGGCTTCCTCCTCGACGGTGCTGACGCCAG
>CAIMMO010000190.1 GCA_903842595.1 uncultured Alphaproteobacteria bacterium
AGGCGGGCTGATCATAAACGCGGGCGGCTATACCCACACCTCGGTCGCAATCCACGACGCGCTCAAGGTGTTGACCATTCCGGTCGTGGAAGTTCATCTCAGCAACCCCGGGAATCGGGAAGAGTTCAGGCACAAGAGCCTCGTGTCTCCAGCAGCGTCCGGCGTTATCGCCGGCTTTGGTCCCCTGGGCTACCGACTGGCCATTCAGGCTGTCGCGGCCCTCGCTGAACAGAAGAGAGTTTGACAATCATGGCCGACAAGCCTCCCGAAAAGAGTGGCAGGTTCGACACCGGACTTATCCGCGAGCTTGCGGCCATTCTGAGGGAAGCCGATCTCGGCGAGATCGAGATCGAGCAGGGCGGGATGCGCATCAAGGTGGTGAAGCCGGAACCAAAGGCCGTGCATGTTGCGCAGGCTTACGCCCCCGCGCCGGCCGCGGCGCCGGCGCCCGCATCGCCAGCCACGACGGCTGCCCCAACAACCAAGGCCTCGCTTCGTGATCATCCCGGCGCGGTAAAGTCGCCCATGGTCGGCACCGTCTACATGCAGGCCGAAGAAGGCTCGCCCACTTTCGTGAAGGTAGGCGACACCGTGAACGCAGGCGCGACACTGTTGCTGGTCGAGGCAATGAAGACGTTCAATCCCGTGACAGCCCCGCGCGGCGGCAAGGTTATGCAGATCCTTGTCGAGAACCAGCAGCCCGTCGAATTCGGCGAACCACTCGTCATCATCGAGTAGCGCGATGTTCGAGAAGATCCTGATTGCAAACCGTGGCGAGATCGCTCTCCGCGTACATCGCGCGTGCAAGGAGATGGGCATCCACACGGTGGCCATCCATTCGGAAGCCGACCGCAATGCCATGCACGTACGGCTCGCCGACGAGAGCGTGTGCGTGGGCCCCGCGTCGGCTGCGAAATCCTATCTGAATATTCCAGCGATCATCACTGCCGCCAAGATCACGGGCGCCCAGGCGATCCACCCGGGCTACGGATTCCTGTCCGAGAACGCCAAGTTCGCGGAGATCGTCGAGAAGTCCGGCATCACCTTCATCGGCCCCAAGCCTGAACACATCCGCATGATGGGCGACAAGATCACCGCCAAGGAAGCGATCCAGACAGCAGGCGTGCCAGTTGTCCCCGGTTCGGAAGGCGAAGTGGTCGATCTCGACAGCGCGAAAGCCAACGCGAAGCGCATCGGCTACCCGATCCTGATCAAGGCAACCGCTGGCGGCGGCGGCCGCGGCATGAAGGTCGCGCATTCACCCGAAGAGCTCGAACTTGCTTTCACCACAGCGCGCACCGAAGCCAAGACCGCATTCGGAAATGACGCCGTCTACATGGAGAAGTATCTCCAGAAGCCGCGCCACATCGAGATCCAGGTCGTAGCAGACAGCCACGGCAATGTGATCCATCTGGGCGAGCGCGACTGCTCCCTTCAGCGCCGCCACCAGAAGGTGTTCGAGGAAGCGCCCTCGCCCGTTATCGACGAGGCCGCCCGCGCCGCGATCGGCAAGACCGTGACGACTGCCATCAAGAAGCTGGGCTATCTCGGCGTCGGCACGATCGAGTTCCTTTACGAGAGTGGCGAGTTCTATTTCATCGAGATGAACACGCGCCTGCAGGTCGAGCATCCGGTCACCGAGATGATTACGGGCGTCGATCTTGTGCAGGAACAGATCCGGATCGCCTTCGGCGAGAAGCTGTCGCTGACCCAGAAGGATGTGAAGATCAGCGGCCACGCCATCGAGTGCCGCATCAATGCGGAGAACCCGGAAACCTTCACGCCCTCGCCTGGCCTCATCCAGGAATTCCACGCGCCCGGCGGCCTCGGGGTTCGACTCGATAGCGCTGCCTATTCCGGCTATCGCGTACCGCCACATTACGATAGCCTTATCGGCAAGCTGATTGTCTATGCGCCCACCCGCGCCGAAGCGCTTGCACGCCTGCGCCGTGCGCTGGACGAAACAGTTGTTTCCGGCGTCGAGACGACGTTGCCGCTACATCGCCGGCTCGCGAACAACGCAGACATCGCCAGGGGAGATTATGACATCCACTGGCTCGAGAAGTTTCTCGGGATGAAGAAGTAGCTCTCGGCGTGAGCATGCGGTTGTGGCTCGGGTATTGGGACCTCCGCGCATGAGCCGGATTTTTGGCCCCAACGAGTTGCTCGACTGCTATCGCCGCGGCGTCTTTCCGATGGCGGATTCGCGCGATGACCCACGGCTGTTTCTCGTGGATCCTGACCTGCGCGGCGTGCTGCCGCTCAACGGCTTCCACGTCTCGAAGAGTCTGCGCAAGGCGATCCGGCGGGACGTATTCGAGATCAGGATCGACACTGCATTCACACGTGTGATGGAACTATGCGCCGAACCAGCGTCGGACAGGCCGCAGACGTGGATCAACGCCCAGATTCTAAATCTCTACAGCTCGCTTCATCGCGCAGGGCACGCGCACAGTGTCGAGGCGTGGCGCGATGGCGAACTGGTAGGGGGGCTCTATGGCGTGAGCCTCCAGGCCGTGTTCTTCGGCGAGAGCATGTTCTCGCGCGCAACGGACGCTTCAAAGGTCGCGCTGGCGCATCTGGTCGCGCGGCTGAAGGCGGGCGGATATCGCCTGCTCGATACGCAGTTCGTCACCGGGCATCTCGAAACGTTCGGCGTCGAGGAAGTGCCGCGAGATCCGTTCCGCATGCGCTTGCACGAGGCGCTTCAGCACGACGCCACGTTCGGGACCCAGACCTATTGCGGCGCCGAGGCGCTGCAGCTGATCACCCAGACGTCGTAGGTCGGGTGTTCAAGGGCGCTGAGGCCAGGCGAGGACGCGTACATCCAGCCGGAGAACAGCAGGCCGTTCTCGCCGATCGGCTGCGCGCCTCGATGCATGTTCGAGTCGGAGATCGGGTTGGGCGTCTTATGCTCCTTCGGCGGGGCCGTGGAGTAGATTTCGAGGAAGGCGGCGGCCTCGGGCGCGTCCTGCGGGCTGGACTGGTAGCAGGCGCGGACGGTGACTTTCAGGCGGCCATGGTCGATGGACTGACCAACGCGGGCGCTGATGTCGGTCGAGTTGCCAGTGATCTTGTCGAGCGCGCGCAGCTTTGCGGCGCCGGCCGGCTGCAGCCGGTTGCCCGGTTCGCCGTCCTGCGCAAACGCGCCAGCGGCAAGCGCCAGGGCCACTACGCCGCTAACCAGCAGACCTGCGAGCAATTTCATAGGGGAGCCTCTTCGGTCGTCGTACCGCCCCCTTGATCGCCCTCGCCGGAGGCGTTGCCAACCGCTTCGAGCAGCAGGCTCATGATATCGACAGTCCCGCGGGTGTAATCGAACACACCGGTGCCGTCGGTGGGCAGGTTCACGTCAGGGTCCCCGCCGACGAGGACGAAAATGTAGCTGCCGCCTAGCAGGCTGTCGGACTGAATCTGCGCGGTAGAATCCGCAGGTAGGAGAATGTCCTTGCGGACGTTCATCTTCACCTCGGCCCGAAGCGTCTTGGGATCGACATTGACGCCCGTGACCGTGCCAACCTTCACGCCGGCCACGCGGACATCCGTACCGGGACCGACGCCGTCTGCCCGGCCGAACTTGGCGAGCAAAGCGTAGCTGTCGCCCGTCGCCGCACCGGACTGTTGCGATAGCGAGAAGACGAGGAAGAAACCCGCAACCAGCACGACGGCAAAGCCCACCAGCGTCTCGAACAGCGATTCACGCATCAGGGTTTCCAGGCTTCATAGTCGCCAGAGCTCGGCGCGCGCTCCCCGCCCTCCGCAAGCGAGCCTGGCGGGCGATAGGCGCCCAGCGTGCCGGTGAGGTTCGGCTTGTGGTCGATTTCCCACGACCGGCGGAGCAGTGGATCGATGGTCGGCGGCTTCTCGAAGGTATGGTGCAGCCAGCCATGCCATTCGGCGGGCACTTTGCTGGGTTCGGCGTAGCCGTTGTAGATCACATACCGGCGTTTGCGGCCTTCGAGGCTCGGCTTGCGCTCCTCATAGTATTTGTTGCCGGTATGGTCCGCACCCACATAGGACGCGCGACGGCCGATGTCGAAACGCGCGCCAATCGTGGCGCCGTTCCACCAGGTGAAGATCGACTTCAGCATCTCGGCTCCCGTTGGGACTCGCGCATAAATAGTAACGATTGGCGCGGCGCGAATATGGCGACCACCAGATAAAGGCTTCATGCAAACCGGTCCAGCAGGCCCGGAACAGCGGCTATGCGACAAATTCCTGTGTGCAGGCAAGGCCGAAGCACTTCATCATGTGTCCGATTCGGGTTCGGCCCCTCAATCTCGGGGCGCCGGCCAGCGGAGGCATGCCATGGGCGAATCCCGAACCAAATCGTCTGTCCGCCACCTTGCTCGCGTCCTGGAGACGGGCGCGGCGCTGCTGGACCAAGGCGACGCCGAGACGGCGCCGGCCCGGATGGTCAATGCGCACCTCGCCGCGATCCGGACGCTGGGCGGCGAGAGCGAGGCTGCCGAGGCGGTCTGCGAAGCGGTGCGGACGCGCCGGGTGACGCCGATCGCGACTGCCAGCCTGGTCGAGGCGGGTGTGGCGACGGCGATCGAGCCGGGACAGCTCCTGCCCGCAATTGCAGATGCGACGGCGCTCGCGTCTGCGCGGGCCGTGGCGACGCAGGCTTTCGTGGCGGTGGCTGATGCCCTTGAGGCGTTGACTATCGAGACGGACGACCAGGGGCGGCCAACGACGTCCGCCCTGATCGATGCGTTCCGGGCCGGGGCGGATGCGGAGCTGGTCGAGATCGCGCTGTGCACGCCGGGCGGACCGCGCGCGGCAGCGATCACCCTGCGGCGGCAAGCGACGGGCGCGCGCGAGCCAGGTCGGCAGTCCTACGTTCTTCCGGCGTGGACAGATATCGAAGCGGGTGAGGTAGCATCGGCCATCGAACGCGTGAGCCGGACGCGGCTGGCAGTGCGCATCGGGATTGGCGGAAGGGCTTCAGATTTGAGCGCGCCAGCAGTGGCGGTCAACGTCGCACGCTATGCGGCGACAGGCGACCTGCCGCTCCTGACAACGGACCTGATTGCGATTTCGACGATGCTGCCGGGATGCTCGGTGCATCTGGCCGGGCTCGCGGCGGCGGTGATGTCGCAGGGCGTGGCCTATGACTCAGAGGCGGGCGTGGCGGCTGCGGAAAAGATCTGCGCAGCGGCGCGTTCATCCGGAGCGAACCTGACTGTCGATCATCTCTCGCCCGCGAGCATTCAGTGGCTGTCGGCCGAAAGCTGCGGGGCGGACCCGGTAGATCTCCTGCTGGCCCATGAGGACGAGCAGACGCCGGAGCTTTCACAGTGCGTTTCGGCGGCGCTGACCAGCGCGGCCTCCAAGGATGAGGCGCAGGACGTGCGGCTGCGCATTCTGGGCGCACGTACGCTGGACCAGATCGACGGGCTGGAACGGCATCGCCTTGAATCGCGAGGCATGCCGGAGGATGCGCTGGACCGCATCGAACAGGCGTTGAAGGAAGGTCTTAGCCTTGCTGCAGCCTTCTCGCGCTGGGTGGTTGGCGAAGAGGTTATCCGCAAGCGGCTGGGGCTCAATCCGGAAGCGTACGACACCGACGGCGAAAGCCTCTTGCGGGCGCTGGGCATTTCGGCTCGCGAGATCGATGAGGCGCGGGTGGCTGTGCAGGGCCGCCGGCGGCCGGTGTCGAACCCGAAATCACCGCTGGCGAAGATCCTCGCCCGGTCAGACGGCGTGACGCCCGAAGCGCGCGTACGGCTGGCCAGGGCGATCGCCCCTCACCTTTCCCGCCAGCCGGTGATTACCATCGCGACCGGCGAGCAGTCGGACACGATGCGGATGACCGTGCATGCCTCGGTGCGGGCAGCGATGGCCGCTGGGCTCGGCGTGCGGATTGAGGCGGGGCGCCCCGCCGTCGACGCGGAGCTGCAGCAGCGCATCTCGGAAGCCAAGCGACGCGCCCGCGCGCCGCTGCATGCCGATACGCAGGCGCCCACGTTCGAACGACACGTCCCGCCAGCACCAATCGCGCCCGTCCTGGAGCACGATGAAGTCTACATTGCCGAGCGTCGCCGGCTGCCGGATCGCCGCAAGGGTTACATCCAGAAGGCGACCGTAGGCGGCCACAAGGTCTACCTGCATACGGGCGAGTTCGATGATGGCGAGCTTGGCGAGATCTTCATCGACATGCACAAGGAAGGTGCCGCCTTCCGGTCGCTGATGAACAACTTCGCCATCGCGATCTCGATCGGCCTGCAGTATGGCGTGCCGCTGGAGGAATTCGTCGACGCCTTCGTCTTCACCCGGTTCGAGCCGGCCGGCGAAGTCACCGGCAATGACTCGATCCGCAAGGCGACGTCGATCCTCGACTACATTTTTCGCGAGCTCGCGGTGTCCTACCTTGGCCGCGACGATCTCGCTGAGGTTGACAATCTCAGCCATGACGGGCTCGGCGGCGGCGCGAACGAAGGCGAAGAGCCGACGGTTGCGATACAGCCGGTTCGGCCGGAGCAGCTGATCTCCAAGGGCTTCAGCCGCGGCGTGATGCCGGACAACATCGTGCCGTTCACGGCGCGGCGCGTGGCGGAGCGACTGGAAACCGCCGAAGGACCTGCGATCGCGCCGCAAAGAAGCCCGGACTACCTGTCCGACGCCTGCCCGACTTGCGGGCACTTTACGCTTCGCCCGGATGACGGCGTTGCCGTCTGCGAGGCTTGCGGCGCAACGGTCCAGACCGGCTAGGCAAAAACTGCCGGCCCAGATTTTGACGGGTGCGGCGCCGACGCTTCTGGCTTTGTTTCAAGCAGAGGCGTAGAGCCCCGCGCGCTGACATGCAAATGCGTTTGCCTTTCAGTAACCTGGCTAAGCAATCCTTATCCTTCGTCCACGCAAACACCGCTATTCACGCTGAATCACGCCTGCAATCCGCCTCGATTGAATACTTCTCTCCGCCGTGCGTTGGTTAACGCAACCACCGGGGTGAACCGGCAGAAAATCTGGAACGGGACTTGAATGGTAAGCCGCATCGTAATCGCAGTTATGGCCATCGGCCTGATGAGCCTCTCCGTCCTGGTTTAGATGATAATTCGAATTGTACTTGCCGTTGCGGCGATCGGGGCGATGAGCCTCACGGCTTTCGCACAAACTCCCGACCAGAACGAAGCAAGCCGCAAGGCGAACGCCGATCGGCTCGTCATGGGCGAGAAGACTTGCGCGAATTGCGATCTCTTCCAGGTCGATCTGTCATACCGGGAACTTGAGGGCCGCAACCTGACCGGCTCTCGCCTGCGTCAGGCCGACCTCAGCCTTTCCACCTTCGACAAATCGAAGTTCGCCGGCGCCAACATGTCGGTGGTCAACGGCTTCGGCATTCGCGCCGACCATGCCGACTTTTCCGACGTGAACTTCGAAGACGCCGTGCTGGTCGGCGGATCGTTCAACGGCGCGAATTTCAACAACGCAAACCTTGCGAAGGCGAACTTCTCCGGGTCCGACCTTTCGACCGCGACAGGTCTGACGCAGACGCAGCTTAACGCCGCCTGCGGCGACGCCGAAACATGGCTGCCGATGGGCCTCTCCCTCCCCGCCTGCGAGAGCGACAGCTAGTAGGCGAGCGGCGGTTCTTCCACCGGCGCAGCTTGCTCCGGCGCGCGCAATCCCTCGATCACCGCCTTGAAGCATGAGCACTTGCCGAGGTCCGAACAGGCCAGCGCTTCCAACCGCTCGATCAGTCCAGCTGTCAGGATGTCCTGCTGCGGCTTGTCGAGGATCAGCGCTGCAAGCTTGACCGCCCTTGCTTGGGCGTGGGTCAAGCGGATCGTTGTCTTGAACGGTACACCCAGACTGCCAAGCGCCAGTGCTTGCTGCGGTTTGTTCGGCACCCAACCGGCATCTTCGGAAGGCGGCGAGGGCGAATGCCTCGGCACCGGCCAGACAGCCGAGACATCTTTCAGGCGGACCTTCGCCTTCAGAACATCAGGCGCCCTGGGAGAATCGGGCGAGACGCCTTGCGGCGGCGCAATGCGTTGTGGCTGGGGCTGGGGGTGTGCGGGAGTTGGCCCTACCGGCGGCTGCCACGGACGGTGGCCGAAGCTTGGCTCTTTCGACGGCGCGGCTTCGCCCTTGCGGGCGAGCAAGCCGGCGGTGAGCGATGCATACTGTGGTGCGGTCATCGCGCTTTGCCCTCAGTGCGTGGGACGGCGGCCGAAGCTTCGCGGCTGCCGGCGGTCAGGCTGACCGTGCGGCGGCCCACGGTCGGACCGGCGACGCTCCAGCTGGGTCGCCTCGGGCCGCTGTACCGTGAGCAGGTCGGTATCGGCGCGACGCATCTGCTGTGGGGGTGCAGCCCTTGGCTGTCCGCGGGCAGCGCGACGCTCAACTGGCGGCGCGACGGCCGTGGCGTTGGCGATCGCGATGCTGGCCCAGGCAGGAAGATCCGCATCCCAGCCATCGTCCTCGTCGTCGGACAGGGCGGCGGGGAGCAGCGGAGTTTCCGGCGTGAGCACGGCAGTCGAGAAATCGGCGCGGGGCTTCTCGGCCCAGCGTGCATCCGTTCCGCCATATAGCTTCGCGAGTCGGCCGCGAAGGAACAGCCAGAGCTGCGAGACTTCCTGGGCCGAGCGGGATTCGGGCTGGATGTCGCCGACCGTGCGGCCGTCGATCATGGAGGCTGCGAAGTCCACGCGGTGATGCAGCGTCACCGGGGCGACGACGCCATGCTGGGACAACGCGACAGCCGTCTCGGAGGTGATGCGCGCGCGCGCGGTCGCGGAGTTGACGACGAAGACGAGTGGCTTGTTGAGCGTGTCGGCGATGTCCACGGTCGGGCCGACGGCGCGGAGGTCATGCGGGCTGGGGCGCGTCGGAACGACGACAAGATCGGCGCGCCGGACAACGTGGGCGATCGTCTGGGTGACGGCTGGCGGCGTGTCTATGACGATCAGCTTGAAGCCGATCGACTTCAGGTGATTGATACAGGCGTCCAGTTCTTCGAGCGAGGCTTGGGCGAAGGCAGGCGTTGAAGCTGCGCGCGCATTCCACCATTTGGCCAGTGAGCCCTGCGGATCAGTGTCGATAAGGGCGACGGGCCCATCGCCCCTTCGCTCCGCCTCGACGGCGATGTGCCCGGAGAGCGTGGTCTTGCCGGACCCGCCCTTCTGCGAGGCAAACACCAGCACGCGAACGCCGTCGTTCATGTCCAACTCCCGGCCCTTGATCCCATCCGGCGACAAGGAGCGCGGCTCGGGACATGACCAGCCTCGCCCTGCCGTTTTGACGCAGACTTAGGTTGATGCGGTGATTTCGCCGGTCGCCGTTAAGAGGCCTGAACGTTAACGGGCGTGCGGCGCCGGCGTGCGCGAAGGTCTGCGCTGCAAGGGAAAATCGTGGTTTCACAGGCGGCGCGCGGGATCGTTAGCGAGATTGCCGAAGCCGGCTTTTTAATCGCAGGCATGGTGAGACGCTGTCTGCCGCGCCGTTGCGCCGAGGCAGGCACGGCAGGGAATTGCGAGCAGAGCCAGCTTGCGGCGCATGGGGTCGCCTCGCCAGCGCAAACCAGAGGCTGCCGTCTTCGTTACGCACCTTGTCTTCAGATGCATAGCGCCGGGGGTAGGAACGGCTCCCTTTACGCCTTCGGCTTCTCGTGAATGCGGATGCCGAGTTCGCGGAGTTGTTTGAGGCTCGCGTCGCTCGGCGCGCCCATCAGAAGGTCCTGCGCCTGCTGGTTCATCGGGAAAAGCGTGATCTCGCGAAGATTCTGCACGCCACAGACAAGCATCACGATGCGATCAACGCCAGCTGCCATGCCGCCGTGCGGCGGGGCGCCGAACTGGAACGCGCGGTACATGCCGCCGAACTGCGACTCCACATCGGCCTTGGTGAGGCCGGTAATCTCGAAGGCGCGGACCATCGTCTCGGGGCTAGCGTTACGGACGGAGCCGGACGCAATCTCGTAGCCGTTGCAGACCATGTCGTACTGGAATGCCTTCAGGCTCAGCGGATCAGCGCCGCTGTTGAGCGCTTCGAGGCCGCCCTGCGGCATGGAGAACGGGTTGTGGGCGAAGTCTACGCGCTTCTCGTCCTCGTTCCATTCATAGAAGGGGAAGTCGACGATCCAGCAGCATGCGAACTGATCAGGCTGGGTAAGGCCCAGCTCCGTGCCGACGCGGTTACGCGCCTCTCCTGCGAACTTGTAGAAGCTTGCCGGGAGGCCGGCTGTGAAGAAGACAGCGTCGCCGACGCTGAGCCCGAATTGCTGACGGATGGCCTCAGTGCGCTCGGGGCCGATATTCTTGGCAACCGGACCTGCCCCACCTTCTTCACCCTCGCGCCAGAAGATGTAGCCGAGGCCCGGCTGACCCTGTTGCTGCGCCCACGAATTCATCTTGTCGCAGAAGGCGCGGCTGCCGCCCCCCTTGGCGGGAATGCCCCACACTTCGTTCTTCGCGTCCTTCTCCAGCATCCCGGCGAAGACCTTGAAACCCGAGCCGCGGAAGTGATCGGAGACGTTCCCCATCTCGATCGGATTCCGGAGGTCGGGCTTGTCCGAGCCATAGGTGCGGATGGCCGTGTCGTAAGGAATACGCGGGAATTTCCTTGTCACGGGCTTGCCGTTGCCGAATTCCTCGAACACGCCGCGAAGCACGGGCTCCATCGTATCCCACACGTCTTCCTGCGTGACGAAGCTCATCTCGAGATCGAGTTGGTAGAATTCGCCGGGGAGACGGTCAGCGCGCGGGTCCTCGTCGCGAAAGCAAGGGGCGATCTGGAAGTAACGGTCGAAGCCGGCGACCATCAACAGCTGCTTGTACTGCTGCGGCGCCTGGGGCAGCGCGAAGAATTTGCCCTGATGGATACGGCTGGGCACGAGGAAGTCGCGCGCGCCCTCGGGCGAGGACGCGGTGAGGATCGGCGTCGAATACTCGGTGAAGCCGGTTTCGTGCATGCGGCGGCGCATGGACGCAATGACTTTCGTGCGCGTCACGATGTTGGCGTGCAGCGTCTCGCGGCGCAGGTCGAGGAAGCGGTATTTGAGGCGCACGTCTTCCGGATATTCCGGCTCGGCGAAGACCGGCAGAGGCAATTCCTCGGACTCGGAGAGGACGGTGAGGTCCTGCACCTTGAGGTCGATCTCGCCGGTGGCGAGCGTCGCATTGATCGTGTTGGCGTCGCGTTTCACGACGTCGCCCGTGAGGCAGATGACGGATTCGACCCGGATACGCTCAAGCCGCTGGAAGTGCGGATTGGAGGGGGTCACGACGCACTGGGTGATGCCATAATGGTCGCGCAGGTCGATGAACAGCAGGCCGCCAAGGTCCCGTTTGCGGTGGACCCAGCCGGACAGCTTGACGGTATTCCCGACATGCTCCGCGCGCAGCTGGCCGCAGGTATGCGTCCTGTAGGCATGCATCGGGGCAAAACTCCTGCTTTTCCCGCAGAATCCGGGGGATTTG
>CAIMMO010000191.1 GCA_903842595.1 uncultured Alphaproteobacteria bacterium
GGCTTTCCGCACTCGGGAATTGCGCAAGCCATGCTCAGCAAGCCCCGAAGTTGCGGGCGAGGATGCGGGCAAGCTCGGCGCGAAGGTCGGTGGCGATGGTCACTTGGTTTCTCCAGTGTCTGGGGCTGCTCGTGACTTGGCAATCACGCCTTCTGCGTCGGCAAGGCGCTTATACCAGCGGTCGCTCTGGTCTTTCAGGCTTACCCCCGGTCCATCATCGTCGATGATGCCCTGTAGAACCTGGATAGCGTCGGGGTGGACGGCTGAGTTCAGGATTGCGCAGATCAGATAGGCGTTGCGCCGGCCCTTCGCGCCGCAGTCAGCAACGTTGCATTTTTCAGTCATCGACGTGACGAAATAGCTTCCGAAAGCGACGCTGACCGTAAACGGACGAAGCTTGAGAAGATCGACAAAATGCAAATCGGCTGATGTTGGCAGGTTCGCGCTCACAGGAATTCCTCCATCATCATATCGTCGAGCGGGTGGCGGGGCGTCAGCAGTGCGAGCAGTCTTCCCAGCAGCGCGGTCATGGCGCTGCCTTCAGGGCTGCGCGGTGCAGAGCGAGCGTCGCAAATGCGGTCGCGGCCATCTGCTCTGCGCTTAGGATTGGCGGCCCGTAGCAGGCGGCATGGCTCTCGCTGTATTCGATGTGGCACGCAGCAATTTGTTCCAGCGCACTTTCCAGCACCCTCACGCGCTCGGCCTGTGCGCGGATCAGGGCGGCGGCGGCGCGGAGCTGCTTTGCTTCGTTGAGATACGCAGCGGACATGCTGGCCAACCATTCTAGCGCAGATTTCGCCTCTTGCTCGCCAGCGAACTCATCTAGTCCAACGGCAATCTGTTCCGGTGTCGCGCTCACAGCTTCACCGCCTTCCGCGCCGCACGGGCTTCCGCCTCGTCCTGTGCTTCCGCTTCACGGTCGAGAAGGTCGGCGATGGCCTCGGCTTCCGTCGCGCCGTAGCCAACGTGGCAGCACTCAGGATCGGACCCAGCGCGGGCGGCGACGTAGTCGAAGCGCCGGACGGGGATCGGCTTGGGGTCGTAGTCAACGAGGATGCGTGTCACGGGCGGTATCCTTCAATGAGGGCAAGGATTTGCTCGGGGGTTTCGCGAGCGTCCGTCGCCCAGTTCGTCGTGTGGACGCTGGACCGCTTGAAGTTGGCGGAATGCGAAAACGGACCCGACTCGCTCACCAATATTGCGGAGATGAAGTTGGGATTGATGTAGACGGGCTCGCCAGAGTAGCCGGTCAGTCTGATGAATTTCGCGCTCACAGAAATTCCTCCATAATCACATCGTCCAAAGGGTGGCGGGGCGTCAGCAGGGCGAGCAGTCTTTCCAGCATCGCGGTCATGGCGCTGCCTTCAGTGCTGCGTCAGCGATCTGGCCCATCTCCCAGCAGGCGCGGGCGTAGCCTTCGTTGAAAGCCTCCTGAACCATGTCGTTGACTTCGTCGCGGTAGTCGGTTGACCAACTCGGGGGCCATCCAACTGTCGGCTGATCGCGCGGCTCCTTGGCCGGCGCTTCGCCTGCGATCTTCTCTAGCTTCGCCTCAAGCACTTTCACGCGCTCAGCCTGCGCACGGATCAGGAATGCTGCGCGGAGGTCTGCGTTGACATCGCTTGGAAGCTCTCTGCTTTTGCCGTGGAAGGCCAACTGCTCCAGCCGCTCGGCAATCTGTTCCGGTGTCGCGCTCACGGCTTGGCTTCCCGAACCGCGTTGCCGGTAGATCGCCCGCGCCACGCGCTCCACATCATCATCCATCTCAGAACTCCACCGTCACGTTGCGGATGCTGCCAGCGGCGATGGCCTGCACCAGCTTCTTCGCCGCAGCCATCGTGATGCCCGACACGCCGGTCATGTCCTGCGCCACCTGTTCGAAGATGGTGGCGCGGTGCTCCTGATCTTTGCGGCGGCGCTCGTCTTCCTCCGCCTGCGCCTGGCGTGCGACTTCGGCAGCGCGCTCGCGGCGCAGCGCTTCTTCACGCTCCGCCTCAGCAGCCGCAGCACGGGCATTGGCCGCATCCACCTCCGCCTGCGCCTTGCGCCGTAGCTCGGCCTCAGTGGCCTGACGCTGCGCCTCCGCCCTTGCCTCGGCCACGAGGCGGGCGTTCTCCTCGGCCTCCTTGATGGCCTCCTGCCGCTCACGCTCCGCCGCCTCACGGGCGATGCGGGACTCCTCCTCGGCAGCAGCCTTCGCGCGCTCGACGGCATCCCGCGCATCGCGCTCGGCCCTCTCCTGCCTCAACTTCTCCAACTCGGCGCGGTCGGCCTCGGCCTGACGGATCTGTGCGGCGAAGCTGTCGAGAGCCTGCAAGGCCTTCTCCCTCTCACGCGCGACTAGTTCGGTCAGTTCCTGATACACCTCCCCCACGATGGAGGTGGCCTCGATCCTCTGTCGTCGCGCCAAGATCTTCTCAAGCGTCGCGCCAGCCGGGAGCGTGAGGCTGTCCTCAAGGTATTTGCGGAAGCCGCGAATCGCCTCCTCCCGCGCCTTCTCCTGCTCCTCCCATTGCGTCAGCGGCTCGCGCATTGCGGCCTGGCGCTGCTCCAGCGCGCCCGTAATCTCGTTGCGGACGTCGTTCACCTCCCGCGTCTTCTTGCGGTAGTCCTCGGTGAGATCCTTGCCGGCGGAGTCGAGCCGCGTCTTCAGCTTGGCGATGTCGAAGGCGGCGGAGCGCAGGCTGTCGCGCGCCTTGTTGTCAGTGACGTCCTTGGGCGCCGCTGCAATCTCTGCGTCGAGTTGAGCGAGCAGTTGCGGCAGAACCTTGGTGTCGAAGTAGATCGCCTTGGGCTCCTCGCGGAGCATGGCCCTGATGTCCATTGCTTCTGAGTTGTCGCCGATGACGGCTTCGCGTGCGGTGGTGTCGGTCATTGTAGTGTCCTCTCTGATGATTGAATTACCGGATGCCCTTGGACATCCGCGCCCGCGTCGCTCGCATCGTCTCGCTGTCCGTGACGGCGGTCGGCAGGTTGTCGTCCGAGTCCACCGCGCACTTGAGGTCGATCATCCGTGAGCGGAGAAGGTCGTTGAGAATGCCAGCGCGGGTGCGCGGGTTCGATCCGTTGGCGACTTCGGCGAGGTTCTCGGCGACGACCGCGTCCATCTTGCGCCAGAAGGCGGCTTCGTTGGCGCGTCCACGGAACTCCAGATAGTTGGCGACGCCGCGGCAATTGATGGCAAAGGTCTGCAGGCTGACCGTCCAGATGCCGTTGGCGGTAAGCGCGGCATGGTCGATCTGATTCTGCGTGGGGGCGGCGTATCCGGTGTCGTAAAGCATGTGGTGTCCTCGTTCGTTGTTGATGGCACTGGCGTACATGGGACGCGCCCCATACGCAAGAAAGGAATGTGGGACCAATCCTATAAATTATTCTTGACAGCGGGGGGGCGCTTCCCACAAGTCTCGCGCCATGACCGATTACAAACCCCTACTGAAGCGCGCCGAGGCCTTTGCCAAGGAAAGCGGCTATGCGCTTTCTACCGTATCGAAGGAGATCCTTCTGGACGGTAAACGCATCGCCGAATTGAAATCCGGCAAGTCGCGCATCTGGCCTGACACGCTGGAAGCCGCGAGCAAGCGCCTCGACAAGATGGAAGCCGACTACCGGAAAGCGAGCGCGTCATGAAATACGCCGTCCACCCCCCAACCCGGATGGCGCATCCCGAGCGGCCTGCGCGTGTGGTGTCCTCCACTGCGCGGGCCGCGGAGGCCTCGCTATGAGCTGGGATGAAGAATCAGAAACCGCCGTTGCCGAGAAGGTCGAGAAGTACGTCCCACTCGCGGACGGCATCCACCGCGACGCGTCGTTTGAGAATTATCTGAAACAGGACCGCGTCTCCAAGTCCCTGCTGTGGGACACCTTCGATCGCTCGCCTGCTCACGCACGTCAGGGCAAGGAGGAGAGCAACGCGATGAAGATCGGCACCGCCACGCACTGCGTGCTGCTGGAGCCTGACATGTTCCGCGCCCGCTTTGTGCGTGGCCCTGACGATAGGCGCGGCAACAAGTGGAAGGACGCGCTTGCAGTGGCCGCGTCTGATGGCCGCGATCTTCTGACGGCCGGCGATTACGACTCGGCGCTGATGCTGCGCGATGTCGTCAAGGACATGGCATACATCAAGAAGCTGACCGGGAACGGCGCCTACCGCGAGATCACCGCGTGCGCGACCGATCCTGACACAGGATTGAAAACGCGGATGCGCGCTGACGCCTACGTGCCGGGCGACGGGATCCTGATCGATCTGAAGACGACTGCCGACGCGCGGCCTGAACCGTTCATGCGCTCGGTGCGCAACTTCGGCTACCATCTGCAGGAGGCTCACTACTCCCGCACGTGGTCGCTGGCCGGCGGCGCCTCCGTGGCGTTCCTGTTCGTCGTCGTCGAGCCAGAGGCGCCGTTCGCGGTGAAGATCTACGAACTGGATCCCGACACCGTCGCAGAGGGCGAGGCTATCCGTCAGCGTGCGATGGCGACGTGGGCGGAGTGTGTGGCGGCGGGGGCCTGGCCCTCCTACTCGCAGGAGCCCGAAGTGATCGGCCTGCGCAAGTTCGACTACAAGATGACCGTACCAATGATGGGCGGCAACTAGACTATCAACCCAAGGAGATAGTGCAATGAGCACGGCCGTATCGACACAGACCAACGCGGGCGCCATGACCGCCTCCGAGCGCATCGAAGCGACGCTCGCCAACATGGTGGACAAATTCCGCGCGGTGCTTCCCGCAGAGATGCCAGCAGAGCGCTTCTGCCGGGTCGCCCAGACGGCGCTTCAGGATCCGCGCGTGCAGGAGGTCGCCCACACTCACGAGGGGCGGCAGAGCATCATCGTCGAGGTGACGGCTGCAGCTACGGACGGCCTCTTGCTGGACAAGCGTGAGGCGTTCCTCAACGTCTACAAGACGAAGATCAAGACCGAGCGCGGCGAAGAGTGGGTGCCGCTCGCCAAGTACATGCCGATGTACAGGGGCCTGATGAAGCTGGCCCGCAACAGCGGCGTCATCGCCGACATCAAGTGCGACATCGTGAAGGGCGGCGACGTGTTCGCGGTCGATAAATTCCCGCCAGCAGGCGAGTGCCCGATCACGCACAAGTACCCGGAGAACGCCTTCGCCCGCGGCGACGTCATGGGCGTCTACTCGGTCGCGCTCTACAAGGACGGTACGTGGTCGAACGCCGAGGTGATGAGCTACGCCGACGTCGAGAAGATCCGGCAGGCATCGCCTGGCAAGGACAAGGACGCGTGGGGCAAGCACTGGAACGAGATGGCCCGCAAGACAGCCATCCGCCGCCTGTCGAAGTACCTGCCGAACTCGACCGATGGCATGGAGCGCCTGCACAACGCATCGCAGCGCGGCGACGACTACAACCTGATCGAGGGCGCGGCGTCTGTTGCGGCTCTCGCCGCTCCTGCGCCACGCAAGCAGACGATGGCCAAGCAGCTGCTGGCGCCGCCGCCGGCACAGCCGGTCGAGCCTCAGAAGGATGCCGCCCCGGCAAAGGCTGCGGCGAAGGCCAAGACTGAGTCGAAGCCGAAAGGCAAGACCGCCGAATCGCCGCAGGCGCCTTTGGAAGACGAGGGCTATGATGACCGTGGCGGCGGTCAGTGGCCGGAGGAAGACGACGGCGACGTCTAACTACATCTAGGGGCTAGGGACACTTCTGTCACAATTCGTTGAGGCATCGCGCGCGTCGCGATGGTCGGGAAAGTCATGACCAAATCCATTAACCGTGTTCGCGTGCGCGTATCCGACGTGGTCGAGGCCGTGGTCGCGGTGAGCAAACTCAGGCACGCCGATCTCTTCGGCCGTCGGCGGTTCGCTGCCATCACCTACTGGCGCAAGGTTGGCTACATCGCCGCCTACTCGATCACCGGCCAGTCCCTGTCGGCAATAGCGCAGCACTGGGACAAGGATCACACGACTTTGGTCTACACGATGAAGCGCTGGCGCACGCGGGATGCGAACGACCAGAGGCTGCACACTGACTTGATGCGGGTTGCTGAGCGCGCCATCGAGATCGCCGAGTCGCGCGGGCTGCTGCGGAGGGCGGCATGACATGGCCCTTCGGCGACATGCGCCCGCTCTCCTACCAGATGCTGATGGTCGATCCCCCGTGGGCGTTCGACAACTACTCCGCTGCAGGCGAGGCGAAGAACGCCAAGGCGCAGTACACGTGCATGAGCCTCGACGAGATCAAGCAGCTGCCGGTTGGATCTCTTGCGGGCGGCGACTGCTGCATGTGGCTCTGGGCCACCAACCCGATGCTGCCGCAGGCGATTGAGACGCTGAACGCGTGGGGCTTCACGTTCAAGACGGCGGGGCACTGGGCGAAGAAGACGCGCACGGGCAAGCTGGCGTTCGGCACCGGCTACATCTTGAGATCTGCCGGCGAGCCCTTCCTGATCGGCACCGTTGGCTCGCCCGTGTTCGCCCGCAATGTGCGCAGCGTGGTTGAGGGCCCGGTGCGCGAGCACAGCCGCAAGCCCGACGAGGCATACGACGCCGCCGAGAAGCTGGTGCCCGGCGCGATGAAGCGGGGCGACATATTCAGCCGCCAGCGCCGCGGCGGGTGGGACAATTGGGGGCTCGAGTCGGACAAGTTCGGGGTGGCGGCATGACCCTGCGCATCTACCAGACAGAGGCCGTGGAAGGCGTCAGCCGCGCCTTGAAGGTCCATCGTCGGGTGCTCCTGCAAGCGCCGACCGGTGCCGGGAAGACCATGACGGCATCGCACATGATCCAGTCGTGCGTGGCGCGTGGGTGGCAGGTGATGTTCATGTGTCACCGCGACGAACTGGTTCAGCAGACAAGCAAGACGCTTCAGCGGATGGGCATCGACCACGGCTTCGTGGCGGCCGGTTATCCGAAGGACACGCGCGCTCAGGTGCTCGTTTGCATGGTGGGCACGGTAGGCAAGCGCCTCGACAGGCTGCCGGTGCCGCAGATCATCTTCACCGACGAGGCTCACCACGCCGTTGCGGGCACGTGGCGGAAGATCATTGAGCACTTCCCCTCGGCGCTGATCGTTGGCTTGTCCGCAACGCCCGAGCGCCTCGACGGGCGCGGCCTCGACGACATCTTCGGCGCGCTCGTTCCGGGCCCGGCCGTGCGGTGGCTGATGGACGAGGGCTACCTCTCTGACTACCGCGCCTGGAGCCACGCTCCGCCCGACCTGTCAGGCGTCAAGCGCCGCGGAGCGGATTACGACCCTGCCGCACTGGCGACACAGATGACCGACGCGCACCTCGTGGGTGACGCTGTCGATCACTACATGCGGATCTGCCCCGGCGAGCGGGCGGTGTCGTTCTGCGTCAACGTCGACCACGCCAACGCCGTGCGGGATGCGTTCACGGCGGCCGGTGTGACGTCTGCCAGCCTGTTCGGCGAGTCACCCAAGGAGGAGCGGCGCCGCGTGCTCGCCGCCTTCCGTGCGGGCGACATCTCCGTGCTCACCTCGGTCGATCTGTTCGGCGAGGGCTTCGATCTGCCAGAGGTGGCGGTCGCCATCCTGCAACGGCCTACCGAGTCGCTGGGGCTCTATCTGCAGCAGGTGGGGCGCGTGCTGCGTCCCGTCTACGCGGCGGGGTATCCGCTGGACACGCGTGAGCAGCGTCTGGAGGCCATTGCAGCGGGCCCGAAGCCACACGCCTACATCCTCGACCACGCCGGCAATCTCGCGCGCCACGGGCTTCCTGATGACGCGCGTGAGTGGGCGCTTGAGGGACGCAAGAAAGGCTCGGCGAAGTCTGGCGGGCCTGGCGCTAAGGTCTGCGCGAACTGCTTTGGCAGCAACCCGCAGGGCACGAAGATCTGCCGCTACTGCAACGTGACCTTCATCCTGACGCCCAGAGAGATCGAGCAAGTCGAGGGCGAACTCAAGGAGATCGAGCGCGAACAGGTCCGCACGTCCATTGCGTCACAGCCTGCACGGGACGCGCGCAGCTACGACGAACTGGTGACCATCTTCATGGCGCGCGGCAACGCAGATCCTGCGGCTGCGGCTGAGGCCGTGTGGCGCACGATGGGACAGAAGATCACAGAGGGCCAGTTCATCGCCGCGTGCGAGCGCGTGGCGAAGGAGCGTGGTTACAAGCCGGGGTGGGCGAAGTTCAAGGCTCGCCTGCGCAACACCCGCAACATGAAGCAGAGGGCAATGGCATGACGCGCACTGAAGTCATAGGCACTGCGATGCTGCACCTCGGCGACTGCCGGGAGAGCTTGCCAACGCTCGGACGCGCCGACCTGATCGTCGCTGACCCGCCATTCGACGAGTGGACGCAGATCCCACTAGCCCTGTCGCGACACATCGCGGCCGTTTACCGCCCCCGCAGGGAGGAGGCAGCATGACCGACGCCCCGAAGCTATCGAAACTGGGTCTGGCCGCGCTCGCCTATGCCCGCCTTGGCTGGCCGGTCTTCACGCTGCAGCCGCGCAGCAAGAAGCCGATGGGCCTCTGCAATGCGGGCGAGGGCGATCAGACATGCAACGCGCGCCTGCCGCCGAAGGACAAGGTGAGCGGCGAGACGACCTGCAAGACTTGCGGCACAGTCCACACAGAAGCGGGCGGGCTGTATGCGGCCACGACCGACGAGGCGACCATCACGCGGTGGTGGACGAAGGAGCCGAAGGCGAACGTAGGCATCCGCTGCGGCGCCGGCATCCTCGTGGTCGACATCGACATCCCGAACCCCGAGGAAGACAAACAAGAGGACGGCGAGGCCACACTGGCGCTGCTGGAGGCCGAGAACGACGAACTCCCGAAGACGCCGAACCAGCGCACAGGCGAGATCAAGCAGGCCGACGGCACGATGCGCCGCGGGCGCCAGTACGTCTTCAAGGTCGAGGGCGAGGTGCGCAACACCGCGCGCAAGCTGGGGCCGGGCATAGATACGCGCGGCGACGGCGGCTACATCGTTGCCGCGCCATCCTTGCACCCCTCTGGCGTGAACTACGAATGGGAAGCCGACGCCAAGCCTAGCAAGGTGCCTCTGGCGCCTGCGCCTGCGTGGCTGCTGGCCCTTCTGGCGGAGACGAAGAAGCTTTCCGAGGTGGCGCGTCCGATGCCGCCGGCCACGCGACCGGCTGACACGGGCGATTCCGAGAACAGGTGGGTCAAGAAGGCGCTCGACGGCGAGTATCAGCGCGCCGCGGATCCGTCGAAGGGAAGCCGCAACAACCGCCTCAACACTGCCGGGTTCAAATTGGGTCAGCTCGTGGGCGGCAACGTCCTCGACGAGCGCACCGCACGCAGCACGCTGGAGGCCGCTGCAGAGGCGAGCGGGTGGGCGGCAGATGAGGGGCCAGACGCAGTCGCCAAAGTGATCCAGAGCAGCCTGAGCGCTGGCATGGCGGCGCCGCGGTCGGTGCCTGAGCGACAGCCGCAACAGGGGCGCGCCGAGTTGCGCGTGGTGAGTGACAACACCAAGCGCGACCCGGAGCCGGAGCCTGCGCCAGTGCGCAAGACGGCGACCGGCAACACCGGCTGGATGGATGGCTGGGACGACGAGGTGATCTTCAAGCCTGAGACGCGCATGCTGGCCCCCAAGGTGCTTCAGAATGGCGTGGTCCTGCTGCGCTTCCGCAAGGAGTTTGTGGGCCTCTTCCGCTTCAATGAGAGAACGCAATGCATCACCGTGATGCGCAAGCCGCCGTGGACGCAGAACGGCGTGCCCTACCCGCGCCCGATCACTGACAGCGACATCACCGGCTTCCGCACCGAGATCGAGAAACTTGAGATGCGCCTTGGCAAGAACGACTGCGCCGACGCGATCAAGCGGGCGGCCGAGGAACTCGGCTTCGACCCGGTGAAGGACGCGTTGAACTCGTTCACATGGGACGGCGTCGAGCGCCTCGACCATTGGCTGTGCGAGTATCTCGGGGCGATGGACAATTCGTTCACGCGCCAGGCGGGTGCTAAGTGGTTGATAGGCGCGGTCTCGCGCATCATCCAGCCGGGCTCCAAGTTCGACTACATGCTGGTGCTGGAGGGCAAGCAGGGCATCATGAAGTCGCAGGCGTTGCGCGCTCTCGCCGAGGCTCTCGGTCCCGACACATTCATGGACCGCCTCAGCCCCCTGCAGACGAAAGACAGCATGATCGAACTCGCCGGCAAGGTGATCGTTGAGGTGGCCGAGATGTCAGGCATCCGTGGCGCACAGGCGGAGGCGATCAAGCGCTTCCTCTCCGCGCAGGATGACACCCTGCGCATGCCATGGGACCGCAATCCCACGAGATTGAAACGCGGCTGCGTGTTTGCTGGCACGCTGAACCCCGACGGCGCCGGGTGGACGGACGACGCCACTGGCGGGCGCCGCTTCTGGCCGGTCGAAGTGCAGGAGGTCAATCTCGACGGGCTCAAGCAGGACGCGCCGCAGCTGTGGGCCGAGGCGAGGGCCAGATATGACGCAGGTGAGCAGACGTGGCTGGCTGACGACGTGGTCCTTGAGATGGCGCACGAAGAGGTCATGCGCCGCACGTCTGAAGATGCGTGGGCGGCCATCATCGACGAGTTCATCGGCGACAAGAAGCGCGTGAGCACCGACCAGATCCTGTCCGAACTCGGCGTGGCGGTCGACCGCCGCACCAACACCGAGTCGGCGCGCGTGTCGCGCCACATGACGAAACGCGGGTGGGTGGTGCAGTTCCCGAAGATCGCGGGCAAGACCGTGCGCCAGTGGGGCAGGCCGCGTGACGCGGGCAAGGTCGATCTGTTTGACGAGGACACCGATGGCTGACGAGACACGCCTATACACGCCGATCTGCATCGCCGCCTCGAAAGAGGGCCATAGATTATTCAGGAATAACGTGGGCACAGGGCTGCAGTATGTCGACCGTGCGCCGAAGGGATGGGAGCCGCCGAAATGGCTGAAGCCATTCACCTACGGCCTGCCAGCGGGCAGCGCGGACCTTGTTGGATGGACAGCTGTGAAGGTGACGCCTGAGATGGTGGGCCAGACGCTCGCTGTGTTCGCCTCGGTCGAGGTCAAGCCCGAGGGCTGGCACTCCACGCCCTACTACGCGAACAGCAACCGGGGCCTCGCTCAGGCAGCGTGGGCCCGCGCCGTCGAAGGCGCGGGCGGCCGTGCTGGCCTCGCTAGGTCGGTTGAAGAAGCGCTGGCTGTGCTCCGTGGATCTTTGACGCCCGCGCAACAATCGTCGTGATCTCCCGCACACGCTCGCGCGCCAGGCGCTCAAGGCGCACCTTCATGTCCAGCGGGATCTCGCGCTCGCCTGCAACGTAGCGGCGTACTGTCCTGTCCGTGACGCCCAGAGCCTCGGCCAAATCGCGGGCATAGATGGATCCATAGAGCGTGCGGCCGATCTGTTCGAGTTCGCGCGGGGTCATGCGTCCTCCCTTTCGTCGATCATGGCCTTGGCCTCGTCGACCGTGTCCGCATAGCCCGTGCGGTTGTCGCACGCGTCGTCGGCGCCGTCATAGTCGTCGTGCTGGAACGCATACGTGTGCGGGCCGTGGTCCGCAAAGTAGATCCGGTAGTCGCGGTGCCAGATGGGATCGCTGTAGACGGGCCGCGTATTCTCAGGCTCAGGCGGGACAGGGACGATCCTAGCGAGCGCTGCGTCTGCGATCTGGCCGAGGTGCCAATAGGCGGCGGAGCGTCCTTGATCGAACGCCTCTTGGATCATGTCGTTGACCGTGTCCCGCATGTCCTCAGACCAGTTGGGCGGCCATGCTACGGTCGGGCTGTCGCTTGGCCGTTTGGCTGGAGCCTCGCCCGCGATCTTCTCCAGCCCTGCGCGCAGTGCAGGCGCTGCAGCAAACAACTCGGCATTTGCCTTTGCCTCGTCCAGCGTTATGCCGTTCGCGAGGCTTGAGGGATGCACGTAGGCGATGTTTCCGCGATACGGCCCCTCGGCGTGCTCCACATCATACCAGATCACGCGGCCCCTGTTGCGCTTCTCGCGTGCGATCCATTGCTCAGTCATGTCGGTGTCCTCCGTTGGGCAGCACGTCATCGAACGCGCTGCGTTGCTTGTCGATCTGCTTGTTCCAGTGCTCAACCGTGGCCCAGATCTCGGCCGCTGCTGCTTCGATGTCGTCAGCCCCTACTGCCCGCGCCATGCGCGCGGCCAGAGAGAACTTAACAGGGCGGATGACGTTGTCAGACATTGCTGGCCTCCGGTTCCACAAGCAGCACAGCGAACAGCCGATAGGTGCCGGTCAGGTCCATGTACTTCATGCCAGCGGCCATCGCTTCGTATGGCTTGTCGCGCTCCAATTGTTCAGCGACACCCGAGACTGCGGCCAGTGCGTGATCGGCGCTAAGCCCCATTTGCCTTGCGTGCGCGTAGCCCGCCTGACGCCGGAATGGCGAGATCGGCTTGCCCATGTTGTTGAAGCCGTCGATCTCGTCCTTGGGTTGTCCAATGAACTCGGCCATCACGCACCTGCCCGACGAGCGAACTCGTTCCTGATGTCGCCGCGCGCTTCGCTGCGCTCGATCTGCGCCGTGAGGCTGAAGCCACCCTGCGTGGCCTCGCACGACGCACAGGTGAGCGTGTGCTGGCTCGCCGCGGCAAGCTTGGCCTGCAAGCTGCGGATCTCATCCGCCAGCGCTTTGACGTCAGCCGGGCGCATGGCGGTCCAGCTGAAATCCTGATGACGCTTCCACGCGTCGTCAGCGCGCATCAGCAGGGCAGTGGTGTCGTTGGTGTTCATGGTGGTGTCCTCGTTGTTGATGTGGCGAGCATTGCCCGCCAGTGGTGAAGGAAGCGTTAGGCGGTCTTCACGGTGACCGGCTTGAGCACCTTGCCGGTCTGCGTGTTCACGACCCGGTACTTGAACCTCAGCGCCCCGGCTTGGCACTCGCGGGCGTAGTTGCCGGCGGCGACAGGGTGATCGAAGGCGGCGATGGTTTCCCAAGGCACGGTGCTCGCTCGCTTCACTTGCACGGCGTGGGTCAGGTATTCGAGATAGATCATGGTGTGTGTCCTCTGTGTGTGGGCGTTGCCCGGTTGCGGTAAAAGTCAGGCCTCCTCAAATTCCATCTTGCGCGAGTAGCGGCCTGGCGGGTGCTCGGCATTCCATTCGCGGCACGCAGCGCGAGCCTCTTCCATCGTGCTGTACTCTGCCTTGTAGTGGCGCGGTCCCGCGTGAGGCTCCAGCCCGTTGGGATAGTCAGGGTTCTCGCGCCAGAATGTGCGGGTGAAGGTGCGGTACATGGCTAGTTCTCCTCGCCATGAGCTGCATCCCAGACGAGATACAGTTCGGCGTTGTCGCGATCCGAAAAGTCAGTGTCCGACTCGAAGTAGATGGCGCGTGCCGTGGCTTCCAACTCAGCGTCAGTCGCAAGGCGGTTCTCATAGTCGCCAGCCTCATTGCGGGCGACGATCCTGAACTCAACGCCGATCTGGTTCAGCACATAACGGCAGGCCTCTTCGGCGTCCGCACTGCGCGTGCAATCGGCGAGCGCTGCAGCCACAGTTGGATCTTCCGACACCTCGCGGCCGTACATAAGGCAAGCGCTGGCGCGCGGCTCGTTGGGGCATACTTCGATGATCATCTGGCGGAGCATGGTGTGTGTCCTCGAAAGTGGTGGGGGCCGAAGCCCCCGTTGTCAGGCGATCAGTTTGCGGTCGTCGTAGGCCTTCTCGCGCCACTGCTTCGCCTGCTCGGCGTTCTTGGCGTAGGCCGTGAAGATCCGCGGCTCGGCTTCGTTGGTGATCATCCACGTGACCTTCAGTCCCGCATCAGCGCGGGACTTCTGGGCGGCCATGATCATGTCGAGTGCGTCGGTCATTGCTGCGTCCTCAGTTGTGATAGGTTGTTGTCAACGGTTGTTCTTGAGAGCGTCTGCGTAGATGGCGCGAGCTGCTTCCGAGAGGTTGCCCAGAGGCCCGAGGGCGATCTGGAGGAGGCGGCGGCGAGCTGCGACGGG
Organism: uncultured Alphaproteobacteria bacterium; assembly: GCA_903842595.1. Classification (GTDB taxonomy): domain Bacteria; phylum Pseudomonadota; class Alphaproteobacteria; order Caulobacterales; family Hyphomonadaceae; genus UBA7672. Next base: position 13,898 of record CAIMMO010000191.1, read on the forward strand.
CGAGTTGCGGAACATCTCTGCGACGTTTTGGCTGGCCTCGGCGGCGGTCATGGGCTGCTTCCGCTCTTCCTGCGCGTCGAACCAGCCCGCCTGCCATTTGGCGTGCATCTCGGCGCTGGCCTCGGTGTCCGTGTAGATCCACGGGTTGGTGTCGATCTCGCGCCCTGCGAAGTAGGCTTGGCGGCCGGCTGAGTAGGCTGAGTGGTGTTTCATGTGGTGTGTCCTCTTCCGATGTGGTCCACAATACAGACCACCACAGGGAACGCAACCGGTCTTTTGAGCGGACCGATCACGGGTGCGTGATGACATCCCGGTCAATCGCAGCGACTACGGCTGCAGCTGCGGCGCCTTCGGGCCCGTTCAATGAGGAGCGCTCAACGGCCGCCACGCGGATACGCGCCCATAGCGCCGCCGGCACGTCGTCCATGCCCTGCCTCAACCCTTTGTAGTGGTGACGCTCCATCCCGGTGAACCCACGCCAGTGGCGCCAGCTGAGCCCGGTTGCGGCGCGCATGACGGCGGCAAAGCGGACAGAGCGCTCTTTCCACTGCTTGCGCGATGGCAGGGGGCGCGCGTGCAGCGTGTCAGGGCTGCCCATCACACGTCGCCCCCATCCTGATCCCTCTCCATGCCGGGCTGGGTGGTGAGCCTCTCCAGCGCGTCCTCAATTGCGTCGAGGCGGGCCCGTGCGCCTGCCGCCAGCCTGAGCAGGCGGCCGCCTATCTCGACCGGGGCCAGGCGCTCGCCGCTCCGGTACAGGTAGAACGACCGCACCGAGATCCCGAGCGCTTCGGCCATCTGGAGGCCTGTGGCTTCCTGCCGGAACACGAGCGAGCAGGCCTCGTTGAAGGTCTGGGGCGGCAATTTGTAGGCGTGCGTCATGTGTGCATCCTGTGCGCTGTTGATGCAAAACAGCGTGCGCGAGGAATGCACACTGATCAACCGATGTGCGTCAGCTATGCACGGATAATTGCAGCCACCGCGCACAAAGTGGAACCCAGTAGCCGTTTCCACACCAGTTTCCACACATCTAAAAGCGCGCAACACCTTGAAAGATAACAGCTTCCACGCCTCCACGGCTTCCACGAGGAAAGGCCCAATCCCTACGAATACAAATGCATATAGTGCATATTCACCGCGTCAATTTATATACTATATTGTGGAGTATATAAAAGAGGTGGAAATACCCCAAAATCAACGGCTTAACCCTCCACAAGCACTAGTGTGGAAGGTGTGGAAATGTGGAGGGCGAAAGGGGAGAGAGCGGACGGAAAGCGGGCCGCAGCGTGTCCCACCGCGGCCAGATCGCCTCGCGCGCCGCGCGATCATCTATCCTTGCGCCCGTTGCTCGTAGCACCATCTTGCAGGCCTCCTTGCGACCGGCCGCGAATCGACCCCCATTGCGGGCCTGCAACGGGAGGGCTGAGCGATGGTCAACACGACGGACTGGAGCGAGGTAGATCGGGGAGCAGCGCCAGCGGCCGGTCTGGGCGACGTGGTGGCCCGGCTGGACGCTTTGGAGCGCAAGCTGGACGTGATCTCCGCCCGGATCGCGAGCATGCATCCGGGCACTGCGACGATCACCGAGGCGCTGGCGAGGATCGAGTGGGGGCTGGCGAGGGAGAGGGCGAGCGAGCGGCAGGCGCGTGTGATTGCGACGCCAGGCAACGTGGTGCGGGTCGACGCACAGGATCCCGCGCAGTGGCCCCCGGGCGTCAAGGGCGACCCTTATGCAGACGGCACCCTGCTCAGCTCGATCACAGGACATCCCGTCACCCCGGCACAGTGGGCAGCCGAGCTGCCTAGCATCGCTGTTGCATCAGGCGGCATAGACCACGACGACGCTAAGGCGCTCAAGCAAATGGCCAATGATCAGTACACGGACGAGCAGACCAAGCTTGACCCGGCGAGCGAATCCAAGCCCCCTTGGTGGCAGAGACTGCGCTGAAGCCGGGCGCCGGGGTCGGATCGGCTGGGGGCCGGGCGAAAAAACGACCCCCATACCCCCCGCTGAGGGTGAAGGGGTTTAGGGTGATGGTTACCGCGCCCCCGCCTCCCAATTTTTTTTTCATTTTTTTGGGTGACTGATGCCGCGTGATGTTCTTGGCCGGGTGTTTCTGGGTTTGTTTCTGGTTCTGTTTGGGGGTGTGCTGCTTGGGGGTGCGCTGACACGGGTTTTTGTGCGCGTGGATTGTCCTGTGTCGGATGCGCTGCCTGTGATGGGTGCGATTGCTCCTCTGGCGCACACGCCTGTGCGTTATGTTCTGCCTGATGTGGGTGAGACGGTTCTGCCGCCTGTGTCGCGGCGCTCGGATGTTCGTGCGGTGGTTGAGTTTATCGCGCCGGAGGCGGTGGCCAGTGCGTGTGGAGGTGCGGAGGTTGCGGAGGGGACGTGGGGAGAGGCGTTGGGGTGTACGGTGATGTGGCCGGGGAGGCCTACAATCATCATCCCCAACCCGTGTGCGTTTCCGTGGGACAGTTATGCGGCGCTGGTTTGCCATGAGCTGGGTCATGTGAATGGTTGGCGTCACGAGCGGGAGGATGGGGCTTGATTCTGCGGTTTGTGTTTGCGGTTGGGTTCCTGCTTGCGCTTGGCACGGTGGTGTTGTGGGCGCCGGTTGTGGGGTTGACGCCTGGCGAGGCGTTTGTGTGGACGGTTATTGCGGCGTGCGTGCTGTGGCTGGGGTGGCATGTGGTGGATTTTGTGCGGATCTGCATCACGGGTGGGTGGTGAGGCGTTACTGGGTTCAGGTTCGGCCGGCGGGGAGCGCTGAGGTGTGGCGCAATCTGCGGTCGCATGGGGATGAGGCGGATGCGCTTGAGGATCTGATGCGGCAGCGTGCGGGTTCGCAGCCGCAGTGGGAGTTTCGGGTGTGCATGATGCACGGAGGAGTGTCGTGATGGGTGAAGATGATGAGGATTTTCCGCTTGCGGATCATCCGGGGCCGGGAGGTCCGAAGGCTGGAGACCGTGAGATGAACCGTGCGCGGGACATCGTGCATCTGGATGTGACGCCACAACGATACGCGAAGGCTCCGTTCACGATGGGCAACGAGCCTGATGAGGGGCCGGCGCCGACATCGCCGGTTGAGCCGCTTGTTGCAACGCCATCCGCCAATCCTGTGGTGGCGGCGTGGCAGGCGTTCAAGCAGACGTCTGGGTACACGGGGGCCATCAACTCGGTTGATCCGGGGTGGGCTATGTTCATGGCGGGTTATGCGGCGCGGGATTCGCGGCCGTAGGTTTTTTCAACAGGAGAGTGACTATGAACCTTGCTGCAAAGCATTTCGACTTCGGTATTGCGCTTCATCATCTGCGTCAGGGCCGGAAGGTCACGCGTGACGGCTGGAACGGGAAGGACATGTTCGTCTTCCTCGTTCAGGGATCGAAGTTTCAGGTGAGCCGCGCGCCGCTCAACCAGTTCTATCCTGACGGCACCGAGGTCGAGTACCGGCCGCATCTCGACATGCGGTATGCGGACGGAACCATTGGCGTGTGGCTCGCATCGCAGAGCGACATGTTGATGGATGACTGGCGCGTGGTCGAGTAGATCATGAAGCACTGGTCCGAGGTCGACGACGCGGCGGTGCGGCAGCACTTCGTGGTCGAGCAGAAGTCGTATGGTCAGATCGCGTTGCTGTACGATGGCGCGACGGTTGGTGCTGTTGCGGGTCGCTGTCGTCGCCTCGGGCTGAAGCGTGGCACGAGTCGGACGATTGGTGTGAAGCTGGCGGGGCGCGGTGGTCCGGTGCTGGCGCCTGTGGTGACGCTGCCGCCGAGGCCGGCGAAGGTGATTGCTCTGTCGGTTGTGGCCATGCGTCAGGAGACGCAGCGTCGCGAGTTCTTGCCTGGCAAGGTGCGGCTTGAGGATCTCGAGTCGCATTCGTGTCGCTGGCCGGTTGGAGATCCGGGCGATGCCGGGTTTGGTTTCTGTGGCAAGCGGCGCGAGGCGGATGTGCCGTACTGCTGCGGGCATCGGAAGCTGGCGTATAGCGGGACGAAGTACGAGAAGCAGCTGAGGAGGCCGAGGGGCGCATGATTATTCAGCTCAACCCCGCAATCCACGTGATGACGCCGCTCGGCGAGGCGTTCGCGCGGCTCATCATCGACTACGGGCCTGACGTGAACACGGTGTGGGTGTGCGACATCTTCAAGAACCGCGCGTGCGTGCATGTCGACAGCGCGGAGATCCGGTTCGGGCCGAACGAGATGTACGACTTGCAGGCCCCTGAGCCGTTTGCGGAGAGGAAAATCTGATGGAGATCATTCGCCAGGCCGCGCGCCTTTTCGGTCGCAGGAATCGCCAGTACGAGAGCCTGCACGAGTGGAGCAGGAACGGTTGGAAGATCCGCGTGTGGCGCACCGAGCCGAGTCTGGGGCACGCCTGCACTGTTCCGGCCGACGATCTGGTCGCTGCAATCGACGCATTCGAGCCGGGCCTGAAGCTGCGCCAGATGATCGAGATCCTGATGCGGATGCCGCGTGTGGCTTGTGTCGCCATCGTTGATGCGAGCGGCAATGGCGTCAGCGCTTACCCAGACTGGCATTAGCCCCGCGTCGTTTTCAGGCTTGGCAGTTGCGCGATCTCGTGCATTTTTGGCGTGGGCACTTCTGGGAGGCGGCGGATGACGACTTGGGTGTCGGGGGATTTGCTCGACTATTACGCAGTGAAGGTTGATCCGAACAAGGAGCGCATGGCGTGTTCGATCCTCGGTGATCGGAACATCATGGCGCGTCTTCCGGAGGTGACGACGGAGACGGTCGAGCGTGTGAACCGGCGCACGCCGCCGAAGGTTGTGACGCGGACGACGTTGCTGCTGCGTGGCCTGGTGTTCGTGGCGTTTCCGAAGGGGCATGACGTGCCGTGGTTTGCGTTGAAGCAGCGCATCCACATCATCCGCGGCGTGATCGGGATGAACCATGTCCCATCGCGTCTGGATCCGGCTGGATTGCTGAACCTGTTCAACAACATCGTCTTCACCAGCGTCGAGGTTCAGAAGTTCAGGCGCACGTATTGTGCGGGAGATCGCGTAAAATTTGTTGGCGGGGCTCTGGCGGGGTTTTCGGCTGATGTTGTGGAGGCGAGCGCGGATGAATTGCGCTTGCTTTGCAGTGTTTTCGGGCGTCGGACGCCTGTTACGCTGAGGACGGACCAGCAGGGTCTGATCGAGCCGGATGTGGCTGCAGCGGCCTCGCGCGCGGCTTGACTGGGCGCATAAATCACGTCAGAGGCGAAATTGCGGACCCCGAGTGGACTCGGCGCTCTGGTCCCGGCCTGCGTGGGACGCGGCGCCGGGATTGAGGCGGAAGCTATGTCCGGAGTGCTTTGCGGTTAACCGCATCCAGCGTGCCTCGTTGACCCCAACGGATGCACCCACGGGAAGGCCATCGCGGCGCTGTCGCGGTGGCCTTCTTCGTTGAGGCTAGGAGCACAACCGGGCGGCCAGTTCTCCATGTGAGACGCGCCCACACCATCCGAAGGGGCGCATCGTGGAAAGCAAGGTTCTGGGCGAGACGGCGTACCTGAGCCCGTTCAAGGTTCTTCACGCAGCGCGCGTCGCCGGCCTGAAGGACGTCGTCGTCATCAGCCTCCTCAAGGACGGATCGCTGCACGTTGCGGGATCGAGCGGCGCGAAGATCAGCGAGAAGCTGATGAAGGACGCGCTCAAAGTCGTGCGGCCGTGAACCTGCGTGGAGCAGTCGAGCGCGTTGTCGGCATTGTCCTGATCGACGACGAGCTGGTCGAGCAGTGCCGCATGAACGTGAAGATGCGCTGCGAGACGGTGGACGTTTCCAAGTATCGTCGTCGCCAGGCGCAGGAAGCGCTTGAGGCGGAAGCCAAGCTGGCCATCGTCGACACTTTCTCGGATCGCAACGGCCGCAACTATCAAGTTGGCCGGTCGTGGCCGGGTGCGCTTGCCACCATCAAGGGCTCGGTTGCGCTGATCGACATCGACATTGGCGTTGACCACACGGACGACGGAGATGGCGTCGAGGTTGTGTCCATCAACGTGTTTCGCAGCGTGCGGAAGTCTGGCCTTGCGGACATGCTCAAGGGACTGGTCGGCGTGACGCGCAAGGGTGATGCGGCGCCGCTGGACCTGACGCATAAGATCGAGACGCCACCACCGCCGCCGCCTGCGCCAGCGCGCAAGAGCAGCGCGCGGCAACTGCTTGACGGCAACACGAGGTAACCATGGCTTTCCGCCCCGCACAGAACACGCACCGCCTCCTGAGCGCGCTCAACACGGTCAACGCCACGCTCGTCAACGCCCGGGCGACGCTCGTGCAGCGCATCAACGGGTTCAATGCGGGCGCGATCACGTACCTGAAGCTGTATGACAAGGCGACGGCGCCAGCCGAGACGGACACGCCGCGCAAGACGCTCTACATCGCCGCCAACACGTCGTTCGACTTTCCGTTTGGCGACGGCATGACGTTCGGATCCGGCTTTGGCTACCGCATGACCACTGCGGCGGCCGACAACAGCACGGCGGCGGTGGCTGCTGCGGCGGTCCTCGCGCTCAATATCGACTACTCGTGACGTTCGGCGCGGCGCCGTTCGCCGCAAACCCGCATTCAAAGGAACTCCAATGCGTGTCGTAGACCTCGCACGGCAGAACTCGCTTATCCCGGCTGGTTCTGCGCGCACGCTCACCAAGGGCGATGCCTTCAAGACAGTCCTGTTCGACACCGTTACGGGCTCGACCGTGACGCTTCCTGCCGCCACCGGCACGGGCGACGAGTACGAGGTCTGCACATCCGTGCTGGCGACGTCGAACAGCCACAAGCTGCAGGTGGCAAACGCCACCGACGTTTTCCGCGGCGTCCTCGCCAGCGTCGACACCGATACGTCGGATGCCGTGGCGTTCTTTGCTGCGGCGACCGCCTCCGACACCATCACCTTCAACCGCACCACGACGGGCTCCGTGTCCATCGGCGAGCGCGTCCGCGTGAAGGACGTCAAGGCCGGGTTCTGGGCCATCATTGACGGCTGGTACGGTGCCACCGGCGCCCCGGCGACACCGTTCTCGGCCGCCGTCTCGTAAGGCTCCGCATGAACCTGAGCCAAACCGCCAAGGCTGAACTTCACCGCAAACTCGCCCGGCGTATCAAGGCGCTGGGCGGGGATGTCGGCGAGGTGGACGCCATCACGCACGACGAGCGCAGCCAGATCCGGCTGCTGGAGGCCATGATCGGGCTCGTCGAGACGCTCATGAAGGTCAAGGCGTAATGGCGCGGCGCGGTCAGATCGAGCGCACGGACGAGATCATCCAGCGCATTCTGGATGAGCTGACCGACGGCCGCACCCTGTCGTCCATCTGCACGGACGACGGAATGCCGACGCGCCGCACTGTGTCGCGGTGGCTCCTCGCCGACGCCGACTTCCTGAAGCGCTACAACGCCGCCACCGAGATCCAGGCCGACATCTGGTTTGAGAAGGTCGTCGACACTGCCGAGGGCAAGTACGACGAAGACATCCTCGATCAGATGCCGGCGCAGTACGACGGCGAGTCGCCGAACTCACGCCGCCACATGCTGCTGGCCTACAAGGAGCAGCGCATCAAGGCGTACATGTACACGGCGGGCAAGATGAAGCCGACCAAGTACGGCGCCAACCAGCTGATCGAGGTCAACAGCAAGATCGAGTCGAAGACGACCACCATCACGCGCATCGAACTGGTGGCCCCCGAGGTCGACGCTTCCGGCAAGGCTCTGAAGGCCATCAGCAAAGAGGTCAGCAAGGCGCTGCCGATCATCGAGCACAAAGCTCTCGAGTCGGCCGATGTCTGACGTCCTCAAGATCGAGATACCGGCGAAGCTTCACCCCGTGTTTGTGGGCGACGCAGACTTCCGTGGCGCATACGGCGGCCGTGGGTCGGGCAAGACCCGCTCGTTCGCCAAGATGGTCGCAATCAAGGCTGCGATGTGGGCGGAGGATGGACGCGAAGGCACGATCCTCTGCGGCCGTCAGTACATGAACTCGCTGCAGGAATCGTCGATGGAGGAGATCAAGTCCACCATCCGCGAGGAGCCGTGGCTGCTTGAGCGCTACGACCTCGGCGAGGGCTACATCCGCACGAAGGATCGCCGCATCACCTTCGTCTTCAAGGGCCTCGACAAGAACCTCGACAGCATCAAGGGCATCGCCCGCATCCTGCTCTGCTGGGTGGACGAAGCCGAGAACGTCACCGACCTTGCATGGGCCAAGCTCATCCCGACCGTTCGCGAAGAGGATTGCGAGATCTGGGTGTGCTGGAACCCCGAACTTGAGGACAGCCCGACCGACAAGCGCTTCCGCAAGGAGGCGACGTCTCGCATGAAGATCGTCGAGATGAACTGGCGCGACAATCCGTGGTTCCCGGCGAAGCTGGAGCGCGACCGTCTCGACGATCAGGAGAAGCGCCCGAACAGCTACGACTGGATCTGGGAAGGCGCTTACGTGGTGGCGCACGACGGAGCGTACTACGCGAAGGATCTCGCCAAGGCGAAGCGCGACAAGCGCATCTGCAAGGTCGCAGCCGACCCGCTGATGTCGATCAAGAGCTACCACGACATTGGCGGCACCGGCCGCACGTCGGACGCCTACTCCATTGTCATCGTGCAGTTCATCGACAAGGAGATCCGCATTCTGGATCACTACTCATCGCAGGGCCAGTCGCTCGGCTACCATGTCGGGTGGATGCGCGAATCCGGGTGGGGCAACGCCGAGATCGTGCTGCCGCATGACGGCGTCGACCCCGATCTCCTGATCGGCAAGACCTACGCGCAGCACTGGAAGGACGCGGGCTTTGCCAACGTCCGCGTGATTCCGAACATGGGCCCCGGCGCCGCCAAGCAGCGGGTCGAGGCCGTGTGGCGTCTCTTCAACCGCTTCTGGTTCGACGAAGAGAAGACGGCCGCCCTGCGCAAGTCGATGGGCTGGTATCACGAGAAGGTCCACGACAAGACCCGTGCGCGCATGGGCCCGTCTCACGACTGGTCTTCGCACGACAACGACGCGTTCGGCATGATGGCCATCGACTACAAAGAGCCCATCGCCATCAGCGCGCTCAAGATCAAGATGCCAGCGCAGGGGAACGCATGAGCATCGCCCGACAAGCTGTAGGAGCCTTCTGCCTCACCATGGCCCCACTCACCCTCATAATCGCTGCGGTGCTCGCAAATGCTTGAGGGTCAGCGCCAGGCTGAGTTCGACCTCGACAAGTACGAGGACGAAGTCGAAGAAGCCACGAAGGGCGGCAAGCCAAAGAAGATCAAGGACAAGAAGCTGTTGCAGATCCTCGCTGCGCAGAAAGGTCGGTCCATTGGCTTCGACAACGACAAGGAACTGAATAGCGAGCGCACCGACGCGCTCGACTATTACAAGGGCAAGCACGAAGGCGCGGTCGCACGCGATCTGCCGACTGCGGACAACCGCTCCAAGGTCGTCGACACGACTGTCGCAAACGGCGTCGAGATGGCCTTGCCGGACATCATCGAGGTCTTCACCAGCGGCGATGACCGCCTGACGTTCAAGCCGTTCGGGCTCGAGGATGTCGAGCAGGCGCGGCAGGAAACCGACTACGTCAGGCACATCATCTTCAGCCAGAACCGCGGCTGGATGCTGCTCTACACGGCGTTCAAGGACGCCCTCATCTCCAAGACCGGCGTCTTCCATTTCTATTGGGAGAACGACGCTGAGTACGAGGAGTACACCACCGAGGCGAGCGAGCCCCAGATCGAGGAGATCGAGGCGGCCGGCAACGAGGTCGTGGAGGTCGAGCCCACCAACGTCGTCAACATGAACGGCTTCCCGGTCTTTCAGGTGACGTTCCGCAAGAAGTGCTCCGACGGCCATGTCGCCATCCGCAACGTGCCCCCGGAAGACTTCACCGTCCACGCCAACACGAGCATCCTCTCCGAAACCGAGTATTGCGCGATGCGGACGCGCACCTCACGACAGTCGTTGCTGGATGAAGGGTACGAACGCTCCAAGGTCATGAAGCTGGAAGCCAGCGAGATCGACGAGGACGAGCGCCAGTCACGCGACACCGCCGAAGAGAACACTGACGAGCAGGACTCCGGCTACGAGATGCTGGAGATGGTCGACATCGTCACCCACTACATCCGCCTCGACATTGAAGGCTCCGGCAATCTGCAGATCTGGCGCATCGTCACCGGGAACGACGAAGAGATCGAACTCGGCCGCGAAAAGCGGTCGATGATCGAGTTCGCAGCGCTTGTGCCGTTCCCGATGCCGCACCGCTTCTACGGCCAGTCCCTCGCCGACAAGCTCATCCAGACGCAGAAGTGGAAGACGTCTGTCACGCGGCAGGTGAACGACCACCTCTACTTCGCCAACAACCAGCGGCAGGAGATCAAGAAGTCGGGCATCATCCCCGGCATCACGGTCGAGCAGCTGACGGACAACGCGCCTGGCCAACCTGTCGTCACCGAGGACGGCCAGTCCCTGCGGCCGATCCAGAACGGCACGCTCGGCATCGACGCGCTCGGGCTGCTTGAGTACATCAGCAGCGACGCCGAACTCCGCTCGGGCGTGATGCGCTACGGCTCGGGCATGAACCCCGACAGCCTGCACGAGACGAAGGGCGGATCTGACAACCAGCTGAACGCCGCACAGAAGCGCGCCAAGTTGATGGCTCGCCTGTTCGCCGAGACTGGCATGCGCGACCTCTACCTCGGCGTGCATGACACAGCGCGCCAGAACGCGACCATGGAAGACACGGTCAAGCTGCGCGGGACATGGGTGCCTGTGTCGGCTGGCTCGTGGACGCGCCGCAAGGACATGGAAGTCGACGTCGGCACGGGCTCCAGCGGCACGGAAGAAGATCTCCTCCGCCAGCGCGAGTGGCGCGGTGCTCTGGCGCAGCTTGTCGAAGCGCAGGGCGGCATCGAGGCGAAGGATCCCATCGTCTCCAAGCAGAACCTCTACAACGCAGCCCTCTCTCTCGCGGACAAACTCCGCATCAAGGACGCGACGCTGCAGCTGACCGACCCCGCCAAGGCGGCAGAGATCAAGGCCCTCACGGGGCCGCAGGAAGAGGGTCCGTCAGAGGCCGACATGCTGCTCATGGCCGAGCAGCAGAAGGAACAGATCAAGGTTCAGGGCCAGATCGAGATCGAGAAGTTCAAGGCCGGCGTCGAACAGCAGAAGCTCAGCCTTGAGCTAGAGAAGTTCAAGATGAAGCTGGCGGCCGACGAAGCCGCCGCCCAGCGCGCCCATGAACTTGCGATGGCGAAGATCACGCAGGACGCAACCATCGCGCAGCAGAAGCTGTCGATGGACCTGATGATCCACCGCGAGAAAGAGGCCCGCGAGAACAAGAAGATCGACACCGAGTCGCAGTACGTGCTCATCGAGCAGGAAAAGGCGGCGCGCGAACAGCGCAGCGAAGAGATGCGGGCGGAGCTGTCGGCTCGTGAGACTGCCGCTCGCGAGCGCAACGACGCCCTCAAGATCGAGGCAGACGAGCGCCAAATGCAGCGCGAAGAAGCCATGGACATGCGGAAGATCGCTTTGGAGGACCGCAAGATCCAACTTGAGGAGCGCCGGCTTGAGGTCGAGGCTTCAATGCCCGCCGAAACCGAGAAGCCAGAGAAGTCGGACAACAGCAGCGCCGCACTCGGCGCCGGGTTCCAGGCTATCGCCGAGTCGCAGAAGGCGCTCGCCGAGGCTTTGACACGTCCGAAGACGGCGACACGGTCTGACGGCTCGAAAATCACAATTGAATAGGGATATCTGATGTCCAAGGGCAATACGTTCGAAAACGAGCTGCTGCTGTTGATCTTCAACAACACGGCTATTGCGCTGATCGGTGACGCCTCTGGCTTGCAGCCGTCCGCTACGGCTGGCTCGCTCTATGTGTCGCTGCATACGGGCGATCCTGGCGAGGCTGGGACGCAGACGACGAGCGAATGCGCTTACACGAGCTATGCGCGCGTTGCGGTGGCACGGACGGCAGGTGGCTGGACGGTGACGGGCAATGCGGTAACGAATGCCGCGCTGATCCAGTTTCCGCAGTGTACGGGCTCGTCTGAGACGGCGACACACTTCGGGATTGGCACGGCGTCGAGCGGTGCGGGCAAGATCCTCTACCGTGGCGCGCTGTCGGCTTCGCTGTTGATCAGCTCGGGCATCCAGCCGCAGTTCGGCGCGGGCGATCTCGACGGCACTGAGGACTGAGCGTGGCGGGCTTTCGCAACCTTCGCGCGTGGGCGGACGCGGAAAACCTTGGGCAGTACAGCGTCACCGGATTCCGCAAGGCTGTTCCCAACTCAGTCACGACCACTTCTGCGTGGCTCGATTACAGCTATTGTCCGGGTTCGCCAGCGGCGAACTTCTACGCATCGTCTCCGCTTGAAGCTGCTGTTGTCTCCGCGTCGCGTGGCATCTATGTCCCCAGCGTGTCGCCAGCAACGCAATGGCTGCGCAATCTGAAGCTGATGAGCTGGACCAACAGCACGACGAGCACGACGCACGGGCGGCAGCAAATCATTCTGGCCGACCTGCTGATGTACTATCCATTCGTGGACACAGACGCGGTAGGCGCCCAGCAGGACTTGACCACGTCGATATCGCTTCCGCGCTACGATTATGGAAGAGTCATCGCAGTCGGCCAGTCGGCGTCATCGACCGCGGGGCAGTTTAGTATCAAATATACCAATCAGAATGGTGTGGCGGGTCGGACGAGCCAGAACCATTTCACGTTCGCGGTGTCTGCGGGCGGGCAGGTGGTGGCGGCAAGCACGGGCAGTTCAGCCAGCTATCTGCCGTATCTGAACCTCCAGGCTGGTGACTACGGGGTCAGGTCAATCGAGAGTGTGACGTTCACGGCTGGCGGCGGCGGGCTGATGGCGCTGGTCATCGTGCAGCCCATCCTTGAGTGCCACATCACGCAGGAATGCCGAAGGTCAGCAACGCCTGAAAGCTTCGGAGCGTGCGATGAGTTCGCCTCAATCATTCATCACAGGCCACGCCAGATCAAGGACGGCGCTGTGCTGAACCTTTTCGCAGCCGGTCACGCTGGCTCATTAGCCGGCTCGTTTCTGGCTGGCGTTCTCGAAACAACGTGGAGCTAAGGCATGGGCTGGTACTCACAGGACGATTTGATTAACCAGATCACCACGAACGGCAAATACGGTGCCGCCTTCTCCAACAAGACACTTGCGTCCGCGGGTACTGCGGGACACTGGACGCTGCTTGCAGGCCATGCCGGTTTTCCTGCGGCCGCCACGTTCACCGGGGCCGACCTGACCTACGTTCCGACCGACGACACATGGTCGGAAGGCACGCTTTATCACGGCGGCGACGTCTCGACGGCGACCAAGCATTTCCTGACGGCGGGTGCTTCGGTTGTCGCGGCTGCGGGTGCGCCCTGGTATCTGATGGCGATTGACCTCGTGGGCTTTGTGCCCCTGTCTGGCGCGAACGTCTCAAGCACGGGCACCAAGACCGTGACCATGACGGCCATCGGATCGGGCGGCGGTACAGGCAACCGTTACCCCAACGGGGCCGGGCTTGAAATGTTCGTGGCGGCTGACACGGCGCTGGGCGCCAACGCGCCTACCTGCATCGTGAACTATCTCGACACGGGCGGCGGTGCGGGTGCGACAACGACATTCACGTCAACGGCCTCGCTTGGCGTAGGTCAACTGCTCAACTCTGGGACTGCGGCCAACAAGTATAACCCATTCCTGCCGAAAGCTGCGGGTGACACGGGCATCAGCGATATCGTCTCGCTGGTCTGGGCAGGTACGGCGCACGCATCGGGTACGGTCATCATCGGTCTGTGCAAGCCGCTGTGGACAATCCCGGTCCCGGCCACGGGCCTCTATACGAAGATGGACTTCGTGAACGCCTTCCCCTCGCTGCCGCGCATCAGGGACGGGGCTAACATTCAGTTCCTGCTGTTCCAGAGCGGCGCCACGACCTCTGCCGGTTCTATCATGGTAGATTTTGATTGGGGCTATGGCGGCTAATGCACAAATCTCTGCTCGACATCGTTGGCGATTTCGCGAGCTGGCGGGGCAACCTGTTCACCTTGGCCGCGCTTCTCATTGCGCAGCATACGGAACTGGTCAAACAGCGCCTGATTGATGCGGGGTTCCAAGAAGCAGCGGATTCGCTCTGATGGCACTACTCCAGAACGGATTCCGCGACGCATCTGCCGGTATCCGCTTTTTTGGGGCGACGCAGAGCAACAACGCTTATCCGCCTGCGCTGCAACAGAACAACAATCTGACAGGGCCAAAGCGGAACATCTTCACGGCGGAAGGCTATTCGGCAAAGTCGGGCATTCCATCGGGCCATCTGCATCCGACAAGCTGGATGCTGCCGATGCGCGCGGGCGGGCTGTCCAGCCATAGCGAAGCGGTTGGTGTTACGAGCTGGTCAGGCGCCATCGCTGCGGGCCGGAACATCGCAGCGACCTTTGCCGGGGCTGCGACGTTCACTGGCACGGGCCAGCTAATTGTCTCCGCCATTGGGTCGTTCGCTGGCGTTGCAGCGTTCGCAGGCAACGTCACAGCGGCGCTAAATGCGGTCGGGACATTTGCAGGTGTTGCAAGCTGGTCTGGATCGACCACGGCGATTGCGCACGCCACGGGTGCGTTTGCAGGTGTCGCATCATTCGTGGCGATCAGGTACGCGACGGGGTCCATGTCGGGCTCATTCGCTCCGGCTGTCACGCTGGAGGCGGCAGGCTTCTCCGGATACCTGCTTGATCAGGAAGACATCGAGACGGGAATGACACTGAGACAGGCGCTGCGGCTCGTTGCAGCGGCGACGGCTGGCAAGTTGAGTGGCGGGGGCACTGCGACCGAGACGATACGGAACGCAGTCGCTGACGACACTGCCCGCATTGTTGCCACCGTGGATTCATCGGGCAACCGGACGGCCATAACCTACACGCTCGACTGATGGCTAACTTCTTCTCCGCCAGCTTCTGGAAGGCGCGCTTCTTCAAAGCGTTCGGCGGTCAGGCCGCCGCCGATCCGGGCGCCATGTCTGGCACGTTCGCGGGCTCGTCCTCGTGGACGGGAACGCTGTTCTCGGCGGCGACGGCAGAACGCAAGACCATTGATCTCGTTTTCGTGCCTGATCCCGCCGACAAGGCGAGAGACGGGCGCTGGATCCGGCCGATCCCGCAGGGAGATGAAGAGGCAACAGCCGACCCCGTCGGCAAGAAGAAGCGGCGCAAGGAAGCGCCGGTTGATGTCGAGCAGCCCATAGCAGCTGCAGCCATTCGCGACGCTGGTCAGGCCGCTGTCGGTGCCCAGACGCAGATAGTCGGAGACGACGATGAAGACCTCATTCTGGCGCTGCTGCTCGCGGCCTGATCGGACGCACGCATGACCCCTTCAGAACAGGCGGCGGCCAAGATGCTTTTTGAGGCAATCGCTGCCTACAAGAACCGCGTGCGCGACGAAGCCATGGCGCTCAAGCCATTGCCGGAGAACGACGAACAACGCCGCGCACTCGTGATGCAATTCCAAGTCGCCGACGACGTCGGCAAAACAATCTCAACTCAAACTCTGAGGTAGACCTATGCCCCCCATCGAATCCGACCTGTCGAGCGACGGCGCCATGGCGCTCCTCGCTGGCGTCTCGTCCGAAGCCCCCGACGCGGTGGAAGAGGGGAGCCTCATCGATAACGATGAGGAAGAGAATGATGACGATGCTGCCGGCGATGACGCCGAGGCATCAGCAGATGAAGACAACGTCGACGCGGCCTCATCCGACGCGGACGACGAAGGCGAAGTGGACTCCGAAGAAAGAGCAACCGACGACGCTGAGGCCGCTGGGGATGAAGCCGAACAGTCTGTGACTGCAATCGAGCCCCCGGCAAATCTGGATGAAACTGAGCGTGAAGCGTTCAAGAAATTGCCCAAAGATGCGCAGGAAATCCTTGCGCGTCAGAGCAAGCTCGTCAGCGCAACACTAACTCAGAAGACGCAGGCGCTCGCCGCCGACCGCAAGGAACTGCAATCGCGCATCAACGCTCTCCGCGAGGTGAAAACCGAGAAGGAGAAACGGATCGAGAAGTGGGCTGCTGTGGATTGGGCCGACCAGGCCAACAAACTCTCTCCACAGGAGTGGAACCGCCAGAAGGCTCTCATGGAGAAGGAGGTGGGCGAGTTTCGCGCACTTCAGTCATCCCTGAACCAGCAGGAGGAGGCAGACTATCGCCGCCACATCCAAGAGCAGGGCCCCGAACTCCAGCGCATTGCTCCCCACCTTGCAGGAAACGACGAGAAGGCTGTCTCCGCACGCCGCGAAGTCATGGCGGTAGCAATTGCTGCTGGCTACGAACAGGACGACCTGCGGAAGATGACTGCGTTCGAGATGCACTCCCTCTGGAAGGCCCAGCAATGGGACAAGTACCAGGCGGAGAAGGCCAAAAAACCCTCCATCGTCGCGAAGAAGGGCGAGAAGCAACCCGGCCGAAACATTAAGCCGACCTCTCGCGCCAATCCGCCAACCGGCGTCAAAGGCGTCGTCCAAGGCAAGTTCAAGAAGGCGCCGTCGCAGCAAAACGCGATGGCCGCACTGAACGCCATGGACGTCGACTGACGCATTCACAGCAACAGGAAAGTGAGAACCAGCTATGGCTGCGCCTACCAACACCGCAACAACCCTTAGCCAAAAGGGTAACCGAGAGGACTTGACCGACATCCTCACGCGCGTCGCTCCCGAAGCGACGCCGTGCTCCTCCAACATTGGTCAGGGCCAGAAGTCCGAAGCCATCTACCACGAGTACCAGACTGAAACGCTGGCCTCGCCCAACGCCGACAACGCGCAACTCGAGGGCGACGATACGTCGACCTACGAAGAGAACGTCACGGCGCGGGTAGGCAACTACAACCAGATCTTCAAGCGCGCCTTCGTCATCTCGGGCACGCAGGAAGCAGTGAAGAAAGCCGGCCGCAAGTCGGAGATCAACCGCCACCGCGTTCTCAAGTCCATCGAGATCAAGCGCGACCTTGAGGCGGCCGTCCTCCGCAACGGCGCCAGCCGCGCACAGTCGGGCTCTGACGCCCGTCTTGTCGGCGGCATTCCGGCATGGCTGACGTCCAACGTCAGCCGCGGAGCTGGCGGCGCCAACGGCGGCTTCTCGGCCGGCGTTGTGGCTGCGGCCACCAACGGCACGCAGCGCGCCTTCACCGAGGCGCTGCTCAAGGCCGTTCTGCAGTCGATCTTCACCAACTCGGGTGAAGCGAAGAAGCGCGACGTCTACCTGTCCGCGTTTAACAAGATGGCGGCATCGGCATTCCCCGGCATCGCGGACATTCGTTCCGAGGTGAAGGGCAAGAGCCAGGCCACGATCTACGGCGCTGCGGACATGTACATGTCCGACTTCGGGATGCTCGCCTTCATCCCGCTCGCCTACGGCCTGTCGCGCGATGCACTAATCCTCGACAACGACTACCTCGGCGTCTCGACGCTGCGCGCGGTCACCGAGGAGAAACTGGCGAAGACGGGCGACAACGAGAAGCGTCACATCATCATGGAAAAGACGCTGGAAGTCCGCAACGAGAAGGCGCTCGGCGTCGTCGCCGATCTGACCACCTCGTAAGCCAACGACGTCCGAACCCTCGGACACTCCACTACCCAAGCAACCTGAAGGGCGGCTCTCACGGGCCGCCCTTTTTCTTTGGGTAAGAGACACACGAAGCCGCCAAGGAGTTGGCAATGGAAACGACTGACGCCCGCAAGAACGCTCTGATCGCCGAGGCGAAGGCCTTGAAGGTGGCCATCGACGTGAACTGGACGCCAGACCAGATGGAGAAGGTGATCGCCAAGAAGCGGCCGAAGCCTGCACCGACCGAGGCCGAGATCACTGCCGAGCAGGAAGGCGCTGATGACACCGCAGCTGACGCGTTCTTTGCCGAGCGCAATGAACTGCTGGCCGCCAAGGAGGCGCTTAGCGTGCATGTCGCCGAACTCAAGGCGGCGAACGAGAAGCTCACCGTGAAGCTCGCTGCATCCAACGCGGCGCTGTTCGACCTTGAGGCCGAGAAGTCGAAGGTCGACACCGAACTGTTCGACCTGAAGCTTCTTGCAGCGGGCGGCAAGGAGACGGCCGTCACGACCGAGGACTTCGGTGGGCCGAAAGAGGGCGCCGCCAAGCCTCGCGTGGTGCGGACAGCCGCGACCGTCCCGTGCAGGGTCACCAAGGCCGGCGACGGCCTGATCTTCACCGGTAACCCCGGCGAGTTCTTCAAGCGCCACGACGTGTGTGAATTGCCTGTCGAGACAGCCGCTGCGCTGGAGGCGAAGGGCTGGGTGGAGACTGACTGAGCATGTCGACCAATCCCGATACCGAACTGCCAGAGTTTGGCGACTACGACGTGTCGTTCGACGTCCCGAACACCGGCACGCGCTGGCACGTGCGGTTCAACGACGACGGATCCGTAGACACGGTGATGTCGCAGAACACCACGCAGATCCTCGACCTCAACCAGAAGCTTGCGGGCGAGACGGGGATCACGAAAGACAAGTCCATGTTCCGCGTGGCGTCGGTGCCGCTGGTTCTTCTTGAAGACTGGAAGAACCTCGGCATCGACCACCGCGATCAGGAGGGGGCCAAGAAGATCATGTCGATGCTTGGCTCCAACGAGTTCAGCAAGCTGCGCACGTCCAAGGAACGCATGTAATGGCCTTGTCGACCTTCGCCGAGTTGAAGACCAGCGTTGCGGCCTGGCTGAAGCCGAACACGACGATTCCGTCGGCCGAGACAACGCTGATCGCCGACTACATCCGTATGGCGGAGGCCAAGTTCAACCGCACGCTGATGCACCCGCTGATGGAAATGGAGGCGACGCTCACCGTCACCAGCGGGAGCGCGCCAGTGCCTGCAGAACTCCTCAACGTCATCACCATCCAGCTTACGCAGGCTCCGTACACGATCATCACGCCCTCGCAGGCGCCGCTTCTGGCGGCCACAGCTGGCTACGCCGGCAGCAACTCTCCAAGGGAGTACAAGTGGCTTGGCGAGACATTCAAGTTCGACACGCCCATGAGCGTCTCGGCCGCCATCCGTTACCGCCGCACCATTCCGGCGCTCAGCGATGGCAACACGACGAACTGGCTGCTGACGCGCTTCCCCGACATGTACCTGTTCGAATCCGTCCTCAACGGAGACACCCGCTTGCTTGACGACGAGCAGATGACCGTCATCAACGCCCGCAATGAGAGGGCGCACGAAGAGTTCAACGATTGGGCCCGCCTCTCGCACATGGGCATTCTCAAGCAGCGTCCTTCTGGCGGCGTGGTGTAGCAATTGGATCCGATTCCACTCAAACTGCCGCCCGGACTGGTGAGGGGCAAACGCTCCGACTACTCGACCCAAGGTCGGTACTCGGACGCTGCTCACATCCGCTGGATCACGGAAGGCGGCGTCGTCGCGCTGAAGCCCATGAAGGGCTGGGCGCTGAGTTCCTACAGCCCGGGCACGCCTTTCGCCGCCGCTCCGCGTGGAGCGCACGCGTGGGTGGATAACGACGAGGTGCCCTACTTCATGGCTGGCACGCACGGCGCTCTCTATGCGCGTGCAGGCTCGGGCGTGGACACCATCACGCCTACCAGCTTCACGGCCGGCAGCGCGCACGTCGGCACGTGGACGATGGACAACATGGGCGAGATCGGCATCGCCTGCTTCGACACTGACGGCCGCGTTCTGGAGTACCAGCCAGGCGGTGGCGGTGATGCAACTGTGGTGACCAACTCGCCGACCGCCAAGGCTGTGTTCGTCACCGACGAGAAGTTCCTGTTTGCCCTCGCGGTGAACGGAGATCCGCGCGCCTATGCGTGGTGTTCGCAGGACGCGCGCACGGTGTGGACAGCGACGGCTCTCAACAGCGCGGGCGACCTGCCCATCAACGAGGTCGGGCTCCTGATGTGCGGGGCGAAGATCAAGGGCGGCGCGCTGCTCTGGACGACGACCGGCCTCTACTACAACGAGTTCATCGGCCGCCCCGACATCTACGGCAGCGAGCGCGCAGGCAACAGCTGCGGCATCATCAGCCGCAACGCCAAGTGTGTGTTCGGATCGAGCGCCTACTGGATGGGGAAGGACAAGTTCTTCTCGTTCAAGGGCTACACCCGCGCGCTGGAGTGCGACATCGGCGACGATGTGTTCGGCAACATCAACAAGGCCTACGCCCACAAGGTCTGGGCGCATCACCGGCCCGCACACAACGAGATCTGGTTCGCCTACCCACGAGGATCGGCGACCGAATGCACGCACGCGGCGATCTACAACTACGACAAGGACTACTGGAACCACACGCCGTTCTTCCGCGCTGCGGGCTTCGACGACGAGGTGTTCGGCGTGACGATGGCCTTCTCGGCTGCAGGCCGCATCTACGACCACGAGACGGGCTGGGTCTACGCCGACGCGGGTGACGCCGAGATCCTGCCGTATGCGCGCTCGGGGCCGCTGGAGATTGGCACAGGCGCGCGTCGCATGCAGATCGACGAGTTCTGGCCTGACGAGGAGAATCAGGGGGCGGTCGACACGTACTTCCACTTGCGGGAGGCGCCGAACGCGACTGAGTACACCATCGGCCCGTTCTCCTCGGCCGACCGGGCAGGTGTCTGCTCCACAGGGCGTCAGGTGTCGGTGGAGTATCGCTCCAAGGCGGCGACTGAGGACTTCCGCGTCGGCACGTGGAGAGCGTTTCTGGGCCCCCGTAGAGGCCGCTACTGATGCTCACAATCCCGCCGAAGCCAAAGTACGACGAAGACAACGAGTTTGAGTACCGCGAGGACGTTCGCCGCAAGCTTGGGCAAACGTACAAGACGACCGGCAATCTGACTGTTCCGTTCGGCAAGAGCCTCGCCTTCACCAGCGCGCAGGGCCAGGTCATTACGTTTGGCTACAACGCCGACGGCGAGTTCACCATCCAGCAGGATGCGTCCACGCCCTTTGGCATGGCGAGCATCAGCTACGTCAGCACGGTTGAGAGCACGCTCGAAACCTCGATTGCATCGCTCACGGTTGATGTGGAGGCGGCGAATGCTGCTGCCTCTGCGGCGGCGACCTCTGCCATATCGGCTGCGACCTCTGCAACGGCGGCGGGCACGTCTGCTACGGCGGCAAACACGAGCGCGACGACCGCGTCAACGCAGGCTTCCAACGCTGCTACGTCCGCGTCGCAGTCATCGACCTCGGCGACTAACGCGGCAGGATCGGCGGCGACTGCAACGACGCAGGCGACCAACGCGGCGACCAGCGCGACCAATGCAGGCAACAGTGCGACGGCTGCGAGCGGTTCGGCGTCAACGGCGGCGACGCAGGCAACGGCGGCGGGTGTCAGCGCAACGGCGGCGAGCGGGTCGGCGACGAGCGCCGCCACGGAAGCGTCGAATGCGGCGACATCGGCAGGCGCGGCCAGCACGTCTGCGGGCAACGCTTCCACAAGTGCATCCCAGGCGTCTACAAGCGCGAGCAACGCGGCAGGATCGGCGTCTTCGGCATCAACGAGCGCGACGAACGCTGCGAACTCTTCCACGTCGGCAGGCAACAGCGCCACGGCGGCCAGCACATCGGCGTCAAACGCATCGACCTCCGCGACGAACGCGGGGAACAGCGCATCCTCTGCATCGACGAGCGCGACGAACGCCGCCAACTCCGCCACGACAGCTGGCGGCAGCGCGAGCGCAGCGGCAACGTCTGCGTCATCGGCGAGCACGTCAGCAACAGCCGCAGGTAACAGCGCTACATCGGCGACATCCACGCTGGTGTCTGCAAAATCCACCGTGGCGTCGGCCTTTCCGTCTACCTTCGAACGCGACGGCGAGTTCTTCACCGTTGATGGAAGCTTTAACCCCACAGCCGACCTGTCGGGCACTTTCAGCGATGTCGCCGTCGAGGGGCGCGCACTTTCTCGCACGGGCGGCCAATCCGTTCTTCAGAAAGGCCGCCTGCAAGTACGCGCTGGCCGAACGTACTCTTGCACCGCGCGCATCCGCATTCAGACCGACGCAACGAACGGCTACAACCCACAACCGCTGGTGGGCCTGGTCGCCTACACGGCTGACGGGACTTACCTCGGCGGCGCCGTGTGGACGGCGGGCTTCGTCACGAAGTCAGTTGCCGATGGATGGATGACGCTGGGCGGGACAGCCACAACGGCAACGATCCTTGGAACGTTCCCGACGGCCGCTTTTATCCGCTTCTACTCTGAGCCGTGCTGGAATGGCTCCGGCACATCTAACGCGGTCGCGCAGATTACGCAGTGCAATTTCGCTGACGTCACAGAAAGCACTGCCGCTGCTGGTAGTGCCACTGCTTCAGCATCATCGGCGTCCTCTGCCAGCACTAGCGCCACCAACGCGGGCACGTCAGCGTCAGCCGCGAGCACAAGCGCGACCAACGCAGCGACGCAAGCATCAAACGCCAGCACGTCGGCCAGCAACGCCTCTACCAGCGCAGGCAACGCGGCATCCAGCGCGACCACAGCCGCAACGCAGGCCAGCAACGCGGCTGGATCTGCGTCTTCAGCGTCGTCGTCCGCATCATCGGCGAGTGCAAGCGCGACGGCTGCGAGCAACAGCGCTACCTTGTCGGCCACGTTCGCGTCCGGCTCGCAGGGCTCCATCAACTCGTCAGCTACGTTTGCGGACAACGCCAACGCTACGGGCGTGCCGACGAACTGGGATTTTTGGGAGAACAGCAGTGGCTGCACGCGCGTCACGGGTATAGCGCCGCAGCCTTATGCCGTGACCATTCCCGGCGGTGCCGCAATCAACCAAGGCATCCGGCAATACATAGGCGGTCGAATCACGCAGGGTTGGCACGTGCTGGAAGCTGACGTGACGCTGAACAGCGGGTCATTCATAGGTGCCGGTGTCCACCTGAATTGGGGCCCGAGCGGCGGTATCAACAACAGCTTTAACCAGACTTTCGCGAGCAGAGAAGACGTCACCGGCGTGGCTCCCGGATCAGGAACCTCGGGGCGGCTCTACAAATTCCGCACGCTGATAAACATCAACACGGCGTGCGACCAATCCTTCCTTTACTGCATGAGCCACTGGGAGGGCTTCGGCTCCATCGCCAGCGCCAACAGCATCACATGGCACCGCTGCGCGATCCGCGCCGCATCTCAAGCAGAGATCGAAGCGCGGCAAGCGAAGAACGACCTCGTCACGACGAATGCGAACGTAGCGAGCAACACCAGCGCGATTGCAACCGAAACGTCCGCGCGGGCAGCAGCAGACACGGTCCTCACAGCAAGGGCAAACTCGGCCCACACGGCTGGCCAAAACCTTCTGCAGAACTCGACGTTCATAAACGGTGGCACTTCGTGGATCACGACAGGAAGTCCCGCTTACAACACAGGAGCGCAAGAGAACTCATACATTTCTATGAGTGCTGCGTTATACCAAAACGCCTACCAAGATGTTCGCGTCGAAGTGGGCAGACGGTATTCTTTGTCAGCGGAGCTTTACAGAAGCAACGTTTCAATGTCCGCCCGTGTGTATATTCTATGGCTGAACGAGGCCCGTAACACAGACTATGGCTATGGCGCTATAATCAACCACCCCGGAGGAACCGGGTGGGCGGCTGTTAAGGCAGACCTTGAAGGGGTACACGCAGGCATGATCGCGCCGTCAGGCGCGGCGTGGGCGCGCGTGTATGTGGACAACTACCAACCGACCACATACCCGTCGGGCCAAGAAACGGCCATTCGTCGCGTCTGCTTCAATCGCGGTGACTATGCTGAACCGTGGTCTGAAGGTCCGGTTGAGGCCGCGCTTGCTACAACAAACGCAAACATCGCGACAAACGCATCCGCCATCGCGACCGAGACAAGCGCACGCGCTGCGGCTGACACCACACTGTCAGCAAAGATAAACGTCAACGGAAACCGCTTCCCGCATCCGCAGCCGCTGTCAACGACACTCCCTGCCGGGTGGGTTGGGACGGGATTGGAGGTTGGCACATGGCAACCTCTGGGAGGCCATTTTTACTACAGACCTCGCTCATCCGGCGGCAGCGCGACAACCGAGTACTACTACTACGACGTTGAGCCGACAGCGTCGGCATGGGTGTCAACGGGTGAGCAATACACGCTTTCCGCAGTTGGTTACGGCGGCGCGGGAACGGCTGGCGACCGTTTGGTCATGTGGCTTGAGTATTTCAACTCGGGCGGCACGATGGTTTATCAGAGCCCGCATGTTTTGCTCGCCGCCTACGCGCCGCCAGAGCGTTACTCGACTACCGCTGCCTACACGAGCGGCGGTGAATACGTGCGTCGCCGCGTTGTGTTTGCTCGCGAATGGGCCGCGTCAGGCTCCTATCAGGATACGGTATTCAACTACATCAAACTGGAGCGCGGCCCGGTTGCGACCGCCTACACTGCTGATGGTGCGCTTACGCCGCTACAGGCCAGCGTCACCACCAACGCATCCGCCATCGCCACCGTAAACGGTGCTGCGGCATTCTGGGAAACCATCGTGAGCGCAGGCGGCGGCGACCTGTCTGCGGTGCGCCTCAAGGCCGGGTCAACCGGCTCCTACATTGAGTTGATCTCGACGGTCCTGCGCCTCGCCAACGTCTCCAACGGCGCTGTCATTGAGGTGATGCGCGCCATCAGCGGCGAGGCGTACTTCTCGCGGCCTATCTCCAGCGACAGTGCCAGCCGACGCCTGACAATTGGACCTGGCTACGGTGTCTCAGGTTCCGAAGTCGTGCTGTGGTTCGGCCCCGTTGCAACCGCGCCGTCATCCCAGAGCAGGACCAATGGCTATTTCGCACTTGGCACTGACGGGAAAATCTATTTCGGATCGAACGACCTTGCCGTGCTCACCACGCCGATGACGGCGACCATAACTGGCAGTGTATCCACCAGCCACAACACCAGCGTCACGCCGACAGTGAACACTACCGTTTCGGTCACCGGAGTCACAAACGCCACGTCGCCATATACGTACCAGTGGGCATTGGTGGGGCTAGATCCTGGCAGCGTAGCACCAGAACTGACGGGCGTAACAGCATCGGCTGTTGACGTTTATCGAGGCGCAACGCTTGCGACAAATGCAGATTACGGAGTGTATCTATCCTGCACGATCACCGACGCCAACGGCAAACAGTGCGTGAAACACTGGAGCTACGTGGACGTCAGCACCGCCAGTTAACACTAGGAGCAACCATGCCAACCCTGCAAGAACTCATGGCCCAACAAGCCGCACTCAATGCACAGATCGCCGAGCACGAGCGCCCGCTGGTGCAGGAGGCCTACGACCTCCTCACCGGCACGGATGCGGCAGACCTCGCTGCGTCACTGACCGAGCTGCGTGACCAACTCCCCGACAGCCAGGCCAAGGTCCACATCGGCAACGTGCTGACGGTGCTCAACGCCGTTCCGCAGGTGCTGACGCAGGAACTGGCGCGGCTCAACGTGGCGTCGCCCGCGTTTGCGCTGTCCGCGCCGCCCATCGTCATGCCGCCCATCGTCATGCCGCACAGCAGCTGATGGCAACCGCGATGGATGAGCACCTTGCATATTGCCGGGCGCTCTTTCTCGCGGCCTTTCCGGGCGAGGATGACACCTTCGCCCGGATCGAGGCTGGCGCTCGCGCCGGCCGGGTTTTCATAGAATTATCCGAAGACCGCCAGTCGTTCGCCGTCCTCCAGCCGGTGCGCGATCTTCACATCTGGACGGTAGGCGGGACTATTGAAGGGGTGCTGGAATTGGAAGAGAATATCAGCCGACGTGCGGCGGAAGGCGGCTTTGACCGCATGACAGCTTTGCCGTCTCGTGAGGGCTGGGATCGGGCGCTTCTTCAGCGCGGGTGGAAGTCGGAGGCCAAGCTGCCTCTGGTCAAGGAACTGTGACATGAGCAGTCTTAGCAAGAAGCAGAATACCTCCAGCACCGGCACATCGACGTCCGAGTTGACGGACTGGACGAAAGCCCAGCGCGACACGGGAGCGGCGAACATCCGCAGTATTGTTGACGGCTACACGAGCCAACCTTTCAAGAAGTTCGAAGGGCCCTTGGTGGCGGGCCTGTCTGCCAACGAGCAGATGGCCGGTGACATGGCCAGAGCGAGCGCAGGCCAGAACGCTGGCCTGTTCAGCGAGGCCTCTGATCTGATCCGGCAGGGCGCGAACACAGACATCTCGGCGACGCAGGTGGCGGGGCCGACGGCGGTGGACGCCACGCAAGTCGCTGGACCTCGCGAAGTGAGTTACCGCACGTTCGACGCCGACCGCGTGCGCCAGCGCTACAATCCTCACGAGAAGGATGTGGTCGACGCGATTGGCACTTACATGGACGAAGACCTCACCAAGCAGATCAACGACAACCAGTTGCGTGCGGCATCGAGCGGCGCATATGGCGGAAGCCGTCACGGTGTCGCAGACGCCGAGCGCATGCGAACTGTCGGCAATGACAAGGCGCGCGTGATGGCTGACTACCGCTACCGCGGCTACAACGATGCAATGGCCGGCGACGAGCGCGAGTCGGGCAAGCTCTTGGAGGTCGACACGCGCAACAGCGATGTCGATTACGGTGCGCGCCGAGACAATGCGCTCCGTGGCGATGCCTTCAGCCAGCGCAACAGTGACGTGGACTATGCATCTCGGCGCGACAACGCCGTGCGGGGTGATGCGGCGGCGGTTTCAAACCGTGACAACAAGTACCAGGCGGCAGGTCTGTTCAGCGGCATAGCTGGCCAGAAGGCCGCCGAACTCAACAACACCATTGAGATACTCCGGAGCACTGGCGCCGACGCCCGCCAGATCGAGCAGGCAAGGATGCTCGCCGAGAAGGCGCAGTACGACGAGCAATACGCGGATGAGTGGCGCAAGTACCAATCGAAGCTGCAGGCAGAGGTCGGCCTGTTTGGCTCTATCCCGGTGCTCACCAACAACTCGTCCACCGGCAGCAGCACGACCAAGACAAGCGACCCGCTCGGCGAGGCGGCGGCCATGCTCAAGCTTGGATCGACTGGCGCAAAAATGTTCTTCGGGGGCTGAGCCATGAGCATGTTTGGAATGGGACAAAGAGCGCGGAAGTCTATCCGCCCCCGGCCGCTGGAAGAGGGCATGCTGCCTGTTGGCAACATCGCGCTCGATACGCCCCCGCCCGAGAGCAACGTGCGTGAGGGAATGTTCGGCGCCGACAAGTTGAAGCGCAATGAGGGGCAGCGTTGGGCGGCGTTCCTGAGCGACGCAGGCGACGCGCTTGTCGGCGGGCCGATGACCGGCCTCGACGAATTCTATGCGGGCGAGAAGACGGCGCAGGGCGCGGCCGACTGGGCCGCTCAGCTTGGCGGCATGGATCTCTCGCCAGAGGCGCGGACGTTCGCCGAGATGAACCCGGAAGCGTTCCAAGAGCAGCAGTTCTTGGACTCACGCGCGAAGAGCCAAGCGGACGAGGCGGAGACGAAGAAGA
The DNA here is from genome assembly GCA_903842595.1 of uncultured Alphaproteobacteria bacterium. GTDB lineage: Bacteria > Pseudomonadota > Alphaproteobacteria > Caulobacterales > Hyphomonadaceae > UBA7672. The sequence goes on from CAIMMO010000191.1 coordinate 41,307, forward strand.
CCCAGCGCGTCAACACCATCATCGACGGCATTGAGGACTGGGATCCGCGTGATCTCATGGCCCTGAAGCAGGATCCCGATGGTTGGCTCAAGGCCAGCATGGCTGACAAATTCCGCGACGATAACTACGCGCAGGAGCAAGGCGACATTAGCGCCCGCGAAGCGGCAGAGCGCGAGTACAACGCCAACAAGCCGCAGTTCTTCAACACGGGGCAGGCGGTTGGTTTTGCCACCCCCGGCAGCAGAGACGCCACAGTCGTGTACCGCGACCCCGCGCAGCCGACATCATCGCGCAAGACTTTCAAAGCCGCGACGCCAGAAGAGATCGCAAGGCGCGGCTATGCGCCTGGCACGACCGGACAGATCGACTCCGACGGCCGCTTCTACCCAGACAAGCCGGCGCGGACGCAGGCGCGGTTCAGCCCGGGCGAGATCTCCACTATGCGCAAGAAGGCCGACGGCAACATGATCCTCGGCAACGCGGTCAAGACGTACATGGACACCCTGAACCGCGTCGGCCCGAAACTGTTCGAAGACGCGTGGGACAAGAATGGCGTCGATGAGCTGAAGACCGCTCATGGCCTCATCACCTCGGCCATCAAGGAAGCGCAAGAACTCGGCGCCCTCGACCAAGGCGTCCAGAACTTGGTGGACTCCATCGTCTCCAACCCAATCGGCTTCGGCAATTTCGGCAAGAGCGCGGAGTCCATCGGGAAGTCGGCGCAGAAGCTATATGACAACATCGACTATACCCTGAGCCGCATCCCTGAAGAGTACCGCGGTGGGGCGACGGGCAACACGACCATGGCGTGGAAAGCGCCGAAGCCGATCACACCGCCAACGCCTCAAGAGGTCCAGCGCGCGAAGGCGCTTCTGGCCATTCCCGATGTCAGCGGCATGATCCGCGTTTCACCGGAGGAGCGGCGAAAGGCTAAGGCCATCGTCGATGCATCCATGCCGGGCGGCATGAACGACATGGACGAAGACCTAACGGACGACCAGTACGACGCCGCCTTCGACAGCTACGCGGACATAGATCTCGCGGAGGCTCCCGAGGGCGTCGATCAACGCGACTGGGACGACCTGACGGACGAAGAGAAGCGCGACTATCTTGAGGCCGGCGAATAATGACACCAGCACAGGCACGCATTCTCGCCGAGGCCAAGCGTCGGCGCGAGCAGAGGGAGCGCGAGCAGGGCGCACAGCCAGGCGCTCCGCCGTCGTTCGCGTCCACGCGCGCCATCATCGACAAGCCGGAAGTGCCTATGAGCCAAGCTGCGGCATCGGCACGTCTTCGGGAGATGGGGATAGACCCACAAGCGGTGCTTGATGACTTCAGAGGCACACCGAGGCGCGATAGTTCCGGCAATCTGATGCCGACTTGGAGGGACCGTCGCGCTGGTCCCGCTCCGTTTGATCCGCTCGCGCCGAAGGACGCACCCAAGCCGACGCCAAAGCTGAGGCCTCTATGGGAGGAACCGGAATATAGACTCAACGTCGAGGAGGCGCTGGATAGCGACCTCGACAAACAACTGCGCAACACCTTCGATAAACGTATCGGCGGGATACCTGACCCGACGCGTGCGTCAATCGAGGAGCAGCGTCAGCGCGCTCAGACTTTCGACCGGGACAGGCCGACCAACCCATCTGATCGCTACGCTCTCAAGGGCGAGGTTTTTGATCAGGCGCGCTCCGCTATCAACGGTGTGCTGGATAGCGACATCGCCGACGATCTGATGGCGCCTTTGCAGGCCAACGAGAACGCGCGCACGATTGCCGCCGCTCCGGTGAACGTCGGGCAGGGCATTGGGCGCGGCGTGGAAGCGTTTTCCAACAACGTCCTAGGAGTTGGCACCGACGCCCTCAACGCAGGGCTCAACCTCGCCGATCCCAAGCGCGAACAATTCGAGCGCCCGCGGACGGGCCTGTTCGATGAGAACCCTTTGCTGGATCCGGGTGGGGCTCTCAACACTGAGTCTGGCATCATCCCGCAGGCCGTCGGGCAGTATCTCGGCGGGCGCATGGCGCTTGGCAACATGATGCCGGGCGGTGGAGCCGCAGGCGATGTCGCCAAGTGGGCAATCTCAAGCACTGCCGTCACGCCGGCCGATGCTGCCAAGCTTGCCGACCTTGCCCCGAAGGGCACGCCGCTTGGCGACTTCGTCAGCCCGCTGCAGTCGGTGCCCGGCGAGAGCACCCTCTCTGGCATGATGAAGGGCCTCGGCGAAAGCATGCTGACGGACGCCCTCGCCGCTGGCCTCGTGAGCGGCGGCGACGCCGCCTACCGAGCCGCAAGGGCCAAGCCCGCGCAGGCTACAAACGCAGGCGTCCCAGCGCCGCGCATCAGAGCGCCCAACCCTGACCTCTCGCCGCTCGCTGCGCAGGACATCCGGTCGATCATGGCCCGGAATGGCGCGGAGGTGCCGTCTGCCGTTCCTGACCCCCGGATTGGCGCGCCCCCCAGAGGCTCCGACCTCCCGCCGGATCAGCGCCCTTCAGGCTCAAGGCCAATACCGGGTGCATGGGCTGTTGCGGATGACGGCTCGATGCTGCCAAACGCGGAGGCCCCAGCCGGCGGCTCCATCATCGACGACGTGGATGACCCGCTCGCGCAGGAGTCCGCACAGGCGGCCACTCAGGCCCCGCCAGCAGCACGCCGTGCGGCTCCGGAGCCTGATGAGGCGCGCGGGCGCACACTTTCCGGTGGAGCTGTCGGCGCGGCCTTGGGCGGCGGCGCCGCTGCCCTCGCCTCTGGCGGCGACCCCAGCGCGACAGTTCTGGGCGCGACCACAGGTGGAGCCGGGGGCGCAAGCGTCGGCGGGCGCGCCCGCGCCACAGGACCGCGTGGGCCGCAAGACACGCGCGAGATCCTGTCCAACCTTGTCCGCTCGGCGAAGATCCCGCGCGATCAGGTGGACGCGTTCGTCAATGCCGCAATGTCTGGCTACGACGCCTTCAAGGCTGCGGGCGGGGCGAACGCGGGCCGTTACTCCCTCGGCCGCTACATCGACAAGAACATCGCAGAGATCGTCAGCGGATCTGGCCTGCGCATCTCCGACACCGCCCAGCGCGACATCCGGCAGGCCGTGCGCGGCCGTGGACGCGTGGCGCATGGTGACGGCGGGCCTGGCGACCAGTCGCGTGCGGTCATGTCCGAAGAGATCGGCAAGCTGCGCACGAGCCAGAAGGACTGGGCGCGCGAGCAGATCGAGGCCCCGAACGCTTTCAACAAGACCGACCTGTACGACCAGAAACAGAAACTCAAGAAGACCGCGGCGGAGATTGGCTCAGACGTCTACGCCACGACGCTGGACTTTGCGAAGAAGGTGTGGAGCGGGGGGCGTGCGAAGTCCCTGCGCGCCGAAGAGGCGACCATTGCTCAAGAGATCGCACGCCTGACGGCAGCGGGCGGCGGCGTCGCCGATGAGGCCGCGCTGTCCTCTCTCAACCAGAGGCTCCAAACCGTCCGCAAGCAGGCGGATGACCAAGAAGCCGTAAGCGCTGCCAACCCGCCGGCTGAGGGCGAACTCGAGGCAATGGAGAAGCTGAAGGGCTATCTCCTCCGCCAGCCATTCATGGAAAACATCCCGGCCAGCCTTAAGATGAGGTTGGCGCTGGATGAGATCCCGCTCGAAACCCGCATTGCGGAAGACCCTGTAGGGACGGCGCACTGGCTGCAGTCGAAGTTCGGCGAGTCGGCCGAGGCGATGAAGGGCACAGATCGCGACATGGCGAGGGCGCTCGGCGAAGCGCGCGAGCGGCTGCTGGTAGAGATTGAGGCTGCGGCTCCCGCCTACGGCAAGGCGCGTGCAGACTATGGCGACGAGTTCCGCACGCTGCGCGCGGGCGAGTTCGGCAAGGGATGGTTCTCTGACACGCTGCGCCCCGAGGACGTGGCTGAGCGCGCCGCCGACTATTCGGAGATGACGACGCGCCAGAAGACCCTCGCTCGCATGTCGACGCGCGACGAGATCATGACCATCTTCGAGTCCAACCCCGAAGAGGCGGCGCTGAAGCTTTCAAGGCTGTCTCAGGAAGGCAACCTCAAGGCGCTTGAGCAGGTGTTCGGAGCGCCAGGCAAACGCGTGGCAGACACAATCCGCGAGATCCGCGACGAGGCGCTCTGGCTGAACGGTGACAAGGATCTCGGCCTTCAGGGCATCGACAGCCTTGCAGGCTCCAACTCGATCCCGAACGCGCAGAACATCAAGAACGACGCCGCTGCCATCCGCAACGGCGTCCAGAAAGGCTTCACCACGCTCGGCGACCGCGCCAGCATCTGGGGCGCGGCTCTCGCCGACGCCGCGCTGATGATCGGCTCGCAGGGCATGTACAACACGCCGATGATGACCATGGGCGTCGGTGGCTCGAAGGCGTCGCGGGTCATCCTCAATCCGTCGCCGCGCAAGATGGCGAACGCGACCGAGGGCATCTTCGCAAGCCCGCGCGGATCGCTGGTTGACGAGGTGGACGACACCGTCGTCGGCAACGGGCCGCCTCCCGCGCCTAAGCCGAAACGGGCGAAGAAAGAGCGCGCTCCGCTGCCTGACGACATGCGCGGGCTGCAGGAGGCCTACAAGGCGTCCAAGACCAAGGCGGAGCGGAAGATCATCGGCAAGAAGATGCGCCGGTTGCAGGACGCGGAGAACGAGGCTGCGGCCGGCGGCAAGGAGCCCCCGGAGCAGGCCGGCTTCGGAGGGCGGAGCAAAGACCCCGCGCAAGCCGATATCGACCAGCTTCGTTACCTCAATGAGACGGACACGCTGGACACCGCCGCTGGAAAAGTATCGTACCAGTCAGAGGTGAGCCGTCGCAACGGCGTTCAAGGGCAAGACAAAAAAGTCTGGCTTCTGGACGGCAAGCGCGTTGGCATCAGCACGCTCGTCAGCAAGATCAAGGAAGCCCACGCAAATCGCGCCACCCAGAACGGCTTCGGAGGCAAGCCCCGCGATCTCCCTATGGATGATGGGAGCAGGATGGAGCGGGCGAGAGAGCAGGGGTTCAATACTGATCACAAACTGTTTCACGCTACGAACAGCGACTTCGATGCATTCGACACGAAGAAAATTCGGACTGACCTTCAGATTGGTGAAGACGCAATCTTCCTGACGAATTCGCCCGCAGTTGCTGACAGCTATCTGCCCGGCGCATATGTGCAGCGAGACGCGCCAAAAATCATTGAGAAGGATGTGCGCGGCGTAGACATGGGTGACGGCGTTGGTCGTTACTACAGCAAGGGCTCTGCGGTTTATCCGGTTTACGCAAGAAATCTGGACGACTACGAAATTTGGGACATGAACGGTGGCGGATACGATCCCGAGTTCATGCAGCGTGTGATCAAAGAGGCCAAAGAGAACGGAGCACCCGGCGTCATCCTTCGTGGCGTTCGTGACCCCGGCATCATGGATAACATCGGGCCGCAGGGCAATCCGCGCAAACCTGCCGCCGTCGTTGTCGTGTTCGATCCGAAAGACATTCGCTCCGTCAACGCCAAGTTCGACCCCGCCGAAAGCGGAAGCTCCAAGCTCCTTGCTGGGATGGGAGGCAAATCACGCGGCATCGCAGACAATCTCAAGCAGGATGCAGCCCTAGCAGCATTCGGCTCAGTCGGAGGCTCGTTCGCGAACCAGGATGATCCGCAGGCTGGTGCTTTGGGTGGCATGGGTCTGGCTCTCGGTGGCAAGTACGGCCCTCGCCTCGCCAACGCCATGCGTGGCGCTGGGCGTGTCAAGCCGCCTCCGGTGCGTGGGGCGGATCAGGCTGGCATCGGTTCAGGCAAGGCAGAGAGCCGCTCCATCATCGACGAGGGGCAGGGCTCGCTCGTTGATGGCGATGAGCCATCGAATCCGACGCTGACGAAGCCGGAACCCGGCAACAAGCACAGCATCGAACCCGCCTACAGGGCGATTGCAAAACTCAAGAAGGGGGAGGTTATCGACAAACGGGCGCGCCCCCCCATCAGCAAGAAGTTCACGCAGGCCAATTCCGCCAAGCAGCTATCCAACATCGACCAGCTCATGGCGCGCCACCAGACGCCGGAATCCTCCAACAATGCGTGGTCACGCATGATGGCGGATATGGTCGGGGACGTTGATGCTCCTCTGCCGCCGTACCAGTTCATCAAGGACATGAAGAACGGTGGCGAGGGCGCCGTTGAGAAGTTGAAGAAGCTGACGCCGGAGCAGATCGCAGAAGCTGATCACGGCTTCCACCAGGCCGAGGAGTTCCGTCAGGCTTACATCAGCGGCAAGATGAAGCCGACCCACACGACCAAGCTGTTCTTGTGGTCGTTCCTGTCTCGCGGCGTGTCTCCCTACGTGCAAGAGTCCATGTTCATGGATGCCTTCCGGGGCGCTGATGAGTGGATCCAGCGCGCAGTCAACGGCACCTTCGATGAGGAGGCGCTGAACGGCTACAAGCAGTGGGCCGAGACTGTGTCGCCAAAGGGGACCGGATTGCCGGGCTCTGGAACGCAGCACAACCTCAACGCATTCGGCGAAAGCTTTCTGACGAAGATGTCTCAGCGCGCTGAAGACGGCGAGACGTATCTCCAGAAGGTCCACGACATGATCGCGGATCAGACCATGACCGGCCCCGAAATTCGCCGGGCATTCAGCACCTTCCCTGCCGGCATCGGCATCGACAACAAGGTCATCTCCTTCACGCTCCTTGCTTCCGGCCGCAAGGACATCATGGTGCTCGACCGCATCCAGATGCGTTCGTTTTTCAACGATGGCCGGTTCGGCGCACGAAACATCTACGACGGCGAGAAAACGAAGAAGCTGGTGTTTGACAAGAAGCGCCAGGCGGAAGTCGAGAAGAGCGTGGTTGTGCCGGGAACCTCGCTTGCCGAGATCACCTATGGGGCTCACGGGATCGTTCTCTATGAAGCGGCCGAGCGGGCGCTGGCGAAACAAGTCGATGCCATTTATGCCGCTGTTGGTCGCCCCCAAGACGCGAGCATCGGGCGCTATCACTGGGATACGTGGAATGCCGCATCGGGTCAGGAAGCCTCTCACGGCACGCTGGGCTCGATTCTTAAAGAGGCACAGCAGAGCAATAACCCGCTGGCCGGGGTGCGGGCCAAGGAAGGCGAATACGGCGCCTACGCTTACAATACAGAATACGGTTTCTCTGCTGACGGCGAGCGCACTTTCCACTATACCACGCCGCAGGGATCGACTTATGAATTTAGTGTTCCGGCCTACCGGGAGTTCATTGAGCAGATCAAGAAGGCCAAGAATGGCGTTGTGCCATCGAATTTTAAGGTAACCGACAGTGACAACGCCCCGTGGACCTCGCGACCAGAAGTCAACACCGACGCCCTCGAATCACTCGCGGCCCGGTACTCAGATCGCTCAACCGGCGAGCGAGCAGGACGCAGAAGCGGAAGTGGAGCAACTCTTCAGGGGAATGGCCAAGGTGAAGTGGCCGGTAGACCTGAGCGAGAACTCGGAAGCGCAGAGCAATCAGGAGCCGCCAGAGACGGAGGAGGACGGTATTCGAGCGGAGGCCTTGCGCCGCTTGAGGGTGCTCCGAATGTTCGAGGCGCAACCGGACCCGATGCCGGGATCGTCTCTGTTGCGGAATCGTTTGCAGAGGCAAACGGCATCCCGTTCCGCAGGCAAGCCCGATACGCTGAAGTAGACGTCGATCTCGCAGGGCGCATAGCCCAAGCATATGAAGAGATGCCGCATGCGCCGCGGGATCCCGAGGTACGCGAGGCCTATGAGAACCTGAAGAGTCAGACACGCGCGCAATACGATGCGCTGGTGGATGCTGGCTACCGCTTCGACTTCTTCGACGCCAAGACCGATCCCTACAAAGGCAATCCATCTGAAGCCGTGCGCGATGTTCGCGCAAACAAGCGCATGTCTGTTTACGGCACGTATGACGGATACGGCACCGAGGGCGTGACTGGTGCCGACATTGCAGACAATCCTATGTTGGAAGACACCGGCTTGCGGTGGACTGATCAAAACGGGGTCGAGTATCCCGTTCTGGCGAACGACCTCTTCCGCGCCGTCCACGATGTCTTTGGCCACAGCCTAGAGGGCGCAGGCTTCCGCGCCCGTGGCGAAGAGAACGCCTGGCAGGCGCATATGCGCCTCTACACAGGAAGCGCACGCAAGGCCGCCACAACCGAGACGCGCGGGCAGAACAGCTGGCTGAATTACGGCCCCTACGGCGACACAAACCGCACCGCCAGCTTGGAGGAAACCAATTTCGCGCGCCAAAAGGTCGGACTGCTGCCGGAGTGGACGTGGACGGAAGGCGTCGTCGAGGACGCCGTGCCAGCCCCGCGTGCTGCCGCTGGCCAAGGCAAGACCATCATCGACGACGGCCCGACGACTCTCGCGGACGGCGAAGGCCCGTGGGGCGCTCGCCCCGAGAAGCGTGCGCCTGAGCAGGCCGGGTTCTTTGGCGGCGGCAATCGCTCGATCATCGACGACGCTGACGACAGCCTCGTTGGCGGCATGTCGTCAGCTGTGAAGCGTGCCGCGGTAGGCGGAGCCCTCGGCGGCGCAGCAGGCGCATTTGCAGGCGAGGCGATACCGCAGACGCCCGACACCGAGCAGAGGATGGCCGACAACAAGGCGCAGCTCGACTCGCTGCGCGACGACATCAAGAAGCTGGAGGCCGACAAGGGCTTCTTCCGCGATGCAGAGATCACGGAGATCCAGAAGCGCCTGAAGCGCGAGGGCAAGAACCTCGGCAACACCGGCCCGAACAGGGACGGCGTGGATGGCATCAACAAGGGCCTCACCCAGAAGGGTATCGAGGAGTTCAAGGCGCAGATCGAGAAAGACCTAGAGAAGGCCTACCAGCGCCGCACGGATCTGGAAAAGGTGGCGACCGATCTCGACGAGCGGTCGGCGTTCGAAGACGAAGAGGCCCCGGAGTGGAAGAAGGTCGGCCGCGAACTGGCCCAGTGGATCGGCCTCGGCGCCGGCATGTCGCTTGGCTATATGGGGCGCTCTGGGGCGGTGAAGAAAGCCATACCGGCGGCGCAGAGATCCGCAAACGAGGCGAACGCCCTGCTGACTCCTGGCCCCGTCTCGGCTGGCCGCACAAACGCAAGCCGCGCTGCGCTCAAGAGGCAGTACGCCAACATCAACGAGTTCTGGATCGCGGGCGGCGCTGGCGATCAGGTGCCATTCGAGGTGAAGGCAAACGGCGATTACAAGGCGCGCCCGAAGAAAGACGTCATGCCTCCGTCGCAGTTGTTCAAGAACCACCGCTTCCGCGCTGGCGACAACGTCGTCATGGCGATGGCGGCCGGTGAGGTGGGTCTTTCCACGGTGGGCATCCACTTTGTGGAAGGCGAAATGAAGGCCGCGCAGCAAGCTGTCGACGATCAGGCCACGCCTGCAAACGTCAAGCGGCTTGAGACGGCGAAAGACAACCTCGCGCTGCTTCAGCTCGCCCAGCGTGCCGGCGCGGCCATGCTCGCAACGCGGATCGCCGGCAGCTTCAAGTACAAGTACCCGAGCGTCCGCGAAACTATTCCGGGCGTGAAGGCGAAGGGGTCGAAGGTTGTGGGCCCGGATGTTCCGGGTGCGGATGTGGCGGGAGCCGATTCCGAGAGAGCACTCTTGTTAGAGTATCTCCAAAAATGAAGAGTGGTGCGCCTGCGAGGATGAGCGTCAGGCTCATCCAAAACGGCATCTGCCAAGTAGCGTAGGGCGCGAGGGGCACCAGCCCGTTGACGCCAAAGCCGACACACAGCAGTCCGACAAACCACATCTGATTCTCCCTCTTCGGGAGCGATCCTTAGCAGAATTAACACTGATTAACACGGGGCAAGGCCATGATGACGATGGGCAGGACGCGAGTGCGCCACGACCGCTTCACGCTGCGGGGGTGGGACTACGCTTTCCACGAGCTACGCGATCAGGGGAAGATGGCGGCGCTTGTTCCGGAGACAGACGAACCGCGCACGCTCAAGCTGTTCAGCGGGCAGGAGGTCGAGATCCGCAAGGGCGACGTCGCCCTGATCTACCCGCAGATCGGCTGGCCCTTGCCGGGCAACACCGCGCCCGCAATCCCGCCGTCACTGGAGCGCGCGGCCGAGGCCGTGAAGAAGTTTCAGGAGGCCGCGGCAACGCCGGCGCCGCCAGTCTCCAGTGTCGAGGACGTCGAGGTTGTGGTCACCGATCAGGAGATCGACGTCTCGCGCCGCCGCCTGCTCTCATACCGCAGGCAGGACGAAAGCTTCCGCGACTTCATCAACCGCCTGACGCCCGAACTGGAACGCGAGTTCAACAAGCTCACGCAGCTGCAGCTTTACGGCGCAGGAGAGGCCCGCCTGGTTGATTGCGCGGAAGACCCGGAGGCCTCGTGGAGTGACAATCCAATGACTGTGTCTGATCGTCACGGCGAAATTTCTGGACTTCTGGCTGAACTTCAGCGTCTGGGAGCTGAGGCGGAGGCGAAGGGCTGATGTACGGGCTTGACTCACAAATGAACAATGCTCCGCCTACGTCGCAAGGCGACGCGATGATCCACCTCGCCATTCGTCTTGGCGGGGTGGAGACGGCTCTGCGCACAGTCGTCACACATGAAAAGCTGATGGTCGTGCTGAACGACAACCGCCGCGAGATCACTGAAACGGTGAAGCTGTCCGAGGATCATCTCGGCGCAATGATAGAGGCGCAATCGCAATTGAGCAGCCAGCGCGATCAGGAGAACCGTGCTGCGCAGGATCGGCGCATCAACGAGCTGATGGAGTCGCTCACGCGCATGGCCGTCGAGCGTGATCGCAGCATCGACGGGCGCATCGCCGAGGCCGTGAAGAATGCGATGAAGGAGCGTGACGACCAGCACGCTCAGGCTCGCAAGGCGATTGAAGACAAGGCCAAGGACGCGGTGCGCGGATGGCGCATCATGTTCTCGGGCGGTGGCGCTGTGATTGGTGGCATCATCGCAGTGTTCGCGCTGTTTATGGCGCAGAAGATGTTTGGATGGAGTCCATTCTGATGCTTGGGTTCAAAGGCTGGGGAGCCAAGAAGACACCTGAAGAGAAGGCGGCACTCAAGGTCGCGAAGATGGAAGCGGGCGACGTTGTCCGCGCGGCCAACGAGAAGCGCAAGGAAGCTGCTCACGAGGCCAAGGAGGCTGCTGCCCGTAAGGGCCGCGGCGCGTCCATCGAGAAGGCCATCATCAAGATCACGGACATCGGCTTCGTGGTCGCGCTCTCCGTCGCGTGCCTCGTCGCGTACATCCTCGACATGATCTTCTTCTTCCAGCAGTCGTCGGTCCTCTGGCTGTCGCTGCTGATGTGCGCTCTTGGGTTCATCTTCCGCACCATCGCCATCGCCGGCGGCGTGATGCTGGAGTGGGCTGAGGAGGACGAGAAGAACGAGCCTGCCGACCCGCTCGACGTGAAGAAGGCGCGCTTCGTCGCCGCCCTCCGCTGGGTCGGGCGACGCCTGTCATTCTCGACCGCGCGCATGACCCTGCGCGTGATGACGTACCTGTGCTGGATCGTCTGCGTGTACGCGACTGTCTCGTTCTTCAGCAGCGGCCACGAGATGCGGAAGTTCGCGGCGGAGAGTACCACCGCCATCGAGAGCGCGCAGACCGTCAACGCCGAGTCCATCGTCAAGGATCTGCGCGACCAGAACGCCACGCTCGACAAGGACAAGCAGGACATCCGCGCCGACCGCGACAAGCTGATTGCAGGCGCGCGTCAGTCCATGTCGGAAGTGCAGACGGACAACGTCGCCGAGAACGACGACCTGTCGCTCTATGAGCGCAACATCGCCCGCTACAACACCGAGGCGGATGGCAAGATCGCCGCCAAGGACGCGCTCATTGCGACGAACAACCAGAAGATCTCCGACCTTCTGACCGGCAAGGGCGACGCCATCGTTGAGGCCGCGAAAGAGCGCACCGAGGTCGACCCCTCGCTCGCGGTCTACTCGTTCCTCGCCGGGCTGACGGGCATGAGCACTGACGGGTGGACGGTGTTCTCCGCCGTCCTGTTCGCGCTGGTGTTCGAATTGATCGTCGACACCGGGCTCAAGAACTACTTCCGGCTCAAGAAAGGGTTCAAGGCACGCCTGCGCAGGATCGAGATGCGCCAGGTGGTCGAGGACGCCGAGTGGGAGTTGCACCGCTTCCAGACCATCAGCGCCGCCAACCTCGTCAATGCCCGCGCTCGCGCACAGGCGGCCGACGCAGCGGCCTTGCAGGAGCGTGAACTGGCCGACCTCACCATGCGGACGGAGCGGGAGCGCGCCCGCACCGAGGCGGCTCGCATGGGCGTGCCTTGGCTCGATCCTGTGATCGAACTCAACGTGCGGCAGAAGCTGGCCGAGGCCGAGGCCAGCAAGAAACTGGCGGAGATCGAGGGCGACATCCGCAAGGCGGAGCGTGAGGCTGAACTGCTGCGCAACCCACCCGCGCCGCTGCCGCCTCCTCCTGCGCCGCCTCCTCCGCCACCGCCGCCGACTGACTGGCGGCTCGAGATTGGACCCGACGGGCTCAATCACTACCAGCGCATGAACCTGAAGAGTCAGCAGTCGAAGGACTTCGACAAGGACGCTGAGGATGTCGCAGCAAGGCTGAAAGTGCCTACCGAGGACTGGCGCAACGAACTGCGCATGTAAGGGGGCTAAACCATGTCACGCATTGTCGGCATCGACTTCGGGACTTCCAACAGTTCTGTCGCCTTCCACGATGGAAAGAGCGCGCAGATTATCGAGATGGCGGATGGCTCGCGCCTGCTGCCGTCCATCATCGCGTTCGATCAGGACAACGATGTCCTTGTCGGAGCACCGGCAGCTGCGGTGGGCAAGCTGGCTCCGCTCAAGTGCTTCAGGCACATCAAGCGGCTCATGGGCACGGTGTTCAACCGCGTAGAGAACGTGAACTCGCAGGTGGTCGAGGGCGACGACGGCTTCGTTGCGCTCAAGGGGCCCGACAAGACCTACAGGCCGCAGCAGTTCGGCGCCGTTCTGTTTGCGACGCTTCTGGACGCCGCTGAGGCGCAGTACGACGAGCGCCCGGATGGCGTCGTGGTCGGCGTGCCGGCTGGCTTCAAGGATCCGCAGCGTGCGGCCATCCGCGAGGCGGCCGAGATCGCAGGCATTGCGCCAGACCGCATCTGGCTCATGGCTGAGCCGGTGCTGGCAGCCATCATGTATGCGCAGGGCCGGAAGAAGTTCTCGACCATCGCTGTCTACGATTGGGGTGGGGGCACGTTCGACTTCACCCTCCTGCGCTGCAAGGAAGGCAAGCTTGAGGTCATCGGCACGCGCGGCAACGCCACGCTCGGCGGCAAGGATGTCGACGAGATCCTCGTGCGCCACTGTGTCCGGTTCTGGAAAGAGAAGACGGGCGCCGACCTCGGCCTGCACTCGCTCACCATGGCGCGGATCCGCGAGCACGCCGAGGGGACGAAGATCGACCTCACCGGCAACCCGCGCTCTGCTGTCCGCGTCGATTACGTGAGCACGGACGGGGGCGATGGCATTCAGCACATGAACGTGCCGATCACGCGCGAAGAGTTTGAGGGCATGGCGCGCAGCACGGTGGAGGAGACTTTCATACCCTGCCGCGAACTCATGGCAGAGTACGCCGTGACCCCTGCGATGCTGGACGAGGTCATCCTTGTCGGCGGCATGACGCGGATGCCTCTGGTGCATCAGATGGTCGAGAAGGAGTTCGGCAAGAAGCCGTCTTCCCGCGTCTCCGTCACCGAGGCCGTGGCTCTTGGCGCCGCCACCTATGCGGCCGTGGCAATCGAGCGGCGAGGCGGCGAGGACTTCCTGCTCAAGGACAAGGCGACGCATACGCTCGCGGTCGAGACACTGGGCGACATCCCGTTCGTGGTCATCAAGCGCGGCGAGGCGTTGCCGGCCGAGCGCGTGGTGCAGCTGACCACGTCGAAGGACAACGCCGCGGTGGTCGGCTTCCACCTGCTTGAAGGCGACTCGGACAAGGCCAGTCGCAACTCGCTGCTGGTGCGTGACTATCCGGAGGTTTCGCCTGGCGCTGCTGGCGATCCGACCGAGGAGTACAGGGTTCGCCGCGAGGTCGACAGTTCCATCCACGTCACGCACCTCGGCTCTGGCCGGGTCGTCTACTCCAGCAAGGGGGCGGAGCCCGCATGACCGGCATCAACGATCACATGAAGATCAGCCGTCACGGGCTGCTTCTGTGTGCGAGCTACGAGGGCAAGCCGCGTACCAAGGCGCGGAAGTGCGAGGGCGGCAAGTATGAGCTGTCCTATGGCTGCACGACGTGGCCGGATGGGCGCGCTATTGGCCCGGCAGACTTCTGCACCGAGGACCAGGCGCTGCAGCTGTTCGCCTTCCACCTGCACCGCTTCGAAGCCGTGGTGGAGAAGCACACGACGGTTCCGCTGAACCAGTTTCAATATGATGCCCACGTCTGCCTCGCCTACAATATCGGCGAGACGGCATACGCCAAGTCATCGGTGCTGCGCCTCACGAACGAGCGGAAATGGGACGAGGCCGCAGAGGCCTTTGGCCTCTACGTGTTCGCCACGTCCACGGGCCCGTCTCTCGCGCAGCAGAAGATGGCGCGGCACAAGGGCCAGTGGCGCATCGGCGCCGACGGCGAGGCCGAGTGGATCGGGCCGCAGGGTCAGGCGTGCTCGTGGCGCATGGCCTTCCTCGGGTTGCAGCGCCGCCATTATTCCGAGGGCATCCTGTCGCTCGGCAAGCCATGGGAAGCCGCGGTCGACCCTGACACGCTCATGCTTGAGACGGAGCGCGAGTGGGATGCCGGCCAGAACCGCTGGGAAGACACGGTCACCGACAGGACGCCTTTCAGCGTTGTGAAGGCCCGGGTGAAAGACCTCCCGCCGCTCACCTTGGAGGCCGACACGGCGCCGGGGGTGAACACACCGTTCGACCTCGACAGCTACGAGAAGCGGGTTGAGGCGGCTACCAAGCCTGCGACACCTGCGACAAACGTGACCACCCCTGCGGTTGCGCCTACGAAGCCCGTGGATGCGCCAAAGCCACCTGCGGCTACTACCCCAGCCGCCGCCCCGGCCAAGCCCGCTCCTGCCCCGCCTATTGTGCCGCGCAAACCCATACCAGCCCCTATGCCCCCAGCGCCTCCCACGCTGGAATACCAAGTGCCGAAGGGGGCGACGACGCCGAACATCCCCCCACCGGGAAAGCCCCTAGAGAATGCACGGCGTTTCTGGGGTGCAGCGCTGATGTACGGCGGCAAGTTCCTGATGGCGGTGGCTGTCACCACGCTCCCCAGCAAGGCGGCAATCGCGTTCGGCGAGGGCTACGGGATCATCGTCAAAGACCCGGTCGTGTTCGGCCTGGCGCTCGACTTCCTGTGCATGTGTACCGGCTGGACTATCGACCATTGCGGCGGGTGGATGCGCAAATGGGGTGAGCGGCGCGCCACTGGGCCGATTGTCAGCGGGCCTGAAGCCCCCCGGATTGGAGGTCAGTGATGCCATTGCTCATGGGCGTGTGGGGCTTCCTGAAGAAGATCAGCGTGGAGGCCTACGTCATCCTCGCGATGCTCGCGACGGCCGCCATCGGGATCTACATCGTCGACAAGAATGCGGTGAAGCGCACGAAGGCCAAGGAAGAGGTCAAGGATCTTCAGGACACCATCGTCCTGCAGGAGGCATCAACGGAGATCGTCAATGAAATCGAGACGCGTGTTGAACAGGCCGACGAAGCAGTCGCTCGTCTGCCTCAGTTTCGTTCTGCTGACGAGCTGCGGAACACCGACCCGGAACTCGCCGCCCTCATCCTTGCCGATCCTGAAGGACACCAGCGCTGAGGTTGCCCGCAAGATCTGCGCGGGGCTCGCGCCTGAGAAGCTGACGGCGGCAGAGGCGGCCGACGTCACCACACTGAACTACGCGGCGCGGTACGGAACGCGATTCAAAGAGATCTGCAAGCAGGAGGACTAGATGGCATTCAAGATTGTAAAGACTGACGACGGCAAGAAGACGAACTGGGCGTACATCCGCCATGTGTTCTACACCGGCCTCATCGTGTGGGCTGTTGGCGTGCGGCTGTTCAACACAGATCCGTTCGACGACATCATCGCGCTGAAGATCGGCCTCGGAACGCTGTTCGACTTCCTGTTCCTGTGGGCGCTCTGGATGGTGGTGTGGTATCTCGCCTACCCGATGCGTCCGCGCTTCAACTCTACGAACTAGCCAGATCAGGGGCATTAGAACGTGAGGGGGCCGCGCAATCGGCCCCCTTTTCGTTTTCAGTCCTAGCCGCGCCTTGTCGGCCACAGCCACACCGCGAGGAACATCACCACGCCAAGCCCCGCCATCGGCGCGGCGAGCATCACGGCTTGATACATGCGGTCGATCTCGTCGGGGGTCATGTCCACGACACACCATAGACAAGCCACGCCATCCACAGCAGCGCCGCCACCAGTATGGGAATGCAAACTATCACAAAAAGCTTGTTGGGCGTCACGGCTTCGGCTCCCCCTTGTCGTCCTGCCAGCGCATCGCTTTCTTGATCTTCTCGGTATCCTCGTGCTCAAGTGCGCGACCCAGATAAATGCCCAGAATGAGCGCCCCAAAAGCGACGATGCCGCTGATGGCGGGATACCAGTCGATCATTTCGTCTCCCCCTTCTGCTGGTGCTCCAGCGCTTTCGACATGAGCACATCGTAATCGTCAAACTGCGGAAGCTCCGCCAGTTCCATCGCGCGCCGGATGATTGCTGCGTGTGTCTCAACAATGTCTCGGCGCACATCACGATCAACCGATAAAAGCTCGCTCTTGATGCCCCTTCTGTCGCCCATGTCGTACAGGATCGCGCAGGCTATTTGCTCTGCTTTGTCGCGTGGATTCTCACCGTGGTAAGGGTAAATCCAACCTAGTCCAAGCGTGCGGAAATGATCGTCAATCATTAGCCTCCCCCTTCTGCTGGTGCTCCAGCGCCGCGCGGGCTTCGTGTCTCATCGCATCAAGACCGCAAGTGCAATTCGGATAACCTCGGCAATGCGCGACATGGCTACCCCACCTCGTTAGCCACGACTCAACAGACATGAGCGCCTCATGCATCTCGGAGAGGCGGGATGCGGCGGCGCGGGACACTTCGGCTCGATTAAAGTACAGCCGTCGATGCATGTTGTTGTTTGATGTCTGCGAAAACTCCACAAAGTTCGCAGTCATCTCGTTCAACCGCTCCACCAGTTCTTGCGTCGTCATGGCTGGGGCTCCTTCATATCTTTGGCGATGACTGCAAAAGCTTCGCTGGCGCGGCGATTGATGTGATCCAAGAA
>CAIMMO010000192.1 GCA_903842595.1 uncultured Alphaproteobacteria bacterium
AGTTGTTACGGTTGATAACGCCCTTGGCGCCCATCTGCAGCACGAAGTCAGTCTTGGAATCATCCGAGATGACGCCGATGGCGTTGGCGCCGGCGACGGCGCAGAGCTGCACGGCGTAGGAGCCGAGGCCGCCCGAAGCGCCCCAGACCAGGACGTTGTGGCCGGGACGCAGCACATGCGGACGGTGGCCGAACAGCATGCGGTAGGCGGTGGCGAGCGTCAGCGTGTAGCAGGCTGCCTCTTCCCAGGTGAGGTGCTTGGGACGCTCCATCAGCTGGCGCGACTGGACGCGGCAGAACTGGGCGAAGGAGCCATCCGGCGTTTCATAGCCCCAGATGCGCTGGGTCGGCGAGAACATCGGGTCGCCGCCATTGCACTCTTCGTCGTCGCCATCGTCCTGGTTGCAGTGGATGACGACCTCATCGCCCGGCTTCCAGCGCTTCACCCGGTCGCCGACGGCCCAGACGATGCCCGAGGCATCGGATCCGGCGACATGGAAGGGCTGCTTGTGGACGTCGAACATCGAGATGGGCTCGCCGAGGCCGGCCCAGATGCCGTTGTAGTTGACGCCGGCCGCCATCACGAGGACCAGCACCTCGTCGGATGCGATCTCGGGCGTGGGGACGACTTCGAGTTGCATTGCTGTCTTAGGACGTCCCTGCCGTTCGCGACGGATCGCCCAGGCGTGCATGTTTTTGGGGACATGGAAGTCGGGAGGAATTTCCCCGACAGCGTAGAGGTCTTTCACTTCACGCTTCGCTGCGCCGTCTGCCACGTTGAACCTCTCCCGCCGCTTCGGGCCTTTATGTTGTGCTTTGCCGTTCGCGTGTGCACAGGCGCCCGTCAAGCGGGCATCACATTGTCCAAGAGCCGTACGGATTGCAAGCAAACTTGTTGCACTGCAATACGAAAGCCGAAAGCAGTTCGGCAAGGCTCGCCTGTAAGTCGACGTCGGGCAGAAATTTGTGCCCCGGACACGCCAGGAGGCAGTGGAGATTCCTGCGCAATGGAGCGACATTACGATGTTGCCTGCTGCGCGGGTGCAGAGCGCGCTGACGTCAACCCGGCGCCAGAGCCGATGACTGCGGGACGCGAGATGGCCATGTGCGGGTTCTGGGCTGCCGTCGCCGTAGACAAGCCACCGTGTGGGAGACAGACGGTTGTGCGAGACTTTGGAAGCCAGCTGGCAGGAGGCATCAAATGACGCGGCAGGCCATGGCACGACAGGCATGGGTGAACGGCGTCTATGTGGCGGCGGATGAGGCGAGGATTTCGCCTTTCGATCGCGGCTTCCTGTTTGCCGACGGCGTTTATGAAGTGACCGCCGTCTACGGCGGGCGGCTGATCGACATGGGGCGGCATCTCGATCGGCTCGAGCGCAGCCTGCGCGAGCTTAAATTCGGGACGATGCCTGACCGGCACGAGCTGGAAGAGGTTCACCGCACGCTGGTGGCCCACAACGGGATCGACGAGGGCTATGTCTATCTGCAGGTGACGCGCGGAGCGTATGGCGCGCGTGATTTCGTGGCGCCGGAGACGCCGCGCCTGACCATTTTCATGTTCGCCGAGCCGCGCGCGCTGATCGACACGCCATCGGCGCGCAATGGGACGCGCATTGTGAGCGTGCCGGACATTCGCTGGGCGCGGCGCGACATCAAGTCGGTCGGGCTGCTGGCGCAGGCGCTTGCCAAGACCGAGGCGAAGGTGCGGGGCGCGGATGATGCATGGCTGGTGGCGCCGGATGGTTTCGTGACGGAGGGGGCATCGTCGAATGCGTGGATCGTAACGAAGGACGGCGAGATCATCACCCGGGCGATCTCGAACATGATCCTTGCCGGCGTGACGCGGCATGCGCTTTTCGATGCGCTGGGCCAGCGCGGTGGCAAGATCACCGAACGCTCCTTCACGCTGGAAGAGGCGAAAGCCGCGGTGGAGGCTTTCTCGACGGCGGCGACCGGGTTGGTGACGCCGGTGGTTGAGATCGATGGCGTCGTGCTTGGATCGGGCAGGCCCGGGGCGGTGACGCGGGGGGTGCAGAAGATCTACTACACTGCGATCGGCGCGGATGTGGCGAAGGCTGCGCCGTGGGTGGAGACGTAAGCATGTCTGGCGGCCCCGCGTGCCTCCACGGTAATACTGCGGATATGGGGTTTGCCGAGAGAGCCCCTGGCGCCTTGCCGGACTTTACAACGAACGCAGAAGCGCAGAACGCAGGCTCAAGAAAGTTGGTCCCGCGTATCAAATCGCCCGTGGTCAAGTACGCGAGAAGACCGACGAGTTCATTGTGATCGACAAGGATCGCGGGCTCGACGCAGTCAAACGCAAATGAGCGCGTTCCTGTGGCGGCGCTGACGGCCGCATTCGCCCTGCTGCATGCATGTCCCGATGTTACGCAACCGATCTCTTTTTCGGGATTCACACGGAGGCTTGGCGGGCCCAGTGTGGATGGGGCTGAGTCGGGAGAGGCTGATGGGCAGGCGGGTCGAAATCCTTGGCGAGATGTTTGCGGTGCTGCCGTTCGATGAGGCGCGCTTCTTCAACCTGCCGTGCGTCTACCTGATGGTGCATCAGGCGGGCGACAACTTCGTCGTCCACTATGTCGGTCAGACCTCCAAGCTGAACCAGCGCTACGCCAGCCACCATCAGCTGGCGGTGGCGAAGGCGCGGGGCGCAACACACGTGCTCGTGCTTGTCGTGCGCGATGCGCGCGACCGGCTGGCGTTCGAGACAATGATGAGGTGGTTCTACAAGCCGCCACTGAATGCCGAGGAAGTCCCGTCGCACATGCAGGGCTGGCGGGCTGCGATGCATTGCGGGAAGGCCGATATCGCGGAACTCGCGCGGGCGTCGCACATGACGTGCGAGCGGGGGCTGCTCCCGCCTGCGGTGAAGGAACCGGTGGTCGCGCGGGGCTGACGGTAGCCTTTCGCGCACCATGTCGGTGGTGCGGCGACAACACAGGGCAGGGCCTTGCCGGTAGCGCTTGCTTCGGCCAGCGGTTTGCAGTTTTGTGCCTTCGCATTTGCAGCAAGGGCCGGACATGGCTGATACGACCTCGACCCCGTTCCAGCACGACCCGGACAAGCCGTGGATTTTTCGCACCTATGCGGGGCATTCGACGGCGGAGGAGAGCAACAAGCTCTACCGGAAGAACCTGTCGAAGGGGCAGACCGGCCTGTCGATCGCTTTCGACCTGCCGACGCAGACGGCTTACGATTCCGATCACGTTCTCGCGCGCGGCGAAGTCGGCAAGGTGGGCGTGCCGGTTGGGCATCTGGGCGACATGCGGGCGTTGTTCGACCAGATCAAGGTCGAGGAGATGAACACCTCGATGACGATCAACGCGCCGGCGGCGTGGTTGCTCTCATTGTATGTCGCGCTGGCGGACGAACAGGGCTGCGATCGCAAGAAGCTGCAGGGCACCACGCAGAACGACATCGTCAAGGAGTATCTCTCGCGCGGCACCTATGTGTTCCCACCCAAGCCCTCGATGCGGCTGATCGGGGACATGGTAGCGTGGTGCTATACCGAGACGCCGAAATGGAATCCGCTGAACGTTTGCTCGTACCACCTCCAGGAAGCGGGGGCGACGCCGGAGCAGGAGCTGGCCTTTGCACTGGCTACGGCGTGCGCTGTGCTCGACACGGTGAAGGCCGGGGGGCAGGTGCCCGACAAGGATTTCACGACGGTCTTCTCGCGCATCTCGTTCTTCGTGAACGCCGGCGTCCGGTTCGTGACCGAGATGTGCAAGATGCGCGCGTTCGTGGATCTCTGGGAAGAGATCGGGCGCGAGCGTTACGGCGTGACAGATACGCGGGCGCTCATGTTCCGCTATGGCGTGCAGGTGAACTCGCTGGGGCTGACCGAACAGCAGCCAGAAAACAATGTCTACCGGATTCTGATTGAGGCGCTTGCCGTGACGCTGTCCAAGCGGGCGCGTTGCCGTGCGCTGCAGCTGCCGGCATGGAATGAGGCGCTGGGCCTGCCGCGGCCCTGGGACCAGCAATGGTCACTGCGCCTGCAGCAGATCCTCGCTTATGAGACAGACCTGCTGGAGTTCGAGGACCTGTTCGACGGCTCGCATGTCGTGGCCGCGAAGACCGAGGCGCTGAAGGACCAGGCGCGTGAGATGCTCGCGAAGCTGGATGCATCGGGTGGGACGATCGACAATATTGAATTCATGAAGAAGGAACTGGTCGAGAGCCAGCGTGCGCGCCTGAAGCAGATCGAGGCAGGACGTCAGGTTGTGGTCGGCGTCAACCGGTATGAAACGACGGAAGTCTCCCCGCTGTCAGGCGGCGACGGTTCGATCATGGCGACGGATCATGGCGCGGAGAGCCGGCAGATCGCCAGACTGAGGGCGTGGCGATCGCAGCGCAATGCGGATGCGGCGGCGAATGCGCTGGGCGAGTTGCGTGCGGCTGCGTCGAGCGGCGCGAACATCATGCCGCCGAGCATTGCGGCGGCGAAAGCCGGCGTCACGGTCGGCGAGTGGGGTCAGGCGCTGCGCGAGACGTTCGGCGAGTATCGTGGGCCAACCGGCGTCGCCATCGTGATCGAGACGGGCGGGGACGAGGACATCGAAAAGGTCAAGGGCGAGGTCGAGCGCGTGTCGAAGAAGCTCGGCCGCACGCTGACCTATGTTGTCGGAAAGCCGGGGCTTGATGGCCATTCCAACGGATCGGAGCAGATTGCGGCGCGCGCGCGGCAGGCGGGCATGAATGTCGTCTACGAAGGTATCCGCTTCACGCCGGAGGAGATCGTGCAGCAGGCGATCGACAGCCAGGCGCATGTTGTCGGCCTCTCGATCCTGTCAGGCTCGCATCTCGATCTGGTGAAGGAGACGGTCGGCATCCTTCGCGCCAGGGGTCTCGACATTCCGGTTGTCGTCGGCGGGATCATTCCGGAGGCAGACGCGCTCGCCCTCAAGCAGATGGGCATCCGGCGGGTCTACACGCCGAAGGACTACAAGATTACCGAGATCATGGGTGATGTCGTGAAGGTCGTCGAGGAGACGCTGGTGAAGACGGCGGGATAAGCGTTACTTCTTCTTCGCCTTGTTCAGCACAACGGCATGCTTTACCCGCGCCCTCAGCGCTTTGGCGTCGAGCTTGACACCTTCCTTGCAATCGATGGCGCGACGCGTGGCGCCGGTGAAGGGGGCATTGAAGAGGCCTGCCGGGTCTTCGAGCGCCACGCCGTGCATGAAGGTCAGCTTCACGTACGCCTTGTAGGTCTCGGCCGTGCAGATGATGCCGCTCTTCTCGAAGACGGGAACGCCCTCGGGTTTGGTCGGCTTGCGCCACTTCACCGTTTCGATGATGCCCGGATCGGCCGACAGGATGGCGGCGCGGGCGCGGTCGAGCATATCTGCGCGCCAGTCGGCTGTGGTCGTGTTTGGCGTTGCCGCTTTTGCCTTCCTCGCCATGCGATCCCCTAGAGTTTTTCGCCGGGCAGCTTGCTTGCCTGCCTGATCCAGTCGGTGAACTGCTTCGGGTCGAACGCGCCTTCGTGGATGTTGAGGTAGCGGACATTCTTCACCTTTGATGCGTCCGGCGGTACGGGATCGAGATCCGTGCCGCGGAAGAACGTCACCTTTGTGTATGCTGCGAAGACGTGGAAGCTTGCGAACCATGTTCCGTCGCCCTTGCCATACAAGGGCGAGTTCCATTTGACGGCCTTGGCCACTCTCGGCACGACGCGTTCGATGATGGCGTCCATCTGCCTGCCGATGTCGCTCTGCCATCCGGGCATGGCGGCGATGTAGGCCTGCACGGGCGCGTCGCCATCCCCTTTTGCAATCTGCGGGTTGCCGCCGGACAGGCGAACGACGCCGTCCGGCCCGGGCTTGAGAAGCTTGCGCGCCTTCGCGCCATTGCGCGCTGGTGCTTTTCTGGTTGTCCTCGCCGGTATCTTCGTCACAACAGTCCAGCTCCGGGCAATCCGGCTTCTCACCACTCGCGCCGACTGTCAGAGAGCAATTGTTCCAGCGCGTCCGCGATCGCCGTCATCCCCTTCATGTTGGGATGATAGAGCGCGCCGGTGATGGGCGCCCCGGGGCGCGGGTAGCCGTTCATCCACGGATCCGCGCTGCAGGCGTCGTGGCCTTTCGAGAATTCGGAGGCGGTGATGACGCTGGCGTTGTTCTGTGCGGCGACTGTACGCGTGATCTCGGCAAGTCGGCGTGCGGCGTAGCGGGCGCTATCGGCCTGGATGGCGTCAATCGGCGTTGCCGGGCAGGATCCTGCTTCCGGGAGAACGGCGAGATAGTCGACGAAGACAAGCTGCGCCTGCGGCGCGCGGCGGCGGATCTCTTTTGCGACGGCGTCCATGCGCGCCGCGAGATCGGCGTAGGTTTTTTCGGCCGGCGCCGCGATCATCGGCGCGCAGTCGGCCTCGATGCCCGTTTCGGCCATCAGACCGGCGCAGGAGGCGTTCGTGAGACCGCCGATATAGCCAAGATCGTTACCGCCGATCGTGACGGTGACGAGGCGCGTGTCCGGCGTCAGCGCATCGAGCTGGGGCGGGATCGCGCCGCGCGGGCCGGTGAGGTGGGCGGAGGTGGCGCCGCTGCAGCTGACATCCGTGAGGTTCAGGCTCAGCCGCGCGGCAAGCTGGTGCGCGTAGTTCTTCGTTGAGCGATAGCAGGGCGCGGGCGTCGCCTCATAGTAGTCCGGTATGCCGGGGCCCGCGGCAAAGGACGAGCCCATCGCGACATACTTCGCGCCGCCTGGCATGGATGGCACGGGTTCAGGGATCTGGACGCACGCCGTGAGCGCCGAGATTGCGAGAACAGCGCAGAACCGTGTGATGAGCATGACGCGTTTCCCCGGCACTTGATGAAGCGAGCTAACACCGGCGCGCGTGATCTGCCTAGCCGCGCATGCGCCCGCGCGATAAACCCCGCGCATGACAATCGAACCTGCCGTGCTTGAAAACGCATTTGTCCGACTTGAACCGCTGGAAGAGCGGCATCGCG
Source organism: uncultured Alphaproteobacteria bacterium (assembly GCA_903842595.1). GTDB lineage: Bacteria > Pseudomonadota > Alphaproteobacteria > Caulobacterales > Hyphomonadaceae > UBA7672. The sequence goes on from CAIMMO010000192.1 coordinate 6,980, forward strand.
AGCCGCTGCGCGCGGCGGGCAATGACCCGGATCTGTGGCGGTTCGCGAATGTGAATCTCGACAACGCCGATTTTGATGCGTGGGTCGAGCATCGTCTTGCCGAGATCAAGCGGGTGGGGGAGATGACGTGGGCGGTGTTCGAGAAGGCGTCGGACAGTCATGTGGGGTCAACCAGCCTGCTCGCCTATGTGCCAGCGCACAAGCGGGTGGAGATCGGCTGGACCTGGTATGCCAGGCGCGTGTGGTCGGGGGCGGTGAACCCATCCTGCAAGCGGCTGTTGCTGGCGCATGGGTTCGAGGCGCTGGGGCTGAACCGGCTGGAACTGAAGGCGGACGCGCGCAATGAGCGCTCGTGCAAGGCGATGGCGCGTTTCGGCGCGACGTTCGAGGGCATTCATCGCTCGCACATGGTGCGGCCGGATGGCCGGCTGCGCGACACGGCGTGGTTCAGCGTCATCCGCGAGGACTGGCCGGGCGTGCGCGATGGGCTGGATGCAAGGCTGGCGGGGTTTACGCCGCCTCGGAAATTCGATTGAACTGGCGACCAGTTGCTGGCGAACTGCAGGTTCTTGATGGAGGAAATCATGAAGCGAACTGCAGGTCTCGTGCTGGTCCTGGCCATTGCCGGCTGCGCGACGCCGCAGGTACCGGAGCCGGCCGCTCCGCCGACGCTCAGTGATGCTGTTTTCAAGACGATGCTGACGGCTGCGTTCACCTCGAACAAGATGGCGGAGTGGGAGCCGGCGGCTGCGGCGCTGCTCGGGCGGACGGACTTGACGGATGCGCAGCGCGCCCAGGTCTATTTCGCCCGCCGGATCAATCGCGGCGTCTGGGTCGAGAGCGGTACCGTCGCGACGCCCCAGTGCGCCGTGATGGACATCGATCGCGGGCTGGCGCTTGTGTCGGAAGGGCGTGCCGCGGAAGCGGCGAAGCGTGACCGGATGTATCAAGAATCGCGCTACCAGTTCTTCATTGCGCCGGGTAATTGCGACTAGCGTGATGATCATGCCGACGATCAGCTTCGACGACTTCATGAAAGTCGACATTCGCGTTGGCGTGATTGTCTCGGCCGAGCCGTTTCCCGAAGCGCGCAAGCCTGCCATCAAGCTGCGGCTCGATTTCGGGCCAGAGATTGGCGAGAAGAAATCGTCGGCGCAGATCACGAGGTACTATACGCCTGAGGCTCTGGTCGGTAAGCGCGTGCTGGCGGTCGTGAATTTTCCGCCGCGGCAGATCGGCAAGTTCATGTCCGAGGTGCTGACGCTTGGCGTGCCCGATGAGGCAGGCGAAGTTGTGCTGATCTCCCCGGATATCGATACGCCGGTTGGCGGACGGATGTTCTGACGCGCTACCGCCGCCCGGCGAGCCAGACGCCGGCAAGCACGAGCGCGCAGCCTGCGAGCTGCATCGTCGTAAGCGCCTCTCCGAACAGCGGCCAAGCTGCGAGGGCTGCTGCGACCGGCTGGATAAGTAGCAGCAGGCCGGCAAGGGCTGCGGGTGTTGCGCCGACGCCGGCGATGATCAGGCCCTGGCCGATCACGTGGGCGACGAGGGCGAGCGCGAGCGGCCACATGAACCAGCTGACATCGGGCGGGATCAGGGTCTCGCCGCGCACGCCGCATGCGATTGCGGACACAGCCAGCGTGGTCGCCGTCGACCAGAACAGGACCGGCATTGCGCCGCTTTCGCGGCGGGCGAGTTTTGCAAAGAAGAGGTAGAGGCCCACCATCACGGCGGCCACCATTGCGAGGAGATCGCCTGAAAGCGCTGCGCCACCTGCGTTGGCTGCGCCGCGCGACAGCATGAAGGCGCCTGTGAGCGCCATGGCGAGGGCGACCAGCCAGATGCGTGCGGGCCGTTCGCGCAGGACAATCCAGGCGACAAGCCCGACCGCCGCGTTGCCGAGATTGACGAGGAAGGTCGCGTTGGCGACCGAGGTCATCACAAGGGATGCGTGCCAGAAGGCGATGTCGAGCCCGAAGAAGGTTCCGGCGAGAAGCGCCATCGGCGAGGGGCGACCGATCCTGCCGCCCTGCGCCTTGATCGCCAGCGCGATGAGCGGCAGCGCGAATGCGAAGCGCCAGAAGCCGGTGGCCTGTGGCTCGAACGCGGAGAGCCGCAGGCCGATGGGCGCAAAGCCGATGGCGATGGCGCCAGCGATGAGCATCGCCGGGCCCGCCCAGGCGGGCGAGGGCGGACGGGTTTCGGCAGGCGTGTTCAAGCGGGCAATCCGATGCGGGCGCGAATGTCGACAGCCGCCAGACCAGCATCGCGCAAGGCCGCGAGCGTCAGTGATCGGTCGCGTTTGGCGAATCGTCTGCCGGTCTCGTCGGTGAGCAGGTGGTGATGGGTGTAGATGGGTTGGGGCAGGCCGAGCAGTCTCTGCAGCAGCACGTGCACATGCGTCGCGTCGCGAAGATCCTCGCCGCGAATCACATGTGTCACGCCTTGCAATGCATCATCATGCACGACGCAGAGATGATAACTCGCGGGCGTGTCCTTTCGCGCCAGCACGATGTCGCCATGGATTTCTGGACGCGCAGCAATGCTGCGTTCCGCCTTTGTTGCTTCGTCGCGTTCGCGAAATTCCAGACGCGCGAAAACTTCGCCTAGCAGGTCTTGTGAATAACTCATCGAGAGGCGCCACGCGAACGCATCGCCGCGCGCCATGCGGAATTCCTGCTCGTCTTCGCTCATCGGCGTGGATGGTCCGCGATAGATGATTCCATCGCCGCCTTCGCCAGGCGCGTGGGGCGCCGACATCGCCTCCTCGGCGATCTCGCGCCGCGTCAGGAAGCAGCGATAGAGAACGCCGATGTTGCGCAGCTTCTCGAGCGCGCTGGCGTAATCTGTGAAGTGTTCGGACTGACGGCGGACGGGCGTTGGCCAGGTCAGGCCGAGCCAGGCGAGGTCTTCGAGGATCGCAGCCTCGTATTCGGGCCGGCAGCGCGTTGCGTCGATGTCTTCCATGCGGAGCAGAAGCAGTCCTCCCTCCCGGCGCGACATATCGTGCGCCAGGAGGGCGGAATAGGCGTGGCCGAGATGAAGACGGCCGGTCGGACTTGGCGCGAAGCGCGTAACGAACGTCATCGCGCCCTGATTTGGGTTACTTCGTGTGCTCGGACTTCACGCCCAGGTCCTTGATGATCTGGGATGGCGTCGAAGAGCCCATCATTGCGCCCGTCATGACCGTCTCGAAGCTGGAGAACGGCATGGGTTTCGCCGGCTGGATCGCGAGACGAAGCTTGCCACCGAGTTCCAGGAAGGAGGCGATCGGGTTGAGCAGGCCAGGGATTTCCGGAATGTCCTGGCTGACTGCGGCTGCCATCGTCTTCAGGCCACTGGAGGCCATCGTGCGGACATTCTCCGCGGTCATCGGCTCGGCGCCCATGCCCATCACGGCCGCGAAGTCGCCCATCAGGCCGTAGATCTTCGGCAGGCCGCCCTTGTCCTCCATGTTGAACTCGATGAGCTTCAACGAGGTGCTGGTATTGAAGACGTTCGCAAGAGCCTCCTGGTCGGTGGCCTCGATGTTGTCCGGGATCAGGTCGGACACCGCCTTGAAGCTGGGGAAGCCGCCTTCATACTTGGTGCTGAACTTCAGCAGGTCCTTGCCGTCAAAGCCAAGTTCGAGCTTGGCATCGCCGTTGCCTGCATTCCAGTTCCAGCCGAAATTATAGTCGCCGGCAATCTTGGAAAGGCCGTGCTTGTTTAGCGTGCCGATCACCTGCTGCATCTCGGCCTTCTGGGCGGCGAGCTGTTCTGCGTAGAACGGGTCATCTCCCACGTCGCCCATCATGGCGGAGCTGGCGTCCTGCGCATACTCCATCAGACCGGCGACATCGACCGACATGCCTTTTCCGCTGGCAGTGAGCTTGGTTGGGATGAACCAGTGGAAGCCGCTGCCGTCGAACATGGATTCCGCGACGGTGTAGAACTCCTTGCCGCCTAGCTTGAAGCTTTCAGCCTGGCTGCGCCAGATGCCGAGGCTCATGAGATTGGTCTCTGTGCGGGGCGGAACAACGCCCTTGGCGAGGAAGTCCATCACCTTGCCGAGGCGGACGTCCTCGATCGTGTAGAGGTCCACGGCATAGGTCATGTCCATCGGCATGCCCATGCTGGCGCCTGTCGACGTGTAGGTCAGTCCGCGCATGTACATCGCGTCGGTGTCGCCGCCGCGCATGCCGCGCGCGCCGAGAGACTTGATCGCCAAGTCTGTCGACATCGTGTCGCCGAACTGGGTCATCGCGAACCCACCCTTCACGTCGAAGTAGGCAGCAGTATCGATTCCGAACGATTGGTTGAAGGCCGCGAACATCTGCATCACAGACATGAACGACGCCATCGGATCATCCGGATTGGCCGCAGCGGCGGGGGCCGGGGTGACCTGATATGGCTTCAGGACGATGTCGTCGATAATGATGCGGCCGGCGGAGAAGTCGTAACGGTCGAATGTGGTCTCGAAAGCTGCGGAGAAATCGTCGTTGCCGAAATCGAAGTCCGGATCGGTTGACGGCGGCCAGCCTTCAGGGGGCGCGGGCGCGGTGGGATCCGCCGGCTGGAACTTCAGCGGGTTGGCGGGCTCGGCCGGGATGCCATCCTCGGCCGGGAAGCCGTCCTCGGCCGGGAAGCCGTCCTCGGGAGGGAGCATGACACCGTCGGAGAAGCCCTCATAGGCCGCACCCATCATTCCGTTCATGAGGGTCGCGAGGCCGAAGGCGGATACATTCTTTGCGTCGATACGCCGGGCGAGCGGCCCGGATTCGGTCAGGCGCTGGCCGGCGAGGCGGGCCTTCAGGAGGTCAACGTCGAGATCATAAAGGCGGAGCTCGTCGATGCTGACGCCGACTTCGGTGTTGTCCTTGGGTGTCATCTTCACGGCAGTCAGGAGCGTCGAGCCTGTGGCCGCGTCGAAGGAGAGGCCGCCCCAGCTGACGGCGACTTCCGCCGGAAGCGCTGCGCGCAGCGACTCGATGTCGGCGGCTGTGGTCGCCGTGCCCTTGAAGGTTTCGCCGGCAAGCTTTGTCACATGCGCTTCGACGGATTTGGGGTCGACATCGATCGCGCTGATCGCGCCGGAGCCGCCCTGGCTGCACGCTGCGAGCGCGAAGCCTAGAACTGCAGTAAATGCCAGTGCACGAAGCTTACGCATGTCGAAGACCCTCCATCGTGCCCGGACAGATAGCGGGTCTCGCCTGCACTGGCGAGCGCTGCCGGCGGCAAAGTCAGCGGATTATTTTGCTGTTACTTGGTTACCGCAGTCGGGGTCAGTTCTCGGAACCGCGAAGGGTTTCCCAGGAGCGCGACGGGTTGAGCAGGCTGCGGAAGTATTCCCTGTTTGCCGCGATCAGGGCGGGCGGAAGGTCGGTTTCTGCGACCTGTTCGACCTCTTCGAACTTGCCCTGAACGCCGAGCGCCATGACGAGGTTCTGGGTGATACGGCTGTCAGCGCCGGGCAGGGCGGCCGCCTGGCGCAGCGTCTGCTCGGCGAGCCCGGGCTTCCCTTCGAGGATATAGGAAAGTCCCAGGTTGGACAGGATTTTGGGGTTGTCCGGTGAAATCGCGAGGGCGCGGCGGTAATAGTCCTGGGCAGCGCTATGCTGGTCGAGCGTGTCGAGGGTGACGCCGATGATCGAGAGCAGGCGCCAGTCCTTGCCGCCTTCGGCTTCCGCGCGGGCGAGGGCGTAGGCGGCGTCGTCCGCCTTGCCGATGTCTAGCGAGGCCTGGGCGTATATCATCGTCATCTCGACATCGCCCTGCTTCAGCGTCAGGGCCTGCTGGGCCACTTCGGCCGCGCGCGGGGCCGAGCCGATGGCGCGCAGGACGCGGGCGTATTTCAGCGAGGCTTCGTATTCGTTGGGGTTTTTCTCGTATTCGGCGCCCCAGAAGCGCGCCTGGGTCAGAAGGTCCTGCTTGTCCGCCATGGCGCGGTCTGCCTGGGTGGCGGGCAGGATCGGGCTGACCGCGGAATCGACCAGCGCAAGTTCCGCGGGGGTCTGGGGAGCGGCCGTTATGCAGCCGGTAAGCAGGGCGGCGAGACTAGCGGTCGCGATCAGACGGGTGACAGGCTTGCTGGTGGCAGACATGGGCAATCCCCGGATATATTACCGGAACCTTGCTGCGCGCCGGATCAATGAACCGTTAAAGCGGCGCGCCAGACCTGCAGCCTACGGACATTACAATGCATCCTGCCTTCCACGTCCATCCTGACACCGCCACTCCGCTGGTGCTTCTGGCCGCAAAGGGGCTCGGACCGTGGACCAGGGAGCAGCCGGACCGGGTGAAGCGGCTGGTGGATGCTGCCGCGTTCCGGGGGGATGCGGGGCGGACGCTGCTGCTGCATGATTCGGAGGGCGGGCTGGAGCGGGTTCTGGTCGGGTTGGGCGAGGGTGCGGACGGGTTTGTCCTTGCGAGCCTGCCGGGCAGCCTCCCTGCGGGAGACTACCGGCTGAGCGAGGTTCCGGCCGGGCTGGATGGCGAGACCCTGGCGCTGGGGTGGGCGGACGGAGCTTACCGTTTCACGAAATACAAGACGGGCGAGAAGCCGCGCCGGTTGATGCTTCCCGAAAGCCTCGATGCCGTTGAGGTGCAACGGCAGGCGGAGGCGATCGACTGGCTACGCGACCTTGTGAACACGCCGCCTTGCGACATGGGGCCTGTGGAGATCACTTCGGAGGCACAGGCGCTGGCGGCTGAATTCGGCGCGAGCATCGAGATCACTGAGGGCGAGGCGCTGGAGCACGGCTACCCGATGATCCACGCGGTCGGCAAGGGCGCGGCCCAGGCGCCGCGGCACATCGAGATCCAGTGGGGCCGGATGAGCGATCCGAAGATCGCCATTGTCGGCAAAGGCGTGGCGTTCGACACGGGCGGGCTCAACATAAAGACAGCCGGCATGGGGCTTATGAAGAAGGATATGGGCGGGGCGGCCCATGCGCTGGCTCTTTCTCGGATGATCATGAGCGCGGGACTGCCGGTGCGGTTGGTGTGCTGCGTGCCGGCGGTCGAGAACGCGATCGGGCCGAATGCGTTCAGGCCATCCGACATCCTGAAATCGCGCAAGGGACTGACGGTCGAGGTTGAAGACACCGATGCAGAGGGCCGGCTGATCCTTGCTGATGCTCTTGCGCGCGCGAGCGAGCATGGGCCGGAACTCATCATCGATTTTGCGACGCTGACCGGCGCTGCCCGTGTGGCGCTGGGGCCTGATCTCGCGCCGCTTTACACGGACGATGAACAACTGGCGGCTGACCTTGCCGATGCGTCGAAAGAGACGGGCGATCCGGTCTGGCGGATGCCGTTGTGGGCGGGATATGAGGGTGGACTGAAGTCGCCGATCGCCGACATGAAAAATCTTGGCGACGGGCCGATGGGAGGCTCCATCACGGCGGCGCTGTTCCTAAAAGCTTTTGTGAACGCGCCGAGCTGGGCGCATTTTGATATCTGGGCCTGGCGACCCGCTAGATATGGACGTCCGGCGGGGGCGGCGGCGTGCGGGTTGCGGGCAGTCTGGGCAATGTTGAAAAAACGATATGCGTGATCGCTTCGTTCCGCTTGCCCCGAGATGAAAAAAGAGCGAGTCTGTCTGTGGGGCCGGCTGAATGGAGCTGTCATGGATCGCGCGTCCGCCCTTGCCTTGCTTAAAGATGTTCTTGCTGAAACCGTGCGGGCCGATGGCCCGGACCTGAACGTTCGGCAGTCCGCCATTTTGTTACGGATTTCGCTTGAATCTGGACCACACACGGTGCGCGGCCTGGCCGAAGCATTGCAACTTGGAAAGCCTGCGGTGAGCCGCGCGCTTGATGCGCTTGAGGGTCTTGGTTTCGCGACGCGGGTACCTGATGAGAGCGACCGCCGCAGCGTTCTGGTCCAGAGCACGGCACGGGGACTCGCGGCGCTCGCAGGACTTGGCGATCGGGTGATCTCGTGCGAGCGAGCGCTGGCTCAGGGAAAGGCGTCGGCGCAGCTGCAACCTCCGACGCAGTCGCGGCCGGGCCTGCTGGCCACGGAGAGTAACTCCAGCTCGCATGCCGCCTGACCGCTGGTCGACAGACCCTCGACTCAATCCGAAAGCCGTGATCGGCGGCGGCGAGCGCATGCGCGTTTCTGCCGGGTCTGCAGCCTTGCGGCGGGAGCCGTACGGATCCGCCGAGCAGGTGAACCAGTCGCTGTTCGGCGAGCCGGTGCGCGCTCTCGAAACGGATGGCGAGTGGGCTTACGTCCAGCTCGGGCTCGATCACTATGTCGGGTGGATGCGGCTGGCCTCGCTGCAGCCGGCGGGCAGGGATGCGACGCATCGTGTAAGGGTGCTGCGGACCTTCATCTACGAGAAGCCGGACATGAAGGGTCGGCCGATGCGCCATGCGTCGATGAATGCACGGATGGCGCTGGAGGAGACGTCTGGGAATTTCGTGCGCATCGAGGGATCGGGCTGGGTGTTCGCCCGGCATGTGTCGCCGCTCGACGACACGGAGACCGACTTCGTCGGCGTAGCGCAGAAGTTTGTCGGGGCGCCGTACCTCTGGGGCGGGCGCGAGAGCGCGGGGATCGATTGTTCGGGGCTGGTGCAGATCTCACTGCAGGCGACCGGGATTTTTCCGCTGCGCGATTCGGACATGCAGGAACAGACGCTGGGCTTGCCGCATCAGCCGGACGCAGAGTTCACCAACATGGAACGCGGCGATCTCGTTTTCTGGAAAGGGCATGTGGGGATCATGTGCTCGCCAACCATGCTGCTGCATTCGAGCGCGCGCGACATGCATTGCGAGATCGAGCCGTTGGCGCAGGCGGTCGATCGCATACGCCCGATTGCGGGCGAAGTGCGCAGCGTGCGGCGCTTCGGGTAGGCCGCGGACGCTCACTCCGGCAGGTGTGGTTGCGTTCCTGAAGGTGAATGCCGGACGTCGCCGTGGGCAGGGCGGAGGTTTCGGAGCGCGTGTCCCAATCACGCTGTCCTTTTCTCCACCACATCTGAAGCGTTGTGCGGACGCCTTTAGCGAGGCTCACGAAAACGCGCAGCACCGCCTCCGGCAAAAGCTGGATGATCGGAAGGTTGCCTGAGCCGCGTGTGTGGTTTCGTGCTCGTGTCATGGGCGCGATTGTACGGCCGCAAATGACGCCGCCGATCTGGCGCCATCGCTCTCCCCAAGCTTTTGGGCGAAGTGGTTGAGGGATTGGCGTTCGGCTCCGGGTTTCCACCAAACGCGAACAACGCTTTTCCCCCAATCCGACATTCCAGAGTGGCCCGGCTGGCGCATGGCGTGGGTTTGATTTTCGAGGGCTTGGTTAATGGACGCTTCGGTTGATCGGATCGGGCGCGAGCGGGCGTTTCATGATGCCCGCTTTGTGGGCGGCGAGGATGATCGTTCGGCGCAGATGAAATACTATGTCGCGCTGAAGTCCTGCTTCGACCGCTATGCGAAGCGCCGCGCTGAACTGGTGAAGGGCGCGGTGGTGCTGGAGTATGGCTGCGCGCATGGGGGCAATGCGATTGCGTTGTCGGGCGTGGCCAAGCGCGTTGAGGGCATCGACCTTTCGAAGGAAGCGGTGGACGCGGGCAACGCGGAGATTGCATGGCGCGGCATCGCGAATGTGAAGCTGTCGGTGCAGAGTGCCGAGGCGATGGATTTTGCCGATGGCACGTTCGACGTCGTGTACGGCTCGGGGATCCTGCATAACCTCGACTATGCGAAGGCGATGGCGGAGCTGCGGCGCGTGCTGAAGCCGGGCGGGGTGGTGCTGTTCACCGAGCCGCTGGGCCATGACCCTGCGATCGAGTTCTATCGCAAGCGGACGCCCGGGGCGCGCACCCCGGATGAGCATCCGCTGCTGGTTTCCGATTTCCAGAAATTCGATGCGACGTTCGAGCGTACGGATGTGCGGCTGTATGGGCTGACGTCGCTCGGGTCGGTGCCGTTTCGCAGGACGCCGCTGCTGGGGTTGGTGCGGGGCATCGGGTCGGCGCTTGATGCGGTGCTGCTGCGCGTGCCGGGCCTGAAGTGGTGGGCTTGGTATGCGCTGATGGAGGGGAAGCGGGTTTAGGTTTGTCGGCTTTTCAGGTAGACAAGCCGGATGAACCTGCTGGCGAAAGCGAAGGAACTGGGTGCTGTCACCTACACTGGTGGTCTTTGTTTGCCGGCGGCTAGGCTAGCGGAATTCCTAACCCTCGCGACAAAGGCTGACGGGAAAATCCGCTACCACGAGTGCCTCTGTTTTCACGAAGCCGATGGCGCCGCGCCGGGCGGCACAGAGCCGAGCATGGAGCTTTCGCGCGACTTTGTGCCTGGCCAGAGCGAGGCGGATTTCTTCGCGCAGGCTGCGCAGCTTGCCGAGATGGCGGTCGAGCGCGCCGCGAGCCGCGGTATTCGTCCGTACTATCAGGTTGGGCTTGAGCCGGACCTCGATCCGCTTGGGGCGGGGATTCGGATTCGGCTCTAGGCTGCGTAAGCGATGGGACGCGCTTGACCTGCGACAAATGCGGGGCGGCGGAATCCCTTAGCGATGCTGACGAGGCTCCGTGCAGGTCACACGCATCGGGTGCCGGGGGAGCCAGCGCCGTGAGTCCACTACGCGAAGCCGCTATCGGTTATCTGAGGGCGCAGGTGGCGAAGTATCGGGCTGACCTCTCCGTGTGGCGGAACAAGGCCAAGCGGGCGGGCGAGGGGCTCGCGCAGAGCATGATCGTCACGCCGCTGCAGGACCTGATCGAGGACGGCGCCGAATTGCTTGAGCGGTTGCGGTGCAGGCAGGGCGCGTCGCGCGGTTGTGAAGGCGACGAACAGGGACATCCGGAGCCTGCGGGCGGGGACGTTTCCGGGCAGGCCTGAGCGGGGTCCACGTCCGGGACTCGCATGATTACAGGGCATTGGCAGTGCACAGCTTGATTCCCCCGAATCAGCGCACAATTGGCGTATAATCGTCCACAGGATCGAGGAGCTGGTTGCTGGCGCGGGAAGCGCGCGGCGGCTAGCGGCGGTCTGTGGCCAGAGCCAGGGTAGCGATGCGGTTCCCGGAGGAGTTTCTCAACGAGCTGAAGTCGCGCGTGCGGCTGTCGGACGTTGTCGGGAAAAAGGTGGCGCTGAAGAAGCGCGGCAAGGACTGGGTGGGGCTGTCGCCCTTCTCGTCGGAGAAGACGCCGAGCTTCTACGTCCATGACGATCGCGGCTTCTACAAATGCTTTTCAACGCAGAAGTCGGGCGACGCGATCACCTTCCTGATGGAGACGGAGCGGCTCACGTTTGCGGAGTCCGTCGAGAAGCTGGCGCGTGACTACGGGCTGGAGCTGCCCAAGCAGACCGCTGAGGAAGAGCGGCAGTATCGCCGCAAGACCACGCTGATCGAATGGGTTGAGAAGGCTTGCCTGTTCTTTGAGGACCAGTTGCGCAAGCCTGCCGGAGCGGCGGCGCGGGTGTATCTCGAGAAGCGCGGATTCGGGCCAGAGGCCTGGAAGCGCCACCGGATGGGCTTTGCGCCGGATGGGTGGCGCATGCTGCTTGACCTGCTGACGAAAGAGGGCGCGTCGGTCGAGGAGCTGATCGAGGCGGGGCTGGTCGTGCAGCCGGAAGAAGGCGCCGACGGCAAGTCGCGTCAGCCCTGGGACCGGTTCAGGAACCGTGTGATCTTCCCGATCACCGACCATTCGGAGCGGGTGATCGCGTTTGGCGCGCGCACACTCGAGCCGGACGGGAAGCCGAAATACCTCAACTCCTCGGACTCGCCGCTCTTCCACAAGGGGCGGACGCTGTATCGATACATGGCGGCGCGCGAGGCGATGGCGGCGATCAAGGAGGGGCCTCTTTCGCAGGGCCTGATCGTCACCGAAGGCTATGTCGATGCGATCGCGCTGGCGGAGGCTGGCATCGGGTCGGCCGTGGCGCCGCTGGGCACGGCGCTGACCGAAGAGCAGCTGGAGCTGCTGTGGCGGGCCGGGCCCGAGCCGATCCTGTGCTTTGACGGGGACGCGGCGGGGATCAGGGCGGCTTGGCGGGCCTGCGACCGGGCGCTGCCGCTGATCGAGCCGGGCAAGACCCTGTATTTCGTCCTGCTGCCGGACGGGATGGATCCGGACGACGTGGTGAGGGTCCGCGGCGCGGGCGCGATGCGCGAAATGCTGACCAGTGCACGGCCGCTGGTGGACCTGCTGTGGATACGGGAGCTGGACGCCGAGCCGCTGGATACGCCTGAGCGGCGGGCCGGATTCGAAGCGCGGCTTATGGCCGCTGTGGGTCTGATCAAGCATCCAGGTGTGAAAAAGGCCTATGAGCGCGAGCTGCGCGACCGGCTGTACTGGCACGCCCGAGGTACCCGAAATGGGGCAAATGGCGGTGGCAGGGGGTCGGGCGCGCCGGGGGCGCCGCTAGGGAAGAAAGGCTTCTCGCCGGGTCCGACGGGCCTTGGCGGCCTGCGCCTCGTGGTGCGGGCTATCGAGAGCCCGCGGATGATGGAACAGGCGCCGGAGGCGCTGGCGAAGGCGGTATTCGACGATCCTGACGCGGATGCGATCAGAACCGCAGCCTTTGACGTCTACAATGGGTCCGAAATGCTTGACCGGACTACTGTTGCGGCCCATCTACGTAGCCTTGGCCGTAAGCGGGCTGTCGAGCTTTTGGAAACCTTCCCTGTCGGGCAGCCGATGGACCCTTTGTCTAACGAGGGTCGCGACTGGCTTGACGCCATCGGGAGGTTCCATGTGGCCAGGACGCTTGCGGTTGAGGTGCAGGCGACGAAACGGGCTGACGAGGAAGGCGTGGAAATCATGAGCGCCGCCCATCAGGCAAGGATCATGCAGAAAGTGATCGAGCGGCGCAGCGCCAGCCGGTCGGTTGTGGACGAGGCGACTACCTCACCCGCGAGCGACGGCGCGCAGGATCTCAGGAACGCCATCGGTGGGATGGGGGCCGCTATGGAGTCGAAACGCTCTGAAGACTGATTTGAAGAACAAGGCGAAAGCCCCCCCGGCCAAAGGCAAGGCGACTGCGAAAGCGCCAGCCAGGGCCGATGCCAAGGGCAAGCCTGCTGCCAAGCCTCAAGCCGCAAAGGCGGCAACGGGCAAGGATTCGAAAAAGGTTGAGCCGGTGAAGCCCGTGATCAAGGGAAGCGCTGGGACCAAGGCCGCGGCCAAACCGGTCGCGACACCAAAGCCGCTTGCGGCCAAGACCCAGCCGGTTAAAGCGCCGCCTCCCAAGGCGTCGGAGAAACCGGCTGCAACGAAGGAGACCCCGCCGAAAGGTGGGATTGAGAAGACCGGCACGGTGAAGGCCCAGCCGGCTAAAGTCGAGACGGCGCGGGATAGCCGGACTGACAACAAGGGTCTGCGGAGAGACGGAATGGCGAAATCGGAAGCGACAGCGAAGCGTAAGTCCGCCCCCGAGGCGACGGACGGTCCGCTGCTCGACATGAACGACGCCACGGTGAAGAAATTCATCAAGTCGGCGAAGGCGCGTGGATTCGTCACCTATGACGAGCTGAACAAGGTTCTGCCATCCGACCAGAATTCGTCCGAGCAGATCGAGGACATCATGTCCCAGCTGTCGGAGATGGGCATCAACGTCGTCGAATCCGAAGACGATGTGGAAGATTCCGAGCGCGAGCAGGAAGCTGGCGAAGACGGCGAAGAGAGCGAAGACGGCACGCCGGCGCGCTCGAAATCTACCGCGCTCGCGACAACGACTAAGGACCGTTACGACCGCACGGACGATCCGGTGCGGATGTATCTGCGCGAGATGGGCTCGGTGGAGCTCCTGTCGCGCGAGGGCGAGATCGCCATCGCCAAGCGCATCGAGGCTGGTCGCGACGCGATGATCCGCGGACTGTGCGAAAGCCCGCTGACGTTTGAAGCCATCATGGTGTGGCGCCAGGAACTGAGCGAAGAGCGTGTGCTGCTGCGCGACATCATCGATCTCGAAGCGACGTATGCTGCCGCGCACGGCGGCATCGTCGATAACTCTCAGATCGTGCTGCAGGGCGGTGCGCCGCCGCCCTCGACCGCGCCAATCACCGCCAAGAAGCTCGCCGAGGCCGAGCGCGCCAAGGAAAAGGCCGCCAAACCGCCGCCGCCGCGCCGCGCGCGCGATGAGGACGTCGATGAGGTGGAGCTTGAGCGCCAGAAGCAGGCTGAGGCGGAAGCCGCCGATGCAGAGGACGAGTTCGATGATGGCGGCGCCATGTCGATGTCGGCCATGGAAGCCGAGCTGCGCGATGGCGTGACCAAGACGCTCGACGCGGTGGGCGAGAACTTCGTGCGCTACCGCAAGCTGCAGGAGCGGCTGATCGCCCGGAAGCTCGAAGGCAAGGCGCTGACGCCGAAGGACTTCAAGGAATACGACGAGATCGTTTCCGACATCATCGAGAACCTCAAGACGCTGCACCTCAACAATGCGCGTATCGAGACGCTGGTCGAACAGCTGTATGAGATCAACAAGAAGCTCATTCAGCTTGAAGGCAAGCTGATGCGCCTGGCCGACCTGCATGGCGTCGGCAGGCAGGACTTCCTCGACAACTATTTCGGCAATGAGCTTAAGCCGGACTGGACCGATCGGGTCGGCGCGCTGTCCAAGCAGTGGAAAAAGTTCGTCACCGCCGAGACGCGCAAGATCACGCAGTTGCGCGAGGACATCGCGACGCTGGCGCAGGAGATGGGCGTTCCGATCGACGACTTCCGCCGCATCGTCCAGACCGTGCAAAAGGGCGAGCGCGAAGCGCGTCAGGCGAAGAAGGAGATGGTGGAAGCCAACCTCCGTCTCGTGATTTCCATCGCAAAGAAATATACGAACCGCGGCTTGCAATTCCTGGATCTGATCCAGGAAGGAAACATCGGCCTGATGAAGGCTGTCGACAAGTTCGAGTACCGCCGCGGCTACAAGTTCTCGACCTATGCGACGTGGTGGATCCGTCAGGCCATCACCCGCTCGATCGCGGACCAGGCGCGCACGATCCGCATCCCGGTGCACATGATCGAGACGATCAACAAGATCGTCCGCACGCAGCGCCAGATGCTGCACGAGATCGGCCGCGAGCCGACGCCCGAAGAACTGGCCGAGAAGCTGGGCCTGCCGCTGGAGAAGATCCGCAAGGTTCTCAAGATTGCGAAAGAGCCTATCTCGCTCGAGACGCCGATCGGCGACGACGAGGATTCGAACCTTGGCGACTTCATCGAGGACAAATCGGCGCTCCTGCCGGTGGACGCCGCGATCCAGTCGAACCTGCGCGAGACGACCACGCGTGTTCTTGCCTCTCTCACACCGAGGGAAGAGCGCGTGCTGCGCATGCGCTTCGGCATCGGCATGAACACCGACCACACGCTGGAAGAAGTCGGCCAGCAGTTCTCGGTGACCCGCGAACGCATCCGTCAGATCGAGGCGAAGGCGCTGCGCAAGCTGAAGCACCCGAGCCGGAGCCGGAAGCTGCGGAGCTTCCTGGATACTTGAGGCGCTGATCGCGCGTCAGGTCGCCGGGCAGTGCGTTGGTGACCAAGGTCGCGATCTGCAACGACACGACGGCTGGTGGCCATTATGGCTGCGTGGCGCTTGTGACGATGACGCGGGACGAGGCGGGTGGCTTCTGCATGGGATGGCCAGCCGATGCTCTTCCGGTCCGCGTCGGCCCCAAGACGGAGAACCCGCCGCTGTGGCCGCGCCCTGGCGCAGATGCGTTTGCGCGATTTCTGGTGAGCCATGACCGCGTCGTCACAGGACGCTTTCACGCGTATGCTTCGAGCTTGTACAAGATCGAAGCGACTTTGCGCGATATCTGGCTTGATGGGCAGCGCTTGCCGGTGTTGTAAGGCCCTATGCCGGACCTGCTTCGTTGTGCGGCGAGCGAGCGGGACGCCATTGCGGATGCCCTCGCGAACGTCCGTTCCAGCGCCGCCGACATGATCGCTCGCGTGTTGGCGCATTGAGCAAGCCTCAAGGGCGATAGCCGCCCTCGGTAAGAAACGCGATTTCTTCTGGCGTGCTTTGTCGCCCGAGGGTCTCGTTGCGGTGTGGGAAACGGCCGAAGCGGACAATGAGGTCGCGGTGGGAGCGGGCGTGGAAGGCGTGGCTCTCGCTGACGGGCGATAGCAGTTCAACCGCGCGGTGCTGGTCGTCGAGATTTTCGGAGTGGTCGAAGGGCATATAGGCGAACGAGCGGATGTCGTCCGGCAGCGCCATGTCATGGCCGGCGGCGAGCATTGCCTTTGCAGCTTCAAGCGCGCGGGCGTCGGTGGCGAAGGCGCGCGGCGTGTCGCGGAAGGCATTGCGCGGATACTGGTCGAGCAGGAGTATTTGGGCGAGTGCGCCTTCGGCCGTAGCGGGCCAGTGAAGGAGTTCTCCCTGTGCAGCCTGGTCATGAAGCCTGGCAAAGCGATCGCGGAAAGTGGCGTCAAATCCGGGATCCTTGGCGAACCACTTGCTAGGACCCGCCTCGCGCCAGAATTCGATCACACTCTGCGCCTCGCCTGGCGGCACGCTCATGCCGTGGCAGCCTTCAGCGCCTGGTCAAGATCGGCGATCAGATCGTTGGGATCCTCGATGCCGATGGACAGGCGCACGACGTCAGGCGCCGCGCCGGCCGCGATCTGTTGATCGGCCGTAAGCTGGCTGTGCGTCGTCGAAGCCGAATGGATCACCAGCGAGCGAGCATCGCCAAGGTTGGCGACGTGGCTGAACAGCTTGAGGCTGGAGACGAACTTGAGGCAGGCGTCATAGCCGCCTTTGAGCTGGACGGTGAACAGCGCGCCTGGCCCTTTCGGGCAGATCGACGCTGCGCGCGCCTTGTAGGGCGAAGTGTCCAGCCCGGGATAGGTGACGGTGCCGACTGCGGGATGCTTTTCAAGCCATCGGGAGATCGTCTGGGCGTTCGCCACGTGCTTGGCCATGCGCAGCGAGAGCGTTTCAATTCCCATCAGGGTGTAGTGCGCTGCCTGAGGGTTCAAGGTCATGCCCAGATCGCGCAGGCCAACAGCGATGCCGTGGAAAGTGAAGGCGAGTGCGCCAAACGTCTCGTGGAACTTCAGGCCGTGATACGCAGGCTCCGGTTGCGAGAGGGACGGGAACTTGTCGGAGGCCGACCAGTCGAACTTGCCTGAGTCGACAATGACGCCGCCCGTGACGGTGCCGTTGCCAGTGAGATACTTTGTCATCGAATGAACGACCAGCGTGGCGCCATGTTCGATCGGCCGGCATATCCAGGGCGTGGCCGTGGTGTTGTCGACGATCAGAGGAATACCCGCCGTGTCAGCGACCTTCGCGATGGCGGGCAGGTCAGTGACATACCCGCCCGGGTTGGCGATCGTCTCGCAGAAGATGGCGCGCGTGTCGCCGTCGATGGCGGCCTTCACCGCATCGAGATCGTCGAAGTCCACGAACTTTGTCGACCAGCCGAAGCGTTTGAACGTCTGGGTGAACTGCGTGATTGTGCCGCCGTAGAGCCGGTTTGACGCAACGATGTTCCGGCCAGGCGCCATCAGGGGAAACAGAGCCATGATCTGGGCGGCGTGACCGGACGAGCAGCATACGGCGCCTGCGCCGCCCTCCAGCATGGCGATGCGCGTCTGCAGCGCGGCAACGGTGGGGTTCGTCAGCCGCGAATAGATATAGCCGACCTCCTTCAGGCCAAAGAGCGCAGCAGCATGGGCCGCATCGCGGAAAACGTAGGCGGTTGTCTGGTAGATTGGCGTTTGCCGCGCGCCTGTGGCGGGATCCGGGGCGGCGCCGCCGTGGATCTGCAGCGTGTCGAAGGCTTGACCGTTGCTCATCGTACATTTCCCTGATGCGTGTTCTGTTCAGCCCGCTGGCAACGGGTTGTGTGGACAGAAGCCGGCGCCCTGTCGAGAAGCTTCAACAATTCTTGTTCGCTACGGGTACGGCCGGGCAGTTATCGCAGTCCGTCAAAGGGCCCATCGCAGACGCGCAGGTCGCCGGAGCTGTAGCCGGCCTTGAGCCATTGCATGCGTTCGGCGGATGAGCCGTGGGTGAAGTTTTCAGGCGTGACGCGGCCGCCCTGACGCTTCTGCAGGGTGTCGTCGCCGATTGCGTTGGCGGTCTTGAGGCCGGCTTCGAGATCGCCCGGCTCCATCGCCACCTGACCCCCGGAAACCTTGCTGGCGTTCGCGGCCCACACGCCGGCATAACAATCGGCCTGCAGTTCGAGAGCGACGGAATAGCGGTTGCCGGCCTGCTCGCCCATCGACTGCTGCGCCTTTTGCGATGCGCCGGTCAGCGTCTGGAGATGGTGACCGAATTCGTGGGCGATGACATAGGCCTTGGCGAAGTCTCCGTCGGAGGCGCCGAGCTGCGTGCTCATCGTCTCCCAGAAAGAGAGGTCGAGATAGACGGTTTGGTCGGTGGGGCAGTAGAAGGGTCCCATAGCCGCCTGACCATATCCGCACCCTGTGCCGGTGCCTGTGTCGTACAGGACGACGTTGGGCGGCTTGTAGCCGTTGACGGCCTGCGCCCAGACATCGTTGACGTTCGTCCCGACAACGTCGACGAACTTGCCGGCGTCATCCTCAGGCGTGCCCATCGTGCCGCGCTCCTGTGCACCCTGTCCGATGAAGACGCCTGCGACGGACTGGGTGGTGTTGGGATCGACGCCGAGAAAGACGTAAGCAAGGATGGCGATTATGCCGACAATGCCCCCGCCTCCGGCAACTGCACCTGGTCCTAGCCCGCGCCGGTCCTCGATCCCACCGCCCGAGCGGCCGCCCTTCCAACGCATGACGTGTCTCCCACACTTGCCGCCGCAATAGGCCAGAACGCGCGAGAGAAGGAAAGGCTGCCGTGGTGTGCTCGATGTGATGCGTCTAGACCGGGCTTGAGTGTCGAGGGACACGCGGGCGGCTCATCCGATACGCGTAGCGGTTGGCGGCTGGCGCTTAGAAGTCGAGCGAGAAGGTGGACGGATGGGCCGGTGGCGATAAGGCCGGAGATCTGGTTCGAGAGTGACCGGCTTGATGAGCTGGTGCTCGAGTTGAAAGAGATCGGCGTTGTCTTCGAGCGGGAGCCGGAGACGATGGGCTATCTCTGGCGCGTGGCGCAGCTGCGCGATCCTGCGGGCACCCGGATCGCGCTCTATCACGCGGGTGAGAACAGGCTGAACCCGCCCTGGCGGGTCAAGTGATCAGGCCAGCTTCCCTGTAATCCATTGCGTCAGCAGGGCGCGCTTCTGGGGCGTGGCCTTGCGCGCGACCTCTGCGGCCATGTCGGCGAGCGAGACTGACTTCAGCTCGATGCGCCATGCATTTTCCGCCCGCGCGAAAGCTGCGTGGATCTCACAGGGTTTTCGGAAGTCGCCTTGCGGCGTGACACATGGGCCCTGCTGGCGGATCTCGACGCACCGGAAGGCCGGCTCGCCGCCCTCGATGGCTTCGACGATGTCCCACAGCGATATGTCGCGCGGCGCGCGCGCGAGGCGGTAGCCGCCACCGGCCCCGCGTACAGATTCGACCACGCCAGCGCGCGCCAGCGCCTGCATGTGCTTGGCCATGTAGGCGGGGGCCAGCGCATGGAATTCGGCCAGCGCATTGGCGGGCAGGCCGACGCCTTTCGGCAACGCGGCGAGCAATACACAGGCATGGGCCGTCCATTCGACGCCCTCGCTCATCTTCATTGGCCGCTCCGGACAAATCCCTATTGCGGACATATAGCATCCGGATTAAAGCGGACACAAATTATCCGAATAATGGAGTGGCGCATGACCACCTCGCATCAGGTGAACATTGTGGGCGGCGGGATTGCCGGGTTGATTGCTGCGGTTGAGCTGGCGCGAGCCCGTCTGAAGGTTCGGGTGTTCGAGGCGGGCAATACCTTCGGCGGGCGGGCGCGGACGCGCAATGCCGATGGCTTCATGCTCAACCAGGGTCCGCATGCGCTGTACGAGAAGGGAGCGTTCAAGCGGACGCTGGACAGGCTCGGGATTGCTTATTCAGGCGGGCGGGCGCTGGGCGGCGCGCGGCAAGCGATCTTCGATGGGCGTCTGCATGACCTGCCGGTGTCCGCCGGGACGCTGATGGGCACCACGCTGTTCGGCTTTCGCGACAAGGCTCAGTTCGCTCGGATGTTCAAGGCGATCGGGGATGGCGCGACAGGCGAGGGGTCGTTTGCCACCTGGCTCGATGGGCGGGGGCTTCGGCCACGAGTGCGCGCGTCGCTGGAGGCGCTGGGTCGGCTGACGGGATATGCAAATGGGTCTGATGTCGTTTCGGCGGCGGCGCTGCTGGATCAGATCAGGCTGGGGCTCAGGGGTACGCTCTATCTGTGGACTCTCAACAGGTTGTCCTCGGAGATGCCGAGGCGGCTGATGGGTGTTCGGGACTTTATCCCGGCGTGTGGGCGATGCCAGTTGTATCTGTGTGTCCAGAGGGGAAGGTCGGCGGCGCGCTGGTCTGAGGTGTCGTAGGCTTTGGCGTAAGCCCATTCCCTGAGGCTTGTCTGGATGAAGCGTTCGGCCTTGCCGTTAGTGCGGGGCGTGTAGGGCCTTGTGCGGATGTGCTTGAGTCCGAG
>CAIMMO010000193.1 GCA_903842595.1 uncultured Alphaproteobacteria bacterium
GAATTCACCAAAAATGCCGCTCTTTCAATAACGAAGCGTCGCTTGTTGCTTCAGTAGCGGCACACTTATGCATGGGTTTTTAACAAGAATTGTTGCATACCCTGACATGCTGCACGACCTTCTCATGCGAAGGAGCGAAGCCATGTCGGCGCTAGGCGAACTGAAAAGGCGACTGCGGCCAGGCCGCGTCTACCGGCGCAAGGATCTGGCGCGCTGGTCGACCGCCGTTGATCGCCATGTGCAACAGCTCGTCGAAGAGGGACGGCTCAAGAAAGTGTCGGGAGGTCTCTACATGACGCCTCGTCTGACACGCTTTGGCGCCGCGCCCGCCGATCAGGAAGAAATGGTCCGATCATTTCTGGCTGACGACCGTTTCCTCGTTGTCTCTCCGAACGCTTATAATGGTCTCGGTGTCGGCACGACGCAGCTCTACAACAAGCCGGTCGTCTACAATCGGAAGCGCCATGGCGACTTCGAACTCAATGGGCGTCCCTTTGAGTTTCGACGCCGGCCATCCTTTCCCAAGACAGTCAGTGAGGAATTTCTTCTCGTTGATCTGCTGCACAACCTGGAAAGGCTGGCGGAGGATCGCGATGTCGTTCGGGAGCGCGCCCTTGCGCGCGCAAGAGCGTTTGATCGCAAGCGCCTGGCGAAGGCAGTCTACGACTACGACTCTGCCCGCGTTCGTAGTCTGCTGGCGCCGATACTTGAGGACGAAGCGCCAGGCGCTGCAGCATGACCCTTCTTCACGAGCTGCCCGACTTCAATGATCTGCTCGCTGTCGTCGGCGATATACGAAAAATCGATCCGGGACTCGTGGAGAAGGACGACTGGAGCATGCATTCCCTCTGGGGACTGCAGCAACTGAAAAACAGGTTCGAGCTGAAGGGAGGGACGTCTCTCTCAAAGGGCCTCGGCCTGATCCACCGCCTGGTTCCGTCACACCGGCTCGCGTTGAAGCGCCTTGCGTACATGCTCGGGATCGCGCGCAATCACCGCAAGATAGGCGCGCGCGGGTTGATCGGGCTGTGAGCGTACCTCCTCCCAGTCACGCAGCGTGCCGTCACGCGCCATTTTCACGATCGTATTTGTCTTGCTCATACCTTGTTGCCCTGCGGGCCGAGATCAGTCGGATACGGCTCTCGCGTTCCGTTTACACAACGACCAGAATGCTTCCGTCGGCCATTGCCAGGAGGATCTAACAGGCGCGAAGTCCAAGATGGGTGTGCATCGGTTCGAAATCGCGATCCTGGTGCAGGAGCTGGTAGCCCCGTCTGATGCAGAAGGCGCCGATGATGACATCTATCGTCTTGCGCGGCGTCAGACCCAGGCCTCGCAAGGCCCGATAAAGCCGCGCCGTTTCGACCGCCGGTTGTTCACCCAGCATTTTTTCGATCTGGAATACGCGCAGCGCAGCTTCCATTCGCGAAGCGTGCGCTTCGTCGCGCGCGCCTTGCAGGCATTCGAGCAGGATCAGATCGCCGACGACAATGTCGTCTGGATTCGCGATCGCACGCAGTTTCGTGACCGCCGCACTGGGCTCATTGCGGAAATGCGCGATCCAGACAGAGGTATCGACAACGATCATGAGACAGGCGGGGGCCCATCGCGCCGCATCGCCTCGAGGTCGCCATCCCAGCCGATCCCTGCGGTCGACCTGAGGGCCTCACGGCGCCGCTTCTGGCTGACCACGAGGCGCAACGCCTCCTCCACGGTCGCCTTCTTGGTGGCAAGGCCGGTTGCAGCCATCGCCTCCTTGAGGAGCTCGTCGTCGATTTCGATATTTGTGCGCATTGGGGAATGCCTGATGTGTACTGATTGATCACTATATACACATCACCTAATGGCGCAAGTCATTTGTTCATTTTTTGTTCTCCCCTTGCATGCCGTCCCCGTGGCCGCACGCTCGCCCACCGAGGCGCCACGGTCAGAACGCGAGCACAAGCATTGCCTGCCCCAGGATCTCCGCCCTCGGCATCACGCCGAAATACCGCCCATCATGCCAGCCGGTCCTATGGCCAGGCAGGCTCGCCATTGATGCTGACCCCTGTAGCCTGCCGGCAATCGTGCTCAACGGCTGATCTGGCCCGAGCTTAGCTGCGGCCATGCAGGAGGGGGCTAACTTCCAATGACTTTCTGGAGTTGGGTGACCAGCGCCTCGCGCTTGTCTTTCGTCAACTTGTCGAGATTGAGCTGGCGCCATCTGACTGCTGGAAGGTCCCTGGCGGCCGGTAGCCCGAGAAGGCTCCAGTCTGGCGTTCCACGTTCGAATGAAATGAGAAGGGCACGGTGATCCGCGGGCATTTCGCCGATGATGAGGTCGATCATCTGTTGCCGGGCGGCGAGCAACGATTCGAACGGCACGTCATCCTCCGTCATGCCGACAAAGCCGCGCTCATACTCGTCTTCAATGTCCTTGAGGTTCGCGCGCAGAACTTCCGCCATCGGCCGGTCGTGGCTGATGAGATAGACGATGAACGCGCGGCGCAGTTCCTCGCTTATCCCTTCCCTGGCGAGGAGCTCACGGACATCGAACAAGTCTCGCGGGTGCTGTCGATCCAGCGCGGCCATCAGCTTGCCGGCATAAAGATCAGCCTGTGAGACAAGCCTGGCCTCGGCATAGCCAAAGATGGCTTCGACCTTTTCGGCAACGCGCATCACGACGGGGTCATAGACGCTGCCGCGCATGACCGGATTGATTTAGATCTTTATCTGCACGCCGTCCTGCCGAGCGACAAGGCGTGTGAGAATTCCATCTGACGTCTTGTGCGCGTGAACGTGGACGCTGGCGATTCCTGCCCGCAGACGCTGAGCGATTCGCGTCATGCCGGCATTGATTGCAACAATTGACTCGGCGCGGGGCAGGACCGGCAGGAATGTCAGGTCGATATCAACTGACAGACGCGGGAAGTCGCGGACGAAAAGGTTGATGGCCGTTCCGCCCTTGAGCGCGAAGTCCTTCTCTTCTGCGACGCCTGGCAGGGCGCGAACGAGAAGCTGAACCTGCTTCTGGTATCCCTCACGAAACGCCATCGAGGTCCCCTGGCACCGTTATCCGGTAACGCTTGTCCAGCCGACCGCCCCTTACAAGAACGCGGTTGCCGCTGCCGAAATCGATAGCCGCCTTGTCGAGGTGCTTGAGCCAGGCGTGCTGATGGCGGTCAGCGAAGAAGAAGAACAACCGCTTCACCTTCACATTGGTGCAAGCCCTGAGGAGGCGCTGAAGACGGCGGGGGGAGAGGGAGCTCAGCCCCTCCATCAGCATGTCAGCCTGATGAAATGTCTCCCGATCGGGAAGTTCGTCGAGGAGTTCAAGTACGGCGCGCTCGGGAGTGGACAGGGTCAGCGGCCAGTTCCATTGCCCCCAGGGCTGCGCGCGGAAGTTATCACTTTCGGGAGGCCCTGCGCTGCCCGCTCCCTCAATGGCTCCAGAGAGAGATGCGAACCACGCTTCGACATCATCTTTCTCAAAGAGCCGGCGGCTGTTGTGATAACTGAAGCGAACGCCAACGCGCAGATCATCCAGCCATGTGGGCGGACGACCTGGACCATAAAGGTGAACCTCACGCACTGAATGAGAGAGGTCGTGCGCGAAGCCCTGCAGTTCGAGCGCCGTTCGGCCGCCAGCGACGAGACGATGTCCAAGCAGGGTCTGCAGAGAAACAACGACCTGCTCCCAGCGCACATCGCCTCTGGGTTGGCGATAGACGCGTCGCGCGGGCTGTTCGAGCAATCCCGCGCTCACATAGTGGCTGCGCAGTGCGGTCGAATAGCCTCGATCCGTAAGCCATGCTGAATCCACCAGGAGCCCCTCCGGCAGCAGGCGGCGAAGTCGGTTCAGCTTTGTGTCCGTTTGCTTATCCACGCTTAGTATAATGGCACAGTATCAAACCAAAGGGAAGTTTATCTCAATTTGAAAACGCCAAGCTGTACTTGGCAATATGCGATTGTCTTAAACAACGCGATATTCGAAGTGTGGCGCGCTGGAAGGCAGAAGCGCCTTCATTTGTGAGCGATCAGCGTGTTTGCGGATTGTCTGTAAACGCCATCTCGTCAGAACCCCAACATCAGGCCCGCGCGCCCGACCACCTCCCGCGTCCCCGTCACACCGAAATACCGCCCATCATAGGACCCCGCGGTATCACCCAGCAGGAACACCTGGCCCTCGTTCAGGGACGTGCATCCCTGCCATGACGGTAACGGCTCTCCTGTCGAGTCGTTCGATCTGGCTTGCGCCACGGCCTCATCGTTGACGAAGACCGTACTCTCAACGCGACAAACGGAAGCCCCGACCCCAGCAACGACGCGCTTGATCAGAAGCTTTCCATTCGGAAGAACGCCTCTGGCGGCGAGGTCAACGGCGAGGTCCTGCGACGGGAGAACAGCGACACGGTCGCCGACAGTCCAGTTGCCGCGCTCGATGCGGTAGAGCCCTCCGGGCGCGCTGGGCGAGAGGTTCCACACGAACTGCGCCGAGCTTGCAGTGACCGGGATAGCCAGCAGGACGACTGCAGCGGCGCCGACAGCCGCGAGCAGCCTGCGGCGGGACGCGATCGCGCGAATGGACGGGCCTGCCCTCGATGCGTGCGCCGCTGCCTTCATCCTTCGGCGCTCGTGGTTTGGGGACCCGGAAGTAGCGGCCGACCGTCGGCAGTCAGAAATGGCGCGCGCTCCGGTGTTGCCGGGACTGTATCGTTGGCTGCAACACCAGCCGGCATGCGACGCTGAGGCGGAACATAGACCTCCCGGAAACACGGATGGCGGACCGGATCGAAGCATGACCGGATCCAGTGGAGGACGGGCTGGCTCGCCTCCATGCTGCGCACCCGCTCGGTGTAGGTGAGCCAGAACCGCAGCGTTGCGAGCGGCTTGATGTGCGTGAGCGGCGTCAGCCGGTCGTCGAACTGCGAGACATAACTCGGCAGTGCGGCAATGCCGGCGCCCGATGCGCAGGCTTCCATCAGCACTGTGCCAGCGTCGGTCCCGACCGTGTCAGGCAGGATGGCCCCCCAGGCTGCGGCGGCCTGCCGCCAGCTTTCGGGTTGATACTCGGCGCCGGACAGACGCAGGCACTGATGCGCCTGAAGGTCCGACATGGCGTTCGGTTCACCGTACTGCGCAAGGTAGCTGGGCGCCGCGTAGAGGATGTAGTGCAGCCACCCCAGCTGGCGCGAGACGAGGTTTGCGGCGGCGGGCTTCTCGAACTGGATGGCGATGTCGCCATCGCCGTCGGCAAGGTTTGGCGTCGTCGGCAAGACTTTCAGGAACACCCTGGCGTCCGGTTGCAGCGACAGCAGCTCAGGAAGCCGGCGCGCCAGCCAGTAGGTCGCAATCCCTTCGCGCGTGCAGATAACGAGACGATCCGATATCTTCTCGCTCGCACGTTCGACGATGGCCTGAACCGAGTCGGCCATGCTGCGGGCCGAGCGGAGGATGTCCTCGCCAACGGCTGTGAGCTCAAGTCCGCGGTGCGAGCGTTCGAACAGCTGGTGACCCAGCGCCCGCTCGAGTTCATCAAGATCGCTCGACACCTTGGTGTAGCTCCGGCTTAACGCCCTGGCTGCGGCGTTGATGCTGCCTGTGTCAGCCACAGTCTGGAAGACCTTAAGCCTCTCCCAGTCGAGTTTCGCCCCACCCACGTTCGCTCCTTTTCAGCGACCCCATAGCTAAAAAACGTTGAAGCGAACCTGCGCCGTTTGCGCCTAAGCCCATGCACGTCAACTCGCTGAGTGCTGCGATGAGCTGGTCCGTCCCCCCGTTAACACCTGTTTCGTGCAACCCACGGACCACGCAGGCTTTTTCCGATTTACTCCGTACCCGGACGGCCTTCAAAGCCGCTGGCGGTGGCGAACTGGATGGCGTCCTGTTCCCGCAGCGGGCGACTCCCCTCGAGGCGTCTTCGCCGCGCACATTCCGTACCGCCACGACAGCTTCGCGCGTCAGGCGGCATGCCGCTCTTAACGCTCGCCGTTCAACCGGAGTCGTAAACGCATGAGCGCCGGACGCGTCTACTGGGGCCAGATCCTCTGTGTGCTTGCAGCGTTCGCTGCGAGTCTTGTCATCACAACACAATGGACGGCGGAGGCGCTCGGGCATCAGTCACAACTCGGCACGCCGGACTTCACCCTGTGGGGTTACCCGCTCTATGCGCCCTGGAAGTTCTTCCTGTGGTGGTACGCCTATGACGCCTACGCCCGCGAGATCTTCGAGGCAGGCGCCCTGATCTTCCTTGCCGGCGTCACGCTCTCGGTTGCAACCGCCTTCGGCTTCTCGCTGTGGCGTTCGCGTGAGGCAAAGCACTCCGACACCTACGGCACGGCGCGCTGGGCGGCCTCACGCGACGTCAGGCGGCTGGGCCTGACCTCCGGGGATGGCGTCATTCTCGGGGCGTGGAACAACGAGCTTCTTCGCCATGATGGCGATGATCACGTCCTGGTCGTCGCGCCAACGAACACCGGCAAGAGCGTCGGCGTCTCGCTCCCCACGGGCCTGGTCTGGCGGCACTCCTATGTCGCGCTCGATCTCAAGGGCGAGAACTGGACCGTCACTTCGGGTCTCCGGTCAGCATTTGGCCCGGTTTACCGGTTTGCGCCGACGGAGACCGGCGCCCATCGCTACAACCCGGTGACACAGATCCGCCGTGGCGATGCCGAGGTTCGCGACGCGCAGGTCCTGGCGGACATGCTGGTCGACCCGGAAGGCGCGTTGCGTGAGCGCAGCCACTGGCAGCTGCGGGCCTTCGAACTGCTGGTCGCCGCGATCCTGTGGGCGCTCTATGCGGAGCAAAACAAGACGCTCGCACGCATCGCCGAACTGCTGGCGGACCCCCAGCGCCCTGTCGCAGAACTTTTCACCGAGATGCTCACACGTCCGATCAAGGACGGTGCGCCCCATCCGGTAGTCGCTGCTGGCGCACGTCAGCTGCTCGACATGGCGGATGCGGAACGCTCCGGCGTGGTCTCGACAGCGCTCGGGTTTCTGGCGCTCTATCGCGACCCGGTCCTCGCTCGCGCAACGGAAGTGTCTGATTTTGCGATCGAGGACATCATCGCCGGTCCGCGACCGGTGTCCGTCTATCTCGTCATCCCACCTGAAGAGATTTCCCGCCTGAAGGCGCTGCTTCGCCTGGTGCTCAACCAGATCCTGAAGCGCCTCACCGAAGTCGCCGCCCAGCGCCAGGGTTCAGGCCGGCGCGTCCTCCTGATGCTCGACGAGTTCCCGCAACTCGGCAAACTCGACTTCTTCGAGCACGCCCTCGCCTATATCCGTGGCTACAAGATCAAGGCCTGCCTTGTGGCGCAGTCCCTGAACCAGATCGTCCAGGCCTATGGCGAGCATTCCTCGATCGTCGACAACGCCCACATTCGCGTTGCCTTCGCCTGCAATGACGAGCGCACCGCCAAGCGTATCTCGGACATGCTGGGCGTCACCACCGAGACCCGCGCCCAGATGAACTATGCCGGCTCGCGCATGGCGCCCTGGCTTGGTCACACCATGGTATCGCGGCAGGAAGTGCCGCGCCCGCTCCTCACGCCGGGCGAGGTCATGCAGCTGCCTCAAGAGGAAGCGCTGATCCTTACAGGCGGCGCCCCACCCATCCGGGCGCGCAAGATCCGCTACTTCGCCGAACCAGCATTCAAGGCCCGTGTCAGGGCGCCCTACGCCTCGCCGCGTCCTGGCCGTGACGGGATTGCAACAAGCTGGTCGGGCCTTGCGCCGCCGCCGCCGGCGCCGGCCGCGGCGCCCGCCAAGGGGCCTGCCCGGAATGGCAAGAGCCACGCCGTCCAGGCCCAACAGAAAGCGTTCGACTTTTCTTCACCAGAGGACACCGCGTCCGCTTCCTCGGGTGTGCAGCAGCCGGTCCCGGGCCGCGAGAATGATCCGGCCGCCGCCCCTGGCGGACCCAGCCTGCCCCAGACCCTGTTTGCGCTCGATCCCGCCAACTTCGACAGCCTGTGAGATGACATCATGGTTCGCACCAAGATAACCGCACGTATCCCGCCTGAGCTTGCCGACGCGGTGCGCCGCTTCTCGGCCATGAAGGACCGCAGCGTCTCGGACGTCGTTGAAGAAGCGATCATCCGATCCTTCGCTGAAAGGAGCCAGACCGAGCACGCGGCGCTGGTCGTCATGCTTGACCAGCTCTCGCGCCGTCTGAGGGTGATCGAGAAATCGCAGGAAAGCCTGTTCGAGCTCACGGCCCACGCGACGCGCTTTGCGATGAGTGTGGCGCCCGAGATTGCCGACGCCGATCGCGCCATGCTCAACGCGCGCGGATCGTCGCGTTTCCAGAATGTAATGGCTGCGATCGTTATCCGGCTCTCAGGCGGCAAGAGCGTCTGGAAGGAACATTTTGTAGCGGCGTCGTCCGGTCCGGCTTCGGTGGGAGTCGCCGCCGAATGACCGCGCCAGCGCCCCTCTCCCCTGATTCCTCGCGCGGCCATGATCCTTCGCGTGTTCATGACCCTTCGCGAGGGCTGGCCATGCTGACCACGGCGCTTGGGCCGCAGATCGCCACCATGCTGGAGGCGCCTGACACGATCGAGATCATAGCAAACCCCGATGGCCGACTCTGGCTTGAACAGGTGGGCAAGGGACGGATTGCGACCCCGCACCGGCTCGAAGCCTCGGAGACCGAGCGGGTCATTCGTCTGGTCGCAACGCTGACCGGCGCCGAGGTCAATCGTGACACCCCCATCGTCTCCGCTGAACTGCCTCCCATCGCTGGTGGGAGAGGGGGCGAACGGTTCGAAGGCGTCCTGCCGCCGGTCTCGCGCGCGCCGTGCTTTGCCATCCGCAAGCCAGCGGCACGCGTGTTCACGCTCGATGACTATCAGGCGTCAGGCGTCATCACCCCTGAGCAGGCAGCAACGCTTCGGCGCGCCATCCGCGACCACGCCAACATCATGGTCGCGGGCGGCACGGGGTCAGGCAAGACGACGCTCGCCAATGCACTGCTCCATGAGATCGCCCAGCTCGGGGAGCGCGTGGTCATTCTGGAAGACACCCGCGAGCTCCAGTGCGCGGCGGAGGACGTGGTCGCGCTGCGCACGCAGCCTGGATCGGTCTCGCTGTCGGACCTGGTGCGCTCCACGCTCCGGCTCCGGCCTGATCGCATCGTGGTTGGCGAGGTCCGCGGCCCCGAAGCCCTCGACCTGCTCAAGGCGTGGAATACGGGCCACCCGGGCGGCATCGCGACCCTGCATGCAAACTCAGCATCTGCGGCTCTGTCGCGGCTTGAGCAGCTCACCATGGAAGTCTGCGAGACGCCGCCGCGCGCACTGATCGCAGAAGCCATTGATCTCATCGTCTTTGTGGAGCGCGGCGGCCCTGCCGGCCGGCGCATCCCGGAAATCCTCGCGCCCAAGGGTCTTACCCCACAAGCGCCGGACCCCAACGCACCCCGGCCCGGGGCGCGAGGCGCTGACGCGCCTGAACCTGGCAAAGTTGAACCCACCAACAGGAGTGAACCATGAGACTGACCAAGACGCTGCGCGCAATCGTGCGCGCAGCAACCCTCGGCGCGACCGCCGTCCTCATCAGCGGGGCAGCCCACGCAGCGACCGCCGGCGGCGGTATGCCGTGGGAAGGCCCGCTGACAGCGGTGCTGGATTCGATCACCGGCCCGGTCGCGCGGATCGTCGCCATCCTGATCATCGTCGCAACCGGTCTCACGCTGGCGTTCGGCGATGTCGGCCAGGGCTTCAAGAAGCTGCTGCAGATCCTGTTCGGCCTCGCCATCGCGTTCGCTGCGGCGAGCTTCTTCCTGCCGCTGGTTGGCGGCGGTGGTGCGGTGATCCCGTAACGGAGAAGCTCTGATGCGCGACCCCCGCGATGTTCCAGGATTTGTGGCGCCCGTTCGGCAGGCATTGACCGCTCCCCTCCTCATGGGCGGTGCTCCCCGGTCTTACGCCATTCTCAACGGCACGCTGGCGGCCATTGTCGCCTTTGCCGGAGCCCTCCTCCCCGGGCTCATCCTGGGCATCGCGGGTCATGTGCTCGGCGTCTTCCTCGCCCGGCGCGATCCGGACGCGGTCGAGGTGATGAGCCGCGCCATGCGCATCCCCACCCATCTCGAGACATAGGTGCCTCGAGACCTGACGCTTCAAACGGACTCTCTCCCAACGGATCTGAACATGTTCTCGCTTGCCCCTTACGCTCACACGCCCAACCGTCTTGAAGACTATCTGCCTTGGGCCATGCTGGTTGCTCCCGGCATTGTCCTCAACAAGGACGGCTCCTTCCAGGCGACAGCCCGGTTCCGCGGACCTGACGTGCGCTCGTCCACACCGGAAGAGCTGGTCGCGTTCACCGCGCGCGCCAACAATGTGTTCCGGCGGCTGGGGCATGGCTGGGCTGTCTATATCGAAGCGGATCGCCGCGAGATCACGGACTATCCCGATGGCGCGTTCGAGGATGACCTCTCGCGCCTGATCGACTCGGAGCGCGCCGCACAGTTTGAACAGGCGGGGGCGCAGTTCGAGACGGTGCATCACCTCACCCTGCAATGGACGCCTCCAGCTGACGCACATGCCAAGGCGTCGGCCTTCTTCTTCGAGATCGATCAGAAGAAGACGGCGACGTCGCCGCCCCCGAGGAAGACCATCCGCACAAAGGCCTCCAGCAAGGCGATGCTCGATCGCCGTGTCGCCCGCGAAGCGCTGGAGGCCTTCCAGCGCAGCGTCGCCCAGGCGTTCGGAATGTTCGAAGGCGTTGTCGCCGAGTTCCACGCGCTCAGCGATGACGAGACGCTGACCTACCTGAAGCGCCAGGTCTCACCGCGGGCCACGAACGTACGCGCGCCGAGAGGTGCGGCGTTCCTTGATGGGATGCTGTGCGACGCCCCGCTGGTGGGAGGCATCGCGCCGATGCTCGGCAGCAAGCATCTGCGCGTTCTCACCATCAAGGGGTTCCCGCCGGTCACGCATCCGGGCGTGCTCGATGATCTCAGCGCTTCGGCCATGACGTGGCGCTGGATGACGCGGTTCGTCTGCCTCGGCCGCGAAGAGGCGGAGCGCGAACTCATCAAATGGCGCAGGCTCTGGTTCGCCAAGCACAAGTCGATGGGCGCGCTCATCAAGGAGATGCTGACCAAGGAGGCGGCGACATTCGCCAACCCCGACGCCATCGCAAAATCCGAAGAGGTCGATGAAGCGCTGGCTGAACTTGGCTCCGAGCTAGTGGGGTTCGGGTTCCTGACCTCGACGCTGGTTGTGATGGGCGAAACGCCCGAAGAGGCCGACGAGAAACTCCGCAATGCCGAGCGCATCATTGCCTCACGCGGGTTTGTGACCATCGCGGAAAGCCTCAACGCGGTCGAAGCCTGGCTCTCCAGCCTCGCCGGGCACGCGTACGCCAATGTGCGCCACCCGATGGTCTCGACCCTCAACCTCTCCCACATCGCGCCGCTCTCGACCGCGTGGGCGGGGGACGCCCGCAACCGGCACCTCAACGCACCGGCGCTGGCTGTTGCGCGCACGGATGGATCGACGCCATTCCGGCTGGATCTGCATGTCGGCGATGTCGGCCACACCATGGTTGTCGGCCCGACCGGGGCCGGCAAATCCGTGCTGCTCTCATTTCTTGCCCTGCAGTGGCGACGCTTTGCCGGCTCAAAGGTTTTCGTGTTCGACAAGGGCGGCTCGGCGCGCGCGGCCCTGCTCGGCATGGGCGGGACCGCGATCGACCTTGGCGGGAACGGCGTTGCCGCTTTCCAGCCGCTGGCGCGCATCGACACCCCGAACGGACGCGCCGACGCCCTCAACTGGGTCATGACGCTTCTGGCTCAGGAAGGGTTGGCCGACACGCCGGAGGTCAAGGAACCGGTCTGGTCGGCGCTGGGCAGCCTGATGTCTGCCCCGCCCGAGCAGCGACATCTCACAGGCTTGCGGCTTCTGGTCCAGAACGCCGCCGTGCAGGCCGCCCTCCAGCCTTACACGCAGGAAGGCGCGATGGGGGGCGTGTTCGATGGCGCGGAAGATCGCCTCACCCTCTCCGACCTTGTCCTGTTCGAGATGGAAGAGATCATGGCGCGGCCCAGGACGACAGCGCCTGCCCTGCTCCACCTGTTCGACCGGCTGGAAGAGCAGTTCGATGGCAGTCCCAGCCTGCTCATTCTCGATGAGGCCTGGCTGTTCCTCGATTCACCGATCTTCGCCGCCCGCATCCGCGAATGGCTCAAGACACTACGCAAGAAAAACGTCGCAGTGGTGTTTGCAACCCAGTCGCTGGCGGACATCGCGACCAGCAGCATTGCGCCGGCCCTGATCGAGAGCTGCTCGACGCGCATCTACCTGCCGAATGAGCGCGCGTTCGAGCCGCAGCAGCGGCAGGCCTATGAACGGTTCGGGCTCAACGAGACCGAGATCGAGCTGATCGCAACCGCGCAACGAAAGCGGCACTATTACTATGCGAGCCCCAAGGGCCGCCGCCTGTTCGAACTGGCGCTCGGGCCCGTGGCGCTGGCGTTCTGCACGGCGTCTGACCCTGACGCCCGCGCCACGATCGCAGCCCTTGAGCGGCAAGCCTCGTCAACACCGTTCTGGCGCCGTTTCCTGCGCGCCCGCCAGCTCGCCTGGGTGCTCGACGCAATCGATGCGCCCGAGCGCAGCCCCACCAACCCCTCCCACCGCACAATGGAGACTGTCTGATGTACCGGTCATCGCTCTTTGGCTTTTTCCGCCTGATGCTTGCCTCCGTGGCGATCATCTCTCCGCTGCAGCCAGCAGCCCAGGCACAGCTTGCGGTCTTCGATCCGACCAATCTGATCCAGAACGCACTCAGTGCGGCGCGGGCGCTGGAGCAGGTCCGCAACCAGGTGCTGCAGATCACCAACCAGATCCGGCAACTGGAGAATGACGCAAGGAACCTCACCAGCCTCGGACGCACCTTTGCGCCCGAACTCATGAGCCAGCTCGACCAGCTGGACCAGCTCATCAATGCGGCACGCGGGCTTGCGCTCAAGGTGAACGAGACGCGGGCAGCGCTCGAGACGCTCTACACCGGGGACTATCGCAATACCGATATCGCAAGCCGCGCGCGCTCGGCCGCTCAGCAGATGGACAATGCCCGCTCCGCGCTTCAGTCCTCCCTGCTCCTGCAGGCGCAGACGACCGAGCAACTCAGGAATGACCAGCGCATCCTCAGCGCGCTGGCGGATGCAAGCGCGAACGCAACCGGCGCCCTTGCGGCGCAGCAGGCCACAAACGAGCTCCTGTCGCTGCAGGCCCAGCAGGCAATGCGGCTGCAGGCGCTGCTGGTCGCGCAATCGCGCGCCGAGGCGCTGGAGCGCGCCCGTGAGCTGGAAGTGCTGGCCCAGGCGCGGGCGCAGCATGCGCACTTCTTCGGCGGCGCACGCACCGCCCATCCCGAAGCGCCGCCCTGGCCCTGAGACCTGACCCACACCCAGACACAAGCAGAAACGCGCAACCCATGCCGCTTGCGAGCCACACGCCATGAACGACTTCTCGGCCATTGACGGGTTTCTGACCACCTTCATCACCTACATCGATTCAGGCTTCGGCCTGATCTCGGGGGATGTGACGTCGCTTGCGGCGATCCTGATCGTTATCGATGTCACGCTGGCGGCGCTGTTCTGGGCCTGGGGGCAGAACGACATCCTCCAGAGCCTTGTGAAGAAGACGCTCTATGTCGGCGCGTTCGCATTCATCTTCGGCAACTTCGCGCTTCTGTCGACCATCGTATTCGACAGCTTTGCGACGCTTGGGCTTCAGGCATCAGCTGCCGGCTTTTCGCCGGCCGATCTCCTGAAGCCCGGGCTGGTTGCAGCTGAGGGTCTTGCCGCTTCACAGCCAATCTTCGATCATATCGGCACGATTGCGCCCGGACCGTTCGAGTTCTTCGGCAATCTCGCCGAGGTGATCCTGCTTTGCCTCGGCGGCATCATCGTCATTGCGGCGTTCTTCGTCCTCTCGATCCAGCTTTTCGTGCTGATCGTCGAGTTCAAGATCACGACGCTGGCGGGCTTTGTGCTGGTGCCGTTCGCGTTCTGGAAGCAGACGACATTTCTGGCCGAGCGCGTCCTGGGGAATGTCATCTCGTCTGGCATCAAGGTGCTGGTTATTGCGGTGGTGATCGGCATTGGCTCGACCATGTTCGCAACGCTGCGGACGGCCCTGTCGCCTGACGACATGACGATCGAGCAGGCGTTTGCGGTCGTGCTCGGCGCCCTCACGCTCATGGGGCTGGCGATCTTCTGCCCGCGTATCGCGGCGGGCCTCGTCTCCGGCGCGCCGCAGCTCTCGGCGGGCGCGGCCGCCGGAACGATGCTGGGCGTTGGTGGAGCTGGTGCGGGAGCGTTCACAGCAGGTCGTGCCGCAACGGGCGCTGCTGTCGGGGCCACACGCGCGGCGGCCAACGGTTCAGTGTCCGCCGCCGGCGGCCTGCGCGCGGCGACCGCGCTCGGCGCCATGCGCACCGGCCTCTCAGGTCCGATCGCGGCGCCGCTCAATGCGGCCGTGGGACTTGGCGCGTCGGCGGCTGGCGGTCTCGGACAGGCAGCAGGCCGTGTCGCCGGTCACTTCCGTGCGCGGGGAACGGCAGGCCAGCGCGCTGTTGCCGGCGCTGCTGGCGCGATCACGCCTCCCCCCGGAATGGCGCACGCGCCCGCATCCGCTTCTCCATCCTCCACCGCATCGTCCTCCACTTCTGGCCAACCCGCCTGGGCGAACCGGTTCAAACGCACCCAGTCGATCCGCGAGGGCGTGCTGGTTGCCGCTCACACGCTGAACGCCGGCGACGGCGGCGGCGCGTCCGAAGGCCCCAATCTCAAGCAGAGGGATTAGAACCATGTTCACCGCAACTTCGTCTGGCCGGGGGCGATCCTCGCGTCCTGGCCGGACACCCGAACCCGACACGCCCTACCGGCAGGCCCAGCAGCTCTGGGACAACCGCATGGGCTCATCGCTTGCCCATGCCCGCACCTGGCGCACGGCCGCGTTCGCAAGCCTTGCGCTTGCCGCAGCAATGGCAACAGGCGTGGTGGTGCTGGCCCTCCGCCCTGCAGCAGTTCCGTTCGTGATCGAAGCAAACCAGACGGGCGAAGCGCGGCTCGTAGGCCCCGCTACGACGGCCTACGTGCCGAGCGACGCCCAGCTTTCCTGGCACCTGGCGCGGTTCATCGAGATGATCCGGGGGTTGCCATCAGACGCCATCGTGGTCCGCCAGAACTGGCTGCGCGCCTATGACTGGACCACGCAGGGCGGCGCGCAGGTGCTGAACGCCATGGCGAAGGAGGACGATCCATTTGCAAAGGTCGGCAAGCGGACAGTCGCGGTCGAGGTGATCTCGGTCGTGCGCGCCTCGCCGGACAGTTTTCAGCTGCGCTGGCGCGAGAGCACCTATGCCAGCGGCACGCTCATTGATGTCGAGCGCTATTCCGGCGTCGCCAGCATCGTGATTGCGCCGTCCTCCTCGCCCGAGCAGCTCGCGAAGAACCCGCTCGGTCTTTACGTCCACGCCTTCAACTGGTCACGGGATCTCCAGCAATGACACGCCCTCTTCTGCTCTCCGCCTGCATCGCCACACTCATGCCGGGCTCACCCGCGCTGGCGCAGCCATCACCCAAGGATGGCGCTTCGATCTCCGCCAGCAACGAGGCCGCAACACGTGGACCCAGCGATGCATCGGTTGTCGGCGCCCTGCATGAGTTCGCCTATGAGCGGGGCGCACTCTATGCGGTCCAGGCCTCGCCGCAGCGCATCACCGACATCGCGCTGGAACCAGGCGAGACCCTGCTCTCCGTCTCTGCAGGCGACACCACACGGTGGATCGTCGGTGACGCGCAGTCCGGCATTGCCGGCAACATCCAGTCCCACATCCTCGTCAAACCGAATGCCGCCAACCTCGCGACCAATCTCGTCATCATGACGGACCGGCGCGTCTACCACATTGACCTCAAATCCACGTCAGGCGCGGCCATGGCGTCTGTCGCCTGGCGCTATCCGGCCGAGATGACGCTGGCCACCACCACACCACCCCCGCCACCGCAACCGGCAGCCGCTCCTCCTCCGTCGCCTGTGTTCACGCCAGAGACACTCAATCTTCGCTACCGCATCGATGGCGACAAGCCGGACTGGCGGCCGCTGTCGGCGTTCGATGATGGCAAACAGGTCTATATCGAGATGCCGGACAACCTGATCGAGGCGCCGCCGCTCCATGTGATCGGCGATGAAGGCCTCGAAGCCGTGAACTACCGGATCCGCGGCAAGTACTACATCGTCGATCGCCTGTTCAAAAAGGCGGAGCTCCGTCTTGGCTCCGGCTGGACGCAGAAGAGGGTCGTGATCATCCGGCAGACGCCAATCGCTGCGGTGAGCACGAATGGAGGCCCCAATGGCTGATGGCCTCCCGCCCAATCCTGATGCTGGCGCCGACGAACCGCCACAGCAGGAGCTCGCAAACCCGACCGAACCGCCACCGCTTGAGACGATCCGTGTGAAGGGACCCGGCGCGCGCGGGCTCAATAAGCCTGCCATCCTCACGGCGGCTGGCGGCGGCGTTGCGGTCGTGTTGCTGCTGGCGTCAGGCGCGTTCTCCAGCAATCCCTCCACAAAGCCCGCGACCACCAAACCGATGATGTCCGATCCGGCGCGCCCGGAAATGGCGCAGGGCGCGATCAAGGCTTTGCCGGCCGACTATGCGCAGGCGGCAGCGCTTGAGGAGGCTGAGCAGAGAGACCAGATGCCGGTACCATTTGATCAGGCAGGACCCCCACAGCTTGGCCCGCCCCTGCCCGGGGACGTGGCGGCGTTTGCGCAGGCACAACCCATGCCGGGTGACATGCCGGCCTACGACAACGACTGGAGCACGCCTGCAGCCTATGCGCCGCCCGAGGCACCCGATCCTGCGATCGCAGAAGCTGCAGCTGCGGACCGGTCGGGGATTTTCTTCGCGCTGCGGGAGGAACCGCGCAGGGCGGATACAGCGTCAGCCCAACCGATTGCATATCAGACGCCGCAGCGCTCTCCTCTCACAGCAGTCGTGCCTGAGAACGAAGACCAGCCCGCAAGCGCTGCCGACAGCGCACGCGTGCTGTTCCCGGGAACAATCATTCCGGCGAGCCTGGTCACGGACCTGAACTCAGAATCTCCCGGACCGGTCATCGCGCAGGTGACGCAGACGATCTACGACAGCGCCACCGGTCGCATTGCGCTCGTCCCGCAGGGCGCCCGGCTGATGGGCGAGTACAGATCCTCAAGCCGCTACGGCCAGAGCCGCGTTGCGATCATCTGGTCGCGACTGATCATGCTGGATGGCGATGAAGTGGTCCTGGATGAGCTAGCCGCTGATCCGTCAGGCGCTGCCGGAGTCAGAGGTGAGGTCGACAGCCATTGGAGCGATGTGTTCGGCGCAGCGGCCCTCGGGACGCTGATCAATGTCGGCGTTGCGACCACAGAGGAGCCGCAGCTCACCTATGGCGGCATCGGCGCGATCTCGCGCGATCCTGTTGATGCCGCGATTGCAGATGGCGTTCAGCGCAGCGCGAGCGGTGTGACCAGCCGCATTGTTGATCGGGGACTGGCAATACCGCCGACAATACGGGTTGGAGCAGGGACTAGGATTAGCGTGATGGTGACCCGGCGGCTTACGCTCTAGCCGAGTCCGAAAACACAAGGTCGCACGACCATTAAGGCCAAAGAGGCCGCATGACCTCAAGATACGCGTTTGGTTGATGAAACCGTGGACAACAGAACGTGGAATGGCATTCGGACTACGAATCTGGGGGTCAGGAGTTCGAATCTCTTCGGGCGCGCCAAAAACTCAATAAACTCCAGATCTTGCGCACTGCCGATCGTCAGGCGATGTCAACGATTCGTGCAAGCACCGAGCGAGTACCGAAGTTCACCAGTACGTCGCCTGCTCAGGCAAGTCCGCCGCTTCTCTTCTTCACTTTTGGGAGCGGGATGCTGAGCCGGTCGACGATTTCCCGCTCGTGCTGGATGTGGTGGTCGTGCATGCGAGCGACCATGTCAGCGTTTGAGCGTCCGCCCATCTCAAGCGTATCGCCCCGAGCTTGCGGGCCGAAGGTGCGGGCGTATTCGCCGCGAAAGCGATGGAAGGAATCCCACTGGGCCTTGTGCCGCTGCTTGTCCTGAAAGCCGCGCTGTCCTGGCCTCAGTCCGTATTCGTCGAAGACCTGGCTGCCTCCACCCTCGTAACCAAAGACGAACTGGTCAGAGAAAGTCATGAGCCGGGGATCGGGCATCAGCAGGTGCTCTTCGCCGAACAAACGCCAGCTCGGGTTGCCGAGGTGTTGCTCTGGATAGAGCCACTCCTTTTTCGCGGCAGCGATGTAGCGGCGGGCGCGGGCCTTGATGATGAAATTGATCTGCCGGACCTCGTGCTCTGAGAGTTCGCGTCCGACCTGAACGCCTGTGAAGTTGAAAACGGCGCCCCGGTATAGCTCGGGGTTGGGATGGACCCGTATGCCCTTCTGATAGGGGTTTCGAACCCAAGCCAGGTTTGTGATCACGAGCGCTTTGTCGGGCGACAGCGGATGGATCGTGTGCGTACCGACCATTCGCACATCGGGATCGCCCAGCCGCCGGCACACGTCGCCGCCCGGAAAGCAGTCCTGATTGTAGAAGGTCACAGGATTGTCCGACACGATGAACTTCGTGGGCGATTTCGAGGCGTCCACGATTGCCCACACCGCGTCCGTCCAGATGGCGCAGTGCATGTTACGCACGCTTTGCATCAGCATCAGCACGTCGTTTCGCTTCGCCTTCGAAAGCCGTGCCAGATATTCCAGACCTTTCGGCGTCCGCAGCCGCTGGATGCTCATAGTCTCGACGAGGGTATTGAGCGCCCCGTGCTGGATGTGGGTGTGGTTGAACGAGTCCAAGAACTCCAACGCCTTCGGTCCCGCCTCGTCGATTGGCCCAAAGAACTTGCGTTCGATCTCGGTGGACTGGAGGCGGCCCAGTCTCGTTGTGTAGAGGTCATCTTCCTTGAAGCACCGCACCGGCCCCCATCGCAGCAGGGCGTTGCGCGGACGTTCCACGCCATCGTCGTGCCTGACGAGGTCAGGCTTCATGTCCAGGTAGAAGAGCTTCGCTTGGGGATCACCGGGTGCCAAGAATCGGCGCTGGTACCACTGCGGAACGTAGTGGTTGCGGCGGTACGCATCCGGCGGCGACGAGGCGGCCGACATCTCGAACTCCAAGACAATGAAACCGACCCCGGTCTCCGCGCAGAAGATGGGGAGCAGAACACAACATTGAAGGGGTCAGCTACTTCCTGGCGGCTCAAGCAAAGGCTGCGCAGGATTGATAGCCCGGCGTTCCCTATCGATTTTCAGCGTCTGCTTCGAAAAGAGCCTGGGCGTCCGTGACCAGCGGGACATGGATAAATCCGCCATCGCTCTCAGCCGAACTGGGGAACAGTCCGTATTGCCAGCACAGCCGGTTGACGTGACCGTTGAAGTACAACAGTTCGTCCAGCGACTTCCAAGTGCCGAAGCGTTCCTCAAACGCCTTTAGATCGGCGCCAAACATCTTCAGCCACGGGCCAAGGTTGAATTGCTCAAGCGCATCAGCGAGCTCTGGCTCATTTCCCAGAACTGGCAGGCCAGTGTCCTCGCAGTGCCCGAGTAGTGAGGCAGCGCAGCTCAAGACTCGCTGGATCGCCTGCTCCACAACCTTCAAGAATCTCGGAAAGTCACCGTGGTATCGATAGTCGAGCCTCGCAGGCAGGATCGTATCATGGGCATGCTTCAGCGCGTCGCGCAGCGCCTGCCGGTACATGCCAAGTATTTCCTGCTTGTCACCAAAGCAGGCGCTATGAAGCGACGCCACGTAGCCTTCTAGCGCGGGGTAGACCAGTGGAAACTGCCAACCGATCTTGGGGTCATATGTCTTTTGAAGGATGAGTTCGGGGAAACTCTCGTCCACAATTTCCGTTATCGCGACCTGCGTGAAGAGCTGGGCCACGGCATGGAGCGCTAACCCCCGTAGATTTTCATCCTCATCGTTGACGAGTGCGTATCCAACCCAGTCAGCGAAAACTAGCCGACCTTTGAGCATGTCGTCGCGCATCACCAATACGCACATTGCGTACCCAATGCCGACCTCCGGACCCACTGTCTTCGCAGGCTCTAGCCCTGGCACACCGCGCTCGATCGCGCCCAAAGCGGCAGCATAGTCGTGAGCAAAGGTCATTCCATCGATGCGTCTAAGCGGCATTCGCTCTCTCAACGCTGCGGCCATGCTGCCAACTACATTTCCGATCTTTTGTGGCGTTCCATCGTCGGCCCACGAGACAAAAGTAATCTGAAACGGCGGGAGTGGCGGCCACAAGTCGGCTGGGTCGACTGATGCCTCGACCTCCGGATCCAGACGTCTCTCTTCATCGTCGGGCTCTGCCGGTGGTTCGTACTCGACCAACGCGGTGGCGACACCATCGTCAATGACGACCGTCGCTCTCTCGCCGATGATCGAATTCAATTGGGCAAGCTGAGGGTCGTCCGTAGATGCGAAGAAGCTTGTGGCGCAGCGCGCCGCCATTCTGTTGTAGCTGGTCAGATCGACACTTGGCGCGTCGCTACGTCGGCCGACGAGGAGCTTCGTGGATGAAAGAGCGCAGACCACGGTCGCCACCTTGGCGCGGTTTGACATCATAAACGGATGCTCGCCGCCGTCGTATTCAAGCCCAATGGCGATGCAGTCAGGCATGATGACCGACGGTGGCGACGCGTCTTCAACCGTCCAAGAGTACTGCGACAGGTCGACCGGCCTCTGCTGGTCGATCAATCGGTCCAAAATCTGGCTGTGCGTCTGCTTGGCTAACTGTCCGGCCTTTGAGATCATGGCCCGGAAGCCCTCATCCGCGTGGGAGAACGTTAGAAACTGCTCGCGCCGCTCCCTGACGAACCAGAATACCATATCGGCAATGACGTGATCGGGAAGCTGGAGCATCTCGAAGCGCTTGTCTTCCGCGACGGCGGGGGCAAGCCGGTCCTTAAACAGAGAGCTCGGCGCACGATCGTTCAGCCCCATCAGGCGCGCCATATTCTCATCGTTTGCAAAGATACGGCGCGCCCCTTCAAAAATCGAAACGGCAGCGTGCTGAACAGATGCTCGCATATGCGCCGCTCGCGGCGCGAGATGCATGATGACTGCCCGGGCGTCCTCATGATCGATAGACGCGCCACTGGCCTGGTCGCGAATGCGCGCAACAAGCCGCGACAGGTCCGTCTCTAAGCCTGTGATCTTGGCGTCCAGATCTTCCGGATAGAACTCGTGCTCTGCCCCGGCCTCCTTGATCTCCACCAGTTCTGGTTCGGCGCCGGGTTCAAACCTCCAGATTTCCTTCGGCTTGCCTGAGCGCTTCACGCCAAAAGCACGCTGATGGAATTGCGGAATATGATGCTTGTTTGGCCCTGATGCCATAACGAGATGTCCGTCCGACCGTTGACCGCGCCCGACCCAGAGATAGTGAATGCAATGTCCGCTTCCAATGCTTCAGACGGTATGCGCAGCGCTACTGAGGAGGAAAGCGTGGGAACCACCACGCCAAGACAGTCACCAAGATCGCAAAGACGCTCAGCGTCAACGCCAACCAGGGGGTCGAGCGTCTGGCGACCCAGCGCTCAACCAACTTCAGCTCTTCCCCAAAATATGTCTGAAGTTGCCCCGGTTTCGTGGAGCCCGCAACATTTGGGTTTCAGGAGCCTGCAATGGGAAAGAAAAAGGGGCCTTACGCGGCCGAGTTTAGGGAGCGGATGAACGAGCTGGTGCGCGCTGGCCGCTCGCCGGAGAGCCTGGCTGAGGAGTTTGAGCCGACGGCTCAGTCGATCCGCAACTGGGTGGCGCAGGCCGATCGTGACGAGAGTCGGCGCGGGGACGGGTTGACATCGGCTGAGCGCGA